>JBBKVQ010000175.1:0-7177 GCA_037968515.1 Bradymonadaceae bacterium
GCAGGTCGAAGAGCAGCTCGTGGTTGAGTACTACTCACCTCGTCTCTGATCTTTAAGATCGGTGCATATTTCGAAGGCGGTGTTGGGAAACCACACCGCCCTTTTTTTTGGTTTATGCCGATGAAATTCCTGACTCTCCTCGCTGTTTCTCTGCTTTCGGCCTGCATTCATGCGCCGGCGCCTACGGTGCCTACGGGTGAAGAGATCTCGAAAACGTCTGGTGAGGCAGCCCGAAAGAATTTGAGCGAAGGATCACCTGCGCTCTATTCCACCTCTGTGCCCGAAAAGGTCGAGGAACCCGCTCCGCCCCCGGCGTTGGCGCCTATTCAGGTCTTGGTGTATCCCGACGGATCGTTCCGAATGGACGGCGTCGCGTTCAGCGCAGAGATGCTGCAGACCAATTTGGCGGGTCGCGAAGATCGAGGCCCCCTTGAGTTCGTGGCACACAAGGATGTTCCTTACGGGAAGTTGGTTCAGGCATTGGATGTCGCGAAGTCGCTTGGCTACGATCAAGTCGCTTTGAAGCCCCTTCCTCCGGTCGACACTCCGAGCAAAGCAGCACCGTGAAGGTCCTGTTACTTTCGGCCTACGATGCGCAGAGCCATGCCCGTTGGCGGCGTGGACTGATTCAACACCTCGATCACGAGTTTTTTGTTCATACGTTGCCCGCGCGATGGTTTTCGTGGCGAACGGGATCAGCTGCAATGACGTGGGCGATGGGTATCGAAGGCATTTGGGACCAGGATTATGACTTGGTGTTGACCACATCGATGACGGACGTCGCGGCGTTACGTGGTTTGGTAAGACCCTTAGCGGACGTGCCGATCGTCAGCTATTTTCACGAAAATCAATTCGCTTATCCGATTCGCGAGCAGCGCCCTGACGCACGCCTATTGATACAAACGATTCAAAGTGCGGCCGCCGCCAACACACTGGTCTTCAATAGCCGTTTTAATCGAGACACGTTCATCGATGGAGCCTGCGCGTTTATTGAGAGCATGCCTGATCACCACCCATTGGTTCGCGAGATATTCGAACAACGATCGCGGGTTTTACCGGTTCCCTTGGAAAACGAGTGTTTTTTCGAAAAGTTGGTGCCGCCAACTCAACGGCTGGTTTGGAATCATCGGTGGGAATGGGACAAGGCCCCAGAACGCTTCTTTTCGGCCCTACGAGTCTTGAAAGCCCGCAGGATTACGCCTCGTGTCGCTCTGGTCGGGCAGTCGTTTCGGCAAGTGCCAGCCTCGATTCACGAGGGCATCGAGGAATTTAAAGAACAGCTCGACTTCGTGGGTTTCCAACCTCTGGCGAACTACCGAGAGATCCTACAGACCAGCACACACGTCGTGTCCACCGCACTCCATGAATTTCAAGGCCTCGCAGTCGCCGAGGCATGTGCCGCGGGCTGTGTCCCGGTTGTTCCCGATCGGCTGAGCTACGTAGAGATGTTTCCCGAAAGCGCTCGATACTCGTCGTATCCCGACGATGCTGATCGCGAGGCGCGGGCACTCGCTGAGCATCTCGAGGCTGCGTTGAAACGACCGTTGATTCGACCGAACCTGAGCCACCTTTCGTGGCAATCACTGAGTTCGGACTACGAAACGATGCTCAATGATGCTTTGAATTCGAAGCGATGAATGCCGCGATATGGTCCGCCACCAAGCCGACCTCTCCGTCTGCAGACAAGCAATGCCCCGAGTTTTCGAGCCAGATCAGCTGTTTTTTGCCGGTCCCAAGGCGCTCGAACACTTCCGTTGCGCTGCGTTCGGGCACGGTCATGTCTCTGAGCCCATGGAAGATCAATGCTGGCGCCTGAATTGTCGGAAGTGCCCGCCGGGCGTCAAATTGTAGCTTGTATAGTTGCGAAAGCGCGCGAAGCGAGCGGCGTTCGTAGTGCCACATCTGCTTCCAGGCTCGTGGGTCGACGAGGCCACCGCGGGGCACACGGACTTCGGGCACAAAATCGGCCAGGAACGATAAGGCACCTGCGAAGCGCAAACGTTTGTCTCGGGCCACAAGCGCAGGAGCCATCAGCACAATACCGTCCAGCCGGTGTTTCTGCGCCAGCCTACAAGTAATCAGTGCGCCCATCGAAAGCCCGCATACGATCACGGTCTCATGGGTCTCTTTGAGCCAGAGCCAAGCATCTTCGACGGTGCGAGCCCACTCGTGTCGGGTGTGTCGTAAGAGAGCTTCTGAGGTCGATGCGTGGCCAGGCAAAACCGGCGCATACGCAGTCATGCCAAGCCCAACGAGACACTCGCCAAGCGGTCGTACCTCAGCCGGTGTGCCTGCAAATCCATGGATTAGCAGGCAAGCGACTTTTCCCTCGCCCTGCAGAAGAAACGGGCCCGTATCGACCCAGGCGTATTGTGGCATCAGGGAGTACAGACACCCTGAGTGCCGACATTGAGCGAGTTGTTGTCTTCGTTGCACTCGTTCTGCGTACCGACACCGCCGGCACCCATTACATCATCTGCGACAGCAATAAAGGTGTACGGGCCGCCGGCAGGAACCGTCACACGAAGTTCGACTCGTTCCGAGTCGCCTGGCTCCAAGGGCAAACGAGTAACGGCCTGCCCCAAGTAGATGGGCAACGCGTTTGCCTGCGCGTCTGCGTAAAACGACACCGGGATTCCAGCGCCGACGCGGGCAGCGCCAGCGTTCGTAACCCATACCCGAATCACGGCGAGGCAACCGTCGAGGCTTGCCTGCGGCTCTTCGAGGATCAGGTCAGGGGCGGCCTGAGGATTGAGTTCGGTCTGCTGATTCAACCGGTAGGTGTTGTGGGCAGTCCAACTTGGCGACTCGAACGTGGGCACGGTGCCGTCTTCGTTGATATTATTGATGTGGTAGGCGTGCTGATTCCAGATTCGGCGCGTCGTGACCCAGTTATCATTGGCATCCCCAAATACTCGGATTCCGGTGAAGCCTTTATTGCAGGTCATCAACACATCCCCGCATTCGAAGTCGTTGGTACCGACGATGATTTCCGCCGCACCATCGTTGTCGACATCGGCGATCACTGGGTTTTCAAGCGCTGTGTACGAGGTGTTTGGTTGTTCATACAAGACGTCGCCTGTCACACCGTCAAAAACACGCAGGAAGAGTTCGTCGTTATAAACAACTTCTGCTCGGCCATCGCCTTCGAAGTCGAACACAGACGAGCCCGTCATGCTTGAAGATGAGTCTTGGGTGGCATGCGACCAAAGGACTGCCTGAACCTTGGTTGGTGTCGGCACAGCGAGGTCTACTTGGAGTGCAAAGTAGGCAGAGCGACCAGCGACGCCGATTTCGGGGATCCCGTCACCGGTGAAGTCGGCAATCGTCGGCGCTCCAATGCGGCCAGCCGCCAGATTGACTGGGCCCCAAACCAAAGCACCCGTCTGACCATTATGAATTCGCACGGTACCGTTGGCCGAAACCACAACCTCTGGATTGCCATCGCCGTCAAAATCGCCGATCGCAGGGAAACCATCGGGTAGTGCAGCGTCAGCCTCCCAAAGCACGGCGCCGTTATGACGGTAAGCCGTCCGGCCTGTAACCACCTCGAGCGTTTTACGGTTCAAGATCGGGTCGTTGACGCCATCAAGGTCGGCGACGACGCTCAATGGGCCGGTGTAAAGAGTCTTGGTAGGATCACCGCTTGGCCAGTTGATGCCCTCACCGCGGTTACGCGTCAGCAGGGTATCAACGGCATCCCATTCCAGGCCGCCGATATGACTGAACACAACTGCGCCAAGAATGATCTCGGGGGTTCCGTCCGCATCAAGGTCAGCGATTGAAGGTCCACCCCACCAGTACTTGAATTGCCGAGGTTGCTTCACCCCAGCGATATCGTAGCTGGAGGTCCACAGCACGGTTCCGTCGTTGTTGATCGCGACCAGACCGCCTGTTTCAGAGGCGTCATCCCAAAGGCCGGTGATGATTTCGACTTTGCCGTCGCCATCGATATCGCCTGCCGCGACACTTCCTGCCGGCTGAACACCACCGGTGGCGCTCAAGCCAAGCTCCGTGGATCCGACTGACCACAGCAAACCTGCCCCGTCACCCGAGGCTGCGCGGAGGACTCCGCGACGCAATTCGTCGTGGCTGGCCTGAACTTTTGTGGAAAACGATGCGTAAACAATATCGGGGGTATCGCGCGTGCCAATCACACCGTCGTTGTCGTCGTCGGTCAGATTAACCACGATCGGGGTCATCATGACCTGATTCTGGTCCGGGTAAGGGTCGGCAGCGCTGAAACCAAGGCTCCACTCCAGTGACGGTGCAAACACGCCGACTGGTGGCCGGTATTGGCAGCTCGTATCAAACGGTCGCATTTCACGGCGAGTGGTGTCGTTATCACACGCATCGCCGTCGCCATCTTCGTCGGTATCCTCTTGAGCTGGATTTGGGACGTCCGGGCAGTTGTCGACAGGGTTATTGACCAAGTCGCCGTCGCGGTCGGGGTCACAAACGTCGCCGATACCGTCCATATCGAGGTCGGACTGGTTGGGATTGCTCACGTCTGGACAATTATCCAAATCGTCAGTGATTCCGTCGCCATCAGGATCCGAACACACGTCTCCTGTATCATCCGCATTGCGGTTTGCTTGGTCCGGATTTGGGATCAGCGGGCAATTATCGGTGGGATCAAGGACGCCGTCATCGTCGTCGTCGTCGTCACAATCGTCGCCCTGCCCGTCACCATCGGTGTCGATCTGGCCGGGATTAGCCACGCCGGGGCAATTGTCCTGAGTATCGGTGATATTATCGCCGTCATTATCGTCGATGACGGCGGGTTCGCACGCGTCGCCCTGCCCGTCACCATCGGTATCAGCCTGATCGGGATTAGGTACATCGACGCAGTTGTCGAAGTCATTGGGGATGCCATCGCCATCGTCATCAACTGAGCACACACCGGCATAACAAATCAGGCCAGTATCGCACAGGTCACCTTCAGCACAGGCCTCTCCTGCGCCAGGTAATCCGCCACCCACGGTTTCATCGTCGCATCCACTGCAACCAGAACCCACGGACAAGATGATGAGTAAAGCTAAGGACCACTGCTTCATGACTACCTCTAACAAATTCATTGACGCGCGCATTAGTAGGGAAATCACTGTTAGAATTCAAGCTCGCGTAATCGATTGGTCACAAACCGCGCGCTGCGGGCGGCAACTTGAACCACGGGAGTCTTCCAACTTCGAGGCGGAGTTCCTGCTGGAGCGTCGAAGGTTTTTAGCCAGCTTTCTGGGTCTGCGCGGTCAAGGATGCCTTCGAGGCAGAAGAATCCAATATCGGTGATTCCGGCAGCTTTTGCGGCCGAGACGTCCAGAGCCAGTTCATGAGGGGTCGCATACACTGACTCGTCTTCAAGGACGCCGGTGCCCGTTAGCCCAAGCGAGACGTGGCCCTGTGGCCCAAACGACTGTTCCACCCGAACCAGCAAAGGCTGGTGACAGGCTCGCGCTTCATCGACGGTGAGCATACCTTTGGAGTAGCCCGCCACCATTGAATTATAGGCCATGATCCCCCACGAGGACCACGGCACGTCGATCCAAGGCGTTTCCAATAAATCCTGCCAGACAGGCTGACCGTCACGCAGGTCGTGAGCTGCCATCGGAGTTGTGATTCCAAGCGTTTCGTAACCCCGTGCCCTAAGCCCCGAAGCGATCGACTGCCAGTCCACGACGCTCCGCGCGAAACGCGGGGGATCAAGGTGGCGACGCACCAGCCGGGCCCAATCGGTCACAGGAAGCGAACGAGTCAAGGCAGTCACGGCCTGTATGGGAGGCTCCAAATCTACGGCCACGCCGGCCGGACGAGCCTGCGCTGCTTCCAAGAAACATAGGATTTCATCGACCCGCGCGCCCCATTCCTGCGAGTTCTGCTCACAGGCCCAATATCCGTGGTCTTTTGCCAGAAGTGGCCAGATCCAAGGCTGAACATTATGTTGCCCCGCAGCACGAAGGGTCGCGGCGAGCGCATCGAGGTCGGATTCGGCGTGGACGGCAAAGATGGGCTCCACACCGTGGGCCGCCAATAACTTGAGTGTGAGTGGAGAGCTCGCCTCGTTATAGGGCAAAAACTCACTCCAGACGCGACGTCTCATTCAGAGGTCAGTTTCCAGTGGCGAGGGCGTTCCTCACCAAACTTGTATTGATCGGAGCCATCATCCTTGACGCAGCCCAGCTGGACGTATGGCTCTTCTAACGCGCCTGCCATCGCGAAGATGCCGTCGCCGGCGGTCATACCGTCGTCGATTCGCTCATCGTACGTGAATCGAACGTGAAGGCATGGTTTGACGACCGGCTGGCCATCCACAACGACCACGCGATCTTCGGCCTTTCCGACCATGATGAAGAGCGGGCACGTGCCGTGCTCAAACAGGTGGTGGTAGCCGGCGTTCATATTCACCGAGCCTAAAAACGACAGGAAAATACTGGTGTAAAGCGGATCGTTTTCGATGAACGAAGCAGGCAACAGGTTGTAGTAGTCGAGTCCGCGGAAGATTCTGTACGCGACGCGAAAAAACGGACGCGGCAGCAGATTGAACAGCGCGTATTCTTTGTCGGCGTAGGTCTTCGTGTCGGTTCGCTCCACCGAGATCTTCTCGGCAACGCTGCGGCAGACACTCTCGAGCGTATCTTCGGGGCCGATGGGCTGTTTGACTGTCGCAAGTTTCGAGGACTTGTCCTTTCGTTTGCGCTTCATCACAAACGAAATGCTTGATTGCTTGCGCTGATAGAGCCGGTGGCCCACCACGAAGCGGTCCATGCGTGGGTTCTGGACCAACGCACGTGAAACGACAGCCACGAGCAGCGTAGACAGCGTGCATTCGAAGCGCTTATTGACGTCTTTGAGGTACCCTTCGATTTTTTCCACTTCGACGTAGTGGTCAAAATAGACCAGTCCGTCGTCGCGACGTGGCATAATGAACCACATGATCTGTCGATAGGGATGGTGTTTGACGGGCGTGCCGTCTGACCGGGAGTGCTTGCTCTCCAACGCAATCCACAGCAAAAACAACGCGCCGACGACGCCACCAGTAATCATCCAATCCATATGTACCTCGTGGGCGAGTTTTACTCCTGCCGGGAACGTGCCGCAAGGCAACAAATCGCAATGTTCATCTCGCTGCGCTCGGTACGCGTGGCTCCAGCCGCGCTGCGATTGGCGATCGGGACGCGTG
>JBBKVQ010000176.1:0-27660 GCA_037968515.1 Bradymonadaceae bacterium
AGAGTCGCTGTGAAGACGATTCGGGCCGACGTGATCAGTCCGTTGGTCGAGGGCCGCTTCATGCAAGAGGCTCAGGTTCTTGCTAATATTCACCACACCAACGTGATTCATCTGGTCGATTTTGGGCGCGATCCGGACCTCGATGTTCTGTACATCGCGATGGAGTTTGTCGACGGGCATTCGCTCGCCAGCGTCATGCGTCAACACGGGGCGCTGGCGCCAGTATTTGCGCTCGAGGTCGGTCGACAGATGTGCTCGGGCCTTGCTGAGGCCCATTTGGCAGGCATCATTCATCGCGATCTGAAGCCTGAAAACGTGATGTTGGCCGTGAGCGCCGAAGGCACGCTCCAGGTGAAGCTGCTGGATTTTGGTATCGCGCAGGCGATTGCGGCCGAAACTCGCCTGACAGCCACGGGTGCGATCACCGGAACCCCGCATTATATGTCGCCCGAACAGGCGCAGGACTTCCGGATCACGTCGGCGAGTGACCTCTATAGTTTGGGTGTGATCCTGTACGAAATGTTGAGCGGTGCCCTGCCCTTTCGGGCCGACACGCCTCTGGCTCTGCTTTTCAAACACGTTCAAGAGACCCCCGTTCCGCTGCATGACCACACGATCGGTCTGCCCGACCCGGTATCAGATTTGGTGATGGAGCTGCTCGAAAAGACCGTCGAAACCCGGCCGACCAACGCAACTGTGGTCGGGCGACGGATCGACGAACTGCGCCGTACTCTGAAGATGTCGACCCTCGAGATCGACGTGCTCGACGGCATCCCGGCATTCGACGCATGGCGAGCATCGGAACAAAAGGTCGCGCTCGGCATCGACAGCGAGGTCAACCGAGTCGCAAGACCGGGAACGAGCCCAGCGCAACGCATCGCAGGTTCGTCAAAGCCCAATAAGCTGTCTTGGCCCAATCTGCTGGCGTTATTCCTTTTCATCGGGGCAACGGTCGGTGGGTTGTATTATCGAAACGATGAACTCCCCGAGACCGTCCCAGAAGCCCCCGTGATTCCGATTGAACCCGAAGGCAACGGAATCGTCTATATGCTCGCCGCCAAGCACGTGGAGCTTGCACAGCGCTCAGGAGTCGAAGAGTTGGCGCTCTATCTGCCTGAAGCAGTCGAAGAGGTTCCAAAAACGGCCGGACCGTCGACCAAACCTGTATCGAAGATGACCGTGGTCGACGCCAAGCCTGAGCCGAAAGGTCAAAAATCGCACACGGTAAACAGCGCTGGAATCATCAAAACGACCGTGCCGCCTATCGATAGTGCCACGCTGGCCATGCGTAAATTCAAGGCTGGGGGCACCTGCGACGGTACCAATCATTGTATTTTTGAGAGCTCCGAAGCCCCGGGGCACGTGGCGTGCCTTTCAAAATCGACCTGTAAGGCCGACTGCATCATCGGAAACTGCAAACAGTATTGCCTAGACGAGGCCACCTGCGAGTTTTCATGCAGTGGCGGGGGTTGCCAGCGCATGGCGATTCCCACCGCAAAAATGACAGAGAAAGACTAAGCCTTGGCGGGCTTTAGTTTGCGGTAGAAAAACGCGCAAACGGCAATCGTGGCCAGCGCAATCAGCTGGCTTGTACTCAGGCCCAGCGCCTCGCCGCGAGGATCGGCGCGGATAAACTCGACCAAGAATCTGGCCGAGGCGTACATCATCCCCATCACCAAAATCAGCTGCCCATCGAAGGTCTTCCGAGGCCGAAGCCACAGGTAAACAAACGCGAAGATGGCAAAAGCATAAGCGCTCTCGATGAGTTGGGTCGGCCACACAGGCAGGCTCGCCTGAATCCCTTGCGCCCACTGCGCCGAGAGCACCGTGTGCAGATGATCAAAGTGTTCGTTATAGGCCGGGGAACCCACGGGAAAGCGCATGCCCAACGAGTTGTCGCAAACGGCGCCGTAACAGCAGCCCGCACCAAAACAGCCCAGGCGGCCGATCGCGATGCCAAGCGGCACACCGTACCCACCGAAATCCAGAACCTTGACGATGCGCATGCCGTGCCGTTTGGCGTAAAACACCACAAACGCGACGCAGGCCAACAACGAGCCATAAACCGTCAGGCCGCCGGCCCAAAACTTCAGCCAGCGAAAACAATCTTGGGCGGGATAACAAAGCCCATCATCGACACTGCAGATGCTGCCAATATCGCGGCCGGCCTGCTGAGCCGTCATGCAGTCGATATTTCCAGAACAGGGCAAACCCGACGCTAACCAGCGACCTTCGAGCAGAAATGGGTCGGTGCAAAGATGCACGTAGTCCATCAGGTAACCGTCGACAAAAACGTGCAAAACACGTCCGCCGGCGATGCCCACAATCAGCAGCCAGATCACAAAATCGGCGTATTGTTTCTGCTCAAAACCCGCAGCGTTGGCGTCCTTCCAAGAAAGACGGGCAGCCAGGATAAAACCCAGCATCAGCGCTACAAAATAGGTTGGAATCGTGAATCGAAGATCGCCGTCGAGGCCGACCCACCGACTATCAAATAGGGTGGGAAACACTCAGGTGGACTCGGCCGAATCGGCCTCAACCTTGCCAGCTTTTTTCGACTTAATCCCGTCGATGATCATCTCGATGACCATCAGGCTGACGCCCACGACAATGCATGCATCGGCGATATTAAACGTGGGCCAGCGGTAAACATCGGTCCATTTCCAGACAATGAAGTCGATGACGTACTCGAAGCGAATCCGGTCGATGAGGTTTCCGATAGCGCCCCCGCAAACAAGGCTCAGGGCGACGACCAAAAGCTGCTGCTTCAATGCAACTCCGCGAAGAATCCAAAGGATCACGAGTACCGCAAGAAAACTTACGACGATGAAAAACGGCGCTCTGATCGAGTCTGGAGCATTCGCCAAGAAGCTGAACGCAGCGCCCGGATTACGTGTGTACTGGTAGTCCCAATGGTCGGGGATGATCACGATTTCGCGCCAGCGCACTTCGAGCTTCTGCCCGGTCTTGACGGTATCACTTGAGTTCACAGCGACGGCCGCGTCGGTCGTCGTCGAAAACGCGATGCGCTTGATTTCGTCTTCGGTGTTTGCCGGAGCGAACTCCGATGTCAGGTACTCGAGAACCGTCTTGCCGTCGGATTCAGGTGGTACTTCCAACTGAATAAAGTGGTTGAACGATCCTCGGGAGGTCGCGAGGCGATCCGACGCAATATCTTTTGTCCACTGGTCCAGACCGACCGCGACAACGATGATCACTAGGACCTGCGCAAACTTAAGCAACATCTCTCGATTCATGAACACGCTCAGAAAAAATTCGAACTACTGACTACCCGTCTATAAAGTCTGCGTCCAGTATTGATTATTCCTGACTCGCCTCGCGCCTTTCGACGTCGAGTTCCATCAGATCGTAAGCTCCCACAACGTTCGGGAAGATCTCCCGAGCGTCTTTCACAAAAATATCAGGACGGGGATATTTCTGAGACATATGGGTCAAAATCAGCTTCTTCGCGCCGGCTTCAAGAGCGCAGCGGGCGGCGTCTCCCGCGGTCGAGTGACCACGTTCGTGGGCCAGCTTTTCGTCGCCAGCTGGGTACGTGGCCTCGTGAATCAAAATGTCGGCATCGCGCGCCAACTCGATCGCTCCGGCGCACGGCGAAGTGTCGGTGCAATAGGCGATACGAACCCCCGGCCGAGCAGGCCCAAGCACGTCTGAAGGCTCGATCGTACGACCATCTTCAAGCGTCACGGATTCGCCTTTTTGCAGGCGGCCGTACATGGGCCCGGTCGGAATCCCAAGCTCCCGTGCGCGCACCAAATCAAAGCGACCGGGTCGCGGGTCCTCGATGTAGACGTAGCCCCAGGTCGTGATTCGATGGCGCAAAGGATGGGCTTCGATTCGGAAACCATCGCCTTCATAAACCACGCCTGGTCCTTGAACCTCGTGGGTTTTCACCGGAAATCCAGGCCACAAAATCTGAAGCTCGCGCAGCGTTTTGAACCATTTTCGCAGACCGACCGGGCCGATCACGTCGAGCGCTTCGGTGCGTTGGTTCAAGGTCAATGACCCAATGAAACCGGGAAGGCCATTCACGTGGTCCCCGTGGAAGTGCGTCAAAAGGATTCCTCGCAACGAACCTTGTCGCACGGGCGCGCGCTGCAGCTGAATCTGAGTGCCCTCACCACAATCGAACATGAAAAGGTCGCCGTCTCGAAAGAGCACAACCGAAGAGACACCGCGAAATGGCGTCGGTTTTCCGCTTCCCGTCCCCAGGAATACAAGCTTCAACATCGTGGCTACCAATTCACAGTGCAGGTCAAAAACCAGCGTACCAAATCCGAATCAACTAGGGCCCGAACGACAACACGATGTTTTGTCCGGTTTGGACAAAGAGGAAGCGGTCGGGGTGTTCCTCCCACGTTGCTTTGCCGTCCTTCAGGCGCACGAGCTTGTAAGCGAATACAAGGCCAGATGGCAACGACAGGTTAAGCACCAATTGGTCGTTCTTGGGCGAAAAGGTCAGCCCTTGGGCTTCTGGCGACCAGTTTCCGAGCTCCGGACCAGAGCCCACGAGCATCAGCGACTCACCCTCGGCAAGCTTCACATTATCAACGGTGACCTCGATTTGAGCCGTGGTGGTCTTCTTTTTGGCTGCCCGATAGGCCGCAAGTTGTGGGCCATTCGACTCCAAAATCGTGATCTTGGTCTGTCCTGCAGGCACTTCGACCGACGCCATATCGGTTCCAAGTTCTTTGGGAATCGTCACTTCCCGCAGTTCCATAGTGGTGTTGACCACGATCAGAACGACCTCGGGGCGAGTGTCGTCTTGGCTCACACGCAGGTAGGCGAGGAATCCGTCTTCGACCTGCAGCAACACATCCATGCCTGTTTGAAAGACAGTCCTCATGCGGCGACGCTCCAACCCATCGTGGATGGCACGACCCAACGCGTGGTCGCTTTCGAAGTTCATGTCGCCCCGGTTTTCAGGCTCCTTCTCGCCCTCTAGACCTGCCTCGGTTCCCCATGTGAACGAGGGCGTGCCGCGAGCAGTCATCATGAACTGCATCGCCTGCCGAACACGGCCGAGGTCGTTATTGCAGGCGCTCAAGATTCGAGGCAGATCGTGGTTATCCAGCAAGGTCACCAGGCCCTCGCGGTTGGCGCCCAACATGTCGCCATAGAGCCGGTCGGCAGAAAGCACGGCCGCCAAACGGGCAGGCGATTGGTCCTTACAAAAGACATCGACCATCGCAAAATACAGTGGGAAATCGAACATGGCATTGAAGCCGCCATCTTTGGCCACGGCCGCGACGTTGGCCGCGTTTCCATCGAGCAGCTCGCCCAGTAGCAAGAACTCCGGGCCGCCAGCTGATCTGGCTTCGGCATTAAACCGCTGCCAAAAATCGTTCGAGATGTGTTTGACCGCGTCCAATCGAAATCCGCCCGGATGAACCTTCGATATCCACCTCAGGGTCGTGCCGGCAACCCAGTCGTAGGCTGGCTCAACCGATTGGTCGAGGTCTGGGAGTCCGTGCACGTCGTAGGTTTGAACCTGTTTCGTGTCGTTCCAATCGGTAATCCCGCCATTCAAATGGAACCAATCAGGATGACGAGCCACCATCTCTGATTCAGGCGCGACGTGATTCAGCACGACATCCATGACCATACGCATGCCTCGTTTATCAAGTTCGTCCTGAAGCTTCTTCAACAGTGCTTCATCCCCAAACCGCGGTTCGATCAAAGCCGGATCTTCAAGCCAATAGCCGTGGAACGCGCCATGGCCAAAAAACGGATCTGTGCGCATCTTGAACGTTGGAGAGATCCAAACGGTCTTGATGCCCAGTTCTTTCAAGTGGTCGAGGCGGTTGATGAGCCCTTGAAGATCGCCGCCATGAAAGGCCTGAGGATCAGCAAGGTCGATTTTCGAGTCGTTGGTTGCGTCGCCATTCGAAAAGCGGTCGATCATCACAAAATACAACGCGTCACCTGAACGGTAGAGCCCAGGAATCACCGGACGCGGACGTTGTTTTGGACTAGGCACAAGGGCCGCAACAAAACGTTCTGCGCCAGCATCAATATCTCTGATGATGCGTGAACGCGTGGCTTCAATGGCGAGTTTGGCGGACTGGGTCGGGCGATCAACCACCGCCGAGTAGCTTGATTCTACGAATCGCGGGGCGGCTCCGACTTGCGAAAAGGTCGCGCGCATCATCACTGGCCATCGATACTTCTTTTCAACCTTGGCCGCGTGGTCTGCCCGAAGATCGATGATCAACGTGTACTCGCTTTCCCCTTCATTGATGGGCTCGAACCCACGAGCCTGCAGGTTTTCGAGGACCTCAGAACGCAGACCTTCCGGAACGTCTTCAGCACCGGCCGGCCCAGACACACGCCAGGTCACAACGATCGGCTCGACACTCGAAAGCCGAGTGACTTGGTTTGCACTGGCACAACCCAAAGCGAGCAATAATGCGAGAAGTACGGGAAAAACACGCCAGATCATAGGCCTCCGATCAATTTGGTAAAACAACTTCAACGGAATCCACACCAGCCAAAAACCGGTCTGCCGCTTGGCCAATTCGTTCGGCCACGGCGAGCTCGACGTAACGCAACGCGTCGGCCTCTTTCTGGTGGTCAAAATCAAGGAACGCTGCGAGCTCGAATGGCGTGGTTTGCAAGGTTCCATCGGGCTGAACAAGGGTCACCCGACCGCTGACATTCCAACGAAATTTGCCGCTCAGGTACGAATAAAAACGTACCTCGGACTCGACCAACATCAGGAATTGTCCCGAATGCGCCGCCTGCACAAGCTTGAGTCGTTGATCCGTTGACCGACGAGTGCGAAACGCATCGTAGAAAGACTCGGCCGGGGGCTGCTGCACCAGCAAGTTCCGTCGGCTAAGCTCAGCAGCGATTTTATTGGAGTACGCCTCTGGCACAGGCTCAACGTCGCCGCGATCTGGAAACTGCATCACAAATACACTCACCAATGGCGTTTGTATTTTGGTACGAACCACCTGTTGACTGCCTATACAGCCACTCAAGAGCAGGCCGCACAACATCACCATGCAAAAAAACGTGCGTCTCAGAACCATGTTTCAACCTCAGCAGAGACCACGTGATGCCAGTGGGATTCTTTCGTTCCGAACGCGTTAAAGTCATCTAGACTCTCGACAAAACCATTGCCGAAAGCGTTGTTCTGCGTGCTGTACTGACCGCCGTAAAGCAGACGAAACGAAGGTCTGGTGAAGATTCCCATTCCAAGCGGCTGCAATACCGGACCGACCTTGAACTGAAAAGTCGTGCGTGTGTCTGAGTCACCGAACTCCAGCCCACGCGCGTCGTTCCGTCCATCAGTGCTCTGAAATACCGAGTCAGCACCCGACCGGTAAATATTTCCGTTGAGCGACTTTTCCTGAGCCAGACTCGATTCCAGAAGGATATGGGTCTTCTCGGTCAGGTAGCCTTGGAAACGCGCGACGGTCGACATCACCTGACGGCTTTCGTCGTTCGCCGTGATCGTGTTGTCGTTATCCCAGTGATAGCCCAAATAGGCAGCCCACGTCAGATCGAGCCGACCGGGCCACAAGCGAAGCTGCATCTCGTTTCCGACGTTGATCTCGAACCGTTCATCGGTCAGGTCTTCGACATAAAAAACGTAGTCTTCGCCTTCCCAAGTCTCGGTCACCGACGATTTAGGGTGTTTCCGCAAGAAGTTGGCAAAAAGGTTATTCCAAACCAAAGGGCCCATTTGCCCGAAGCCAAGATACCCAATCGCTCTAAACGATGTGGCCGAGGTAGAAAACGGCTCCGTGAACGGGCCGGTACGCATGGGGTTTTCTTCGAACCATCGACGCGTGATTTCCCCGCGCAGATATTGTTCGTAATCGATGCCCTGCCCGTCTTCGAGCACACTATTATGAGGCGCAAAGCGATTTCCTTCGACCTCCGGCTCATAATAAAACTGGCCGCCGACACCGACCTCGACCTTGCCAAGTTTCAGCTTTGCCGTGCCTCCAACCGTCAAGATAGGCGTGTACTCTTCGCCTTTGAGTTGCCAACCGGCATCACCCGCGCCAATGAGCACATCGACCCACTGACTTTGGTATCGTCCTGAAACGCCCACAGTGTCGACAAACACCTGCGCAGGGCGGAAATCATAGAGCCCAAGATCCCCAAAATAGCTGTCTAATGTGCCGATCTGCCAGGTCACGTCCTCGATCAGGACGTTTCCGGTCTGAGCGTAAAGTTGAGACAGACGGAAATTGCCCAGACTACCCATTCCAGAATCGGCGTTCATCACCGATCCACCTTCGATTTTTGCGTGAATTGAGGTCCACGGAGTATTCGCTAGCGGATCTTGAGGCAGAAGGTCGTACCGAAGCTCCAGAGCCGCGTAGGGGCCCTCGTTGAGCAATCGACCATAGAGGTTCCAGAATCCAAGTCGGCCGTTGCCACCTTGAAGATCTGGGCGCGCCATGATGCGCATATATCCACCCGCACTGAAGCGGCTAGGCTCGGGTTCGGCCTGCGCTGGCGTGGTCATTAGGCTCAAACCCAAGACAACGGCCATCGTCGACGTAAGCAGTCTTCGCATGCGTTTGGATCTCCAGAAATTGGCGTTTCTGGTAACACGAACCCCGCGTAACGCCAAGGGAACTAGGAGTTTACAGCCGGACGCAAAGTCACGACATTTCCGGGGGAATCCCAAGAATACGTCGGGACGACGATCTTGAGTTCGCGACGAACGGCGAGGTTATCGTCGGCGCGGGCAGCCGCGATCAGGTGATCGAGTCGCTGGCTCAACAAATCGAGTTCAGCGTCGGCAGTCTGTCCAACGAAGATTTTTTCGTGGCGAGTTTTGTCGACTCGTTCTTCGTCGAGCGTGAGCTCCTCGAACAGTTTCTCGCCAGGACGAACGCCCGAAAACACGATCTCGACCTGGTCTTCGCGCAGACCTGACAGGCGAATCATGTCGCGCGCCAAATCGGCAATTCGAACCGGTTGCCCCATATCCAAGATGAAGAGCTCTCCACCTTGCCCATTAGCTGCCGCCTGCAAAACAAGCTGGGACGCTTCCGGGATCGTCATGAAATATCGGGTCATCTCGGGGTGGGTCACCGTAACCGGACCGCCGTTCTTGATCTGTTCGGTGAAAATCGGCACCACGCTGCCATTTGAGCCCAGAACGTTCCCAAATCGCACGGCACAAAAATGCGTCGGGAATTTAGAGTTCAGCGACAGCACGTAGAGCTCGGTCACGCGTTTGGTGGCCCCCATCACCGAGGTCGGGTTCACGGCTTTATCAGTCGAGACCAAAATGAAATTCTTGCAGCCAAACTCGGCCGAAAGATCGGCAACATTGCGCGTTCCCTGCACGTTGTTAAGCACCGCCTGGCAGGGGTATTGCTCCATCAGCGGAACATGTTTGTACGCTGCGGCGTGGATCACAACTGCTGGACGCTCGGTCTCGAAAACTCGGCGCATTCGGTCGCGGTCGGTTACATCGGCGATGATGGGTTCGACATCCACCACATTGCCAGCAAGCTCACGATGGATGAAAAAAAGCGGTGTTTCAGCGCGCTCGACCATGATGATCTTCGCGGGGCTGAACCGCAGCAGCTGACGGCAAATCTCGGAGCCGATCGAGCCACCGGCGCCCGTCACCAAAACCGTCTGGCCCTCGACAAATCGACCAATCGCGCCAGTATCCAATTTTACGGGTTCCCGGCCGAGCAAGTCGTCAATCGACACCTCGCGCAGGGCATTCAGCGATACCTGACCTTCCAAAATCGCTTCGACTGCCGGAAGAATCCTGGTCTTCACGCCAATTTCTTTGGACAGATCAATCACGCGTCGAAGCTGTTCCCGAGTCGCCGACGGCATCGCAATGATGACGTCCTCGATTTTGTGTTTCAGCACGACTTCTTCCAGCGAAGACACTTGGCCCAAGACCGGAACGCCGTGGATGCGAAGGCCGCGTTTATAGGGGTCGTCGTCCAAAAAACCGATGGTCTTATAAGGCAAGTTACGATTCTTCGTGATCTCCCGAAGCAACGTTTCACCGGTGTCTCCGGCGCCCAGAATCAGCAATGGCCGCGTCTTTTCTGTGGTCTGGGTCGGGGACTGAATGGCTTCACGCAATAAGCGAAGAGAGCCCCGCGCTGCGGCAATCATGAAGAGCGACAGGCCGTAATCAAGAATATAAATCGAGCGCGGGAAAATAATCGGAACGTGGATAAACACGTTGAAAATCAAAAGAAGCGCACTCGCGATCGCCAATGACCGCGCCAATTCCAAGATGTCGTGCAGGCTGACGTACTTCCACCAGCCGTTGAAATTCCGAAAAATCGCAAAGACGAAAACTTTGGATAATAGGGCCATCGGAAAAGTGGCCAGAATGACCGGCTGCCACTCTGTGGGGAACGTAAAATCAAAGCGAATCAGGAACGCTGCCAGGTAGGCTGCCGCGAACAGCGCGATATGCGCAGACACGACGATCACCATGCGAACTGCTCGGGGCAGCTGCGGGAGTTCCTCCAGCCATTGTAAATTCATTCGGTTCATCTCATTTAATCCGACATGATCCTACATTGCGCCCAGCCAAATAAAAAGGCGACGACAAAAACCGACGAATCATTCGCCTTTGCCAAGTTCGCCTTCGCTCTTCACGAAAGTTGGCTGGGAACCTTCTTTGGACGCGCCGTCCAGGCGATCGATCGCTGCACGCGCAGCCAAGCGAACACGGGTGTCCGGATCCTCAATGGAAAGCCGTCGGATTATATCCACAGCGTCCCCAAGAAAGTTCTCTTCGGTCAGCGTCACAGCCCGTTCGCGAACTTCTGGCGCCGGATCTACCAAAGCGCCAATAATCGCCTGATTCGCCCGGTCGTCTTTCACGAAGGAAAAAATTTCCAGGATTTCAAGCTTGTAGCTTGGGTCGGCCTTCTTGTCCTCGAGCACCTTCGCCATCGTGTAAATGCGTTGTTCGTAAAGCAAAAACGTCTTATTTGCGTCCTCGGTACGTCCGGCCTTCACATACAGACCGCCTAGCTCAACAAAGGCTTGCAGGTAGTTGGAATCCAGCGCGATCGCTTTCTCGTACGCGGCAATGCCCTTTGTCGTCTCACCGTTTTCGGCCAACGAGCGACCCGCGATAAACTGGACCTCGGCGATATCCGGCGCGCGCGCCAAAAGGTCCATATAGAGCGCCGACGCCTTCGCAGTTTCGTTCTTCGACTTATAGATTTCAGCCAAGGCAATCATGGCTGTGACTTGAGGACCTGAAATCGGGCCGGTGGTGGCTAGTTTCTCGAACACGACTTGAGCCGCGTCCCAGTTATCGGCCAGGAAATCAGCCTTGGCGGTCAACAAAAGCGCCGCTTGTTCTTCGGTACCTGCGCCCAACCCTTGGGTGTTTTTGCCGGTTTGAACCTCGATCTGCAAAGTCGTCTGACTTGCCGTTTGCGCAGAGGTTTGATTCTGCGCCGAGGTTTGTGGCGACGCTTCTTCGGCGGGCTTGTCGCAACCTGCGGTCAGTAGCAGAACAAAGAGAATTCTTTTCATCGCGGCACCCGGGGTATTCGAATCGTGAATGTCGTTCCAACATTCAGAGTGCTGGTGAACGAAATCGTTCCATTATGAACTTCGACAATTTGTTTGACGATCGCCAGACCAAGGCCCGTTCCATGCTGTTTTCCGCGGGTCACAAATTCGTCGAAAAGCGTGTCTTGCACGTCTTCAGGAACTCCGCCACCCGTGTCACGGAACGTCATGATGAGGTCGTCCGTCGCGGCATCGAGTTCAACTTTAATGGTCAGCGTGCCGCCGTCGGGCATCGCGTCCGCCGCATTTCGGGACAAATTCAGCACTGCCCGCGTCAACTTTGCGTCGTCGATCGTCGCGACACCGTCGTAATCGAGCTGCACGATACACTCCACCTGGCGCCGCGCGAGCTCCTTGGACAACAACTGATGCACGTCCTCTAACCATTGGGCGATCGTGGTGACACGTGGCGAAAAGTTGCGCTCTCCGCGCGCAAAATTGAGCAGTTCGAGTGTCATCTGATTGATGTGGTCGAATTGGCGATAAATGATGGCAGCGTAGGAATCGCGTTTGGTGCGGTCGTCGGATTTGGCCATGAACTGAACGTAGCCATTGATCACGGCGATCGGGTTTTTCAGGTCGTGAATCACGCCAGAAAGCATCTGCCCGATGCTCGCGAGCCTTGCTGACTTTTCGATCTCGGCTTGATGGGTGCGCGCCAGCACTGCTGCGGCAATACGCGAAGCAACCAGCGTCATCAGCTTCAGGTCATCCTCGTCAAATTTGTGGTCTCGGTTGAAGACCTTCAACGCCCCGATCGCCCGACCAGACGCGTCGAATAGCGGAACCGCCACGACGTTTTGGACGTTCACACCGATGGCTCGCGTCGAGCCTGGGACCGTATTACAAGACCCCGTGTTGCAAAGAAACGGCGCGCCTTCGTCGATCACACGTCCGCAAACACCCGCGCCCGCGGCCTCGTAACGATCGCCAAATCGCCAGCTCTCATCGTGTTTAGTCTGCGAATAATAACGAAGATGATCGTCTTCGACCAAGGCCAGGGTCGCCCCCGTTCCACCCATGATACTTGCGGTTCTCATGGTGATCGACGCGATCAACTCATCGACCGACAGGGCAAGGTTGATGTCTTTTTCAACCTCATAAAGCGTGTCGAGCTCGGCGACAGTGTGTTCAAGTTGCTGAGCGATCTCGGTCAATTCCATGTTCTTCTGGATTGCCGACAGATACAGCTTCGAGTTCTCGACAGCGATCGCAGCTTGGCTCGCCAGAACGCTCAGAAGCATCTCGTCTTCATCGCTGAAATGGCCGCGACGTTGGTTCAGCACCTGCACGACACCGATGATTTGCCCCTCTTGGTTTCGCATCGGTTGGCAAAGAATGCTGCGGGTCTGAAAACCCGTGCGGACGTCAAAGGCCGGATTGAACCGGGGATCGCCATAGGCGTCACGGATATTTATGGATTTGCCCGTCAGGCCCACCCAACCAGCGATGCCCTCGCCGATGCGCACTCGGATTTCGGTGTTTCGGATCCCCTGTGTGATTTTGCTCCAAAACTCTCGGCCGTTGGAGTCGAGCAAAAACAAGGTGGATCGTTCCGCCTGCATGAGGTCGGTGATCTTGGTCATCACGATGGTCAGCAATTCATCGAGGTCGAACGTGGACCCAAGCGCACTGCCGATTTCTGCAATGCACGCAAAACGAGCGTCTTGAGATTTCACGGTCTCTTCAAGCGCGAGCACACGAGAAATTAACTCGTCATTTGACAAGAGATCGAGGTCTACCGCGGGTGCGGGTTCCTCGGGGGTCTGCAGCGAGTAGCCGCCTTGCGCGATGAGGTCCTGTGACATGACTAAAAGCTAGCACAAGACCTATCGCGTCGCGACGCGCGAGCGCATCGAATTGAATTCAGGGCTTCGTCGATACTTTGCTCGCCGAACCACGAGCCAACTCCACCACATCCATGGCCACAGGAACAGGCGCCCACATGTCCGCCAGTTTTCGACCACGCATCACAAATCGCTCGGCCCGGCGCTGAGTTGGGGCGTCATCCAGATAGGCCTTTAGTCGATCCAGATGCTTCTGCGTGTCGGCCACCCAGGTGTTATCATCCGCGCTGGTCCCCATTCGACGACTCAACGAAAGATTTTTTTCGTAGACCTGCACAGCTCTAACCATCAATGGACGGATCTGTTTGCGCAGTTCATCGAAATAGAATCCCACGGCCTCAGCCGAAAGATCATCGGGGATCTCGGCCTCAAAAACATCCGAGTAAAAGTCCTCGTACAGGCGTCCGATCATAAACCCAGCGGCCATCGACCAATGTGGGTGGTGGTAGCTTAGGGCCTTAATATATGCGGACTGCGCCTTCAAAAACAGGTCGGCTTTTTTCTTCAAATCTTCGCCCATCCGTTCGGTTGGGAGCACAAGTTTGATCGCGGCGACCTTGAGGTGAAAGACCTGACCCAGGCCAAAATAGGTCTGCACCAAAAAATGACTTCCAGGCTGCAGTTTCTGTTCACCCGGGGCTTCGGCGTTGATCTGCAAGGCAGATTGAAAACCGTCGATCGCTTCATCCAAGTTTCCAATTTTGACCAAGGCGTTCGCCCGTCGAACGTGGGCCTCAATCCGGTCGAAGGTCGTCAATTCTGGGCGTAACAACACCTGGGTCATCAGCTCGACCACAGAATCAAAGCGCTCAAGGTGTTCGTCGGCCGAGGCGAGCCGGTAAAAAGCATCCCGAGCATCGGCCTCCGTAGGAAATTTGGTAATCACCTGGCGATACCGATCCGATGCTTCCTCCCAACGTTCCAGCTTTTCGTAGGCCAAGCCTGAGTTATACAGCGAGGGCAGATAAAAACGACTGTCTGGAAAATACCGAATAATCAGATCGTAGTTTTCGGCTGCGACCTCGTAGTTACGGGCCGAAAACGCTGTGTAGGCCTGCGCAAACACATCGTTTGAGTCAAGCGCTTCGGTCGCCTCACCGTTTGACCCCGGCCGAATCAGCATCGGGTCCAGGTCCATACGCTCTTGCGGTATCGCTCCTCCAGACTGAGTCGAGCACGCCGCTAGCATGAGAATTAGTATTAAAAAAAGGTATCGCATCTATGCCTCCACTCTAGTGTGGATAACACGGCGCAGCAAAAGTTCCATTTCATCGAAATTTACGGCTATGCTCCCCAAATGCGATTGCCCTACCACATGAGCGATGTCGCCCTGCTTTACGGCGGTGGCGGCACGACCAACGAGTTCTTCCTGAGTTGGCTTCGTGGCGAAGCGATCTCTAGCTACGCCCACTCCGTGTTGGCCTCGGTGTCACGGTCCACTCGCGAAGCACTGCTGGCCCAGTCATTGCTGGACCAAGTCGGGTTTAAGCCCGGCCAGGTCGTTCGTTCTTTCGCTGAGTTTTTGGCAGACGATGTGGATTTGGGAGATGTGATCCTGGCCACCCATTCCAGCGAAGCTGGGGATTTTGGCGTGGCGTTTCGAGTCGGCGACCACGGGGTGTTGGTCGCAAATCGAGTTGGGCAGGAGCCCGGCGCTGCCGGGTATTTCCTGCCAACTTTGGACTTACCGCCATCAATCGCCGCACCGTTTTTATTGGGGCTTGCCGCCCTTTGTGCCCGGCATGGAATGAAACCAGGACGATTTCCCCTACCCCTGAGGGACGCGGTCATCATTGGCCAGGCTCGGCTCACCGCGGATTTCACCCAGCCGCTGACGATGCCCCGAAAAACCCTGCATCGGATCCAAGTCGAAAAACAGAGCGTGATTTTTGCCACGATGCCCGAAGACATCGCCGCACGCCGATTAGAAGCCGCAGAACTGGTTCAGCGTGGCCGCACCTTCGAAAGGGAAATGAGCGTGGTTTCAGCTCAACCGGCCGGAAAAGTCGTGTTTTGTGCCTCCGGCGCAAGCGCGGGCGCGCTTGGCCAATTGGGGGCCTGGACGGCATTTTTCCCCGAATTCCGCGACGAATCTTCGATTTTGCGAACCACCAGTATCTGGCATCGTTTTGCCGAAGACATGCTCAATAAGGGCGGAGTGACCGCGGACCTGCGACTAGGGCATTCCACCGGGCGTTGGGCCGCCCAGTCAAGTGAACCGATTTCAGGCCTGCTGGCCCGGTTGGATCATTCGGGTTTGGAAGACGACCTGGCCGGAGCCATCCGAGAAATCTATGCGTCACATAATGAGCTCGAGGCCGCTTCGGCTGAAGGGTCGATTTGGCAGGCCTGGTTGGTGCTTGGTCCTGTCGAGAACGTCGAGAAAGCGATTGCCGACGCGCCTCTCGTTGAAATTATCGAACGCCGTGGGCCTTTGGAATCGGTGATTGCAGGGTTTCCTTCGGCGCTCGATGACGTGATGCTGGAACTTCTGAATTCTCCACGCATGCATGCCACTGAGCTCGACTTTAACGTCCCTTTACACAGCGCAGCGGCCTGCTTGCACGCGGCCGAATTGCGCCGGATTTTCGCGATTGATGGCCTCGACAAGTCCGAAACAATCGAAGCAGAAATCGAAGCCGCGTGGGCAGCTGGTGGACGGGTTTTCATCGACCTCGGTCCACGCGCCGGCTACGCCCATTGGATACCACGGGTGCTGGAAGGACGGGATTTTCAAGTCATAGCCCTTGACCCTGGCATGCACGGGCCGTCCTCGATGATCGAGGCTTTTGTCAGACTCAGCGCACTCGGCCTACCCGTGAGCCTGAGCCCGTTTGAGCCGATCTTTGAAGCTCATGAATGGTCGCGATTCAACCTGCCTGAGCAGAAAAAATCCGCTGACTGGGTGCAGGAAGCACGCGAAATTCAGGCAAATTTGCTCGAGACCCATCTTGCGTTTCTGGGCCTTAAAAAGTCGGCTTTCGAGGCGTTTATTGACGCGCATCAAGCCGGACTTCGGGCACTCGAAAACCCTTGAGCCTAGACCATGTTGTGTTGTCGGAGTTCCAAGGTGACCAGGGCCTCGGCGAGGGGCCGTAACTGGAACGATTGAGCATCCTGCCCGACCATGATTTCAACAAAACCAAGCCTAGAAAGATGATCCAACTCGGTGCGAACATCGGGCAGATCGCGGCGTAGAATACGGGCCAACTGGACCGCGGTCAGGCTTCGATGCTGGACCAAGGCCGCAAGCATCAGGCTCTTTTCAAGCGATACGCTCGCCGCGAGCTTCATCTCGTTGGTGGGCAGCGGAAGCACGTGAATCGTCTGGTCGTCAGTTTCGTCGAGGCGCACACATTCCAGCCAATACAGAAGCGCAAGCAAAGGGTTTCCGCCGCTTAAGCGCATCAGATCGGCGAAATACTCGTTTTTGGAATCACGCACCGCATCCGACATCGCGATCGGGTTTCGAGCCCACTCAAGGGGTCTCAGGCTCCGAAGGTCGAAGGTCGCCTCGAACCCGCTGACTCGGTGGCGACGCATAATCATCATGCGCAGCTCCTCGACCGAGAGTGGACTGAATTCTAGCGTGTGGGTGAAATAATCGTTGAACCCGATGGATGTCTCGAGCCACGTCGCCGCTGGCGTGCCCATCAGGACGTACCAAAGCGCGCCATCGACCGTGTCGCTCATAAGCTGAAGCACGCTCATACACAGCTCAATGCCGGCTTCGGTGCGTTCGAACATCTTCTCGCCGTTTTCGATGACGATCACGATTCGGCGCTCACGAGATTTGAGATAACGCGAGATCCCCTGAAACGACGTGACCGAATCGCATTTTAAGACCTCAGCAAGCTCGCTTGCTAAGTCCGATTCAGACACATGGTCGTCTCTGAACACAACCGATACGAGGTCGACATTCGCCTTTTCAACATGGGTCCTAAGCTGACCATTCATCAAGTGATGAATCGTCGAACGTTTGCCCATGCCACGATCGCCGGCCACTAATACCGACACCGGAGTTCCAGAAATCCACTCCAGAGCGGCGTTCACACACGCAGTCTCGACCTCCGGCCGTGGAACATAGAAATCAGTGATGTCTAAAGGCCCAGGCGTGAACAAACGTCGATAGATCGTCGGGACGTGGATATGATTGATTCGGTCGAACGACAGCAGACGTTGCCGCAGATCAGCATTGGTGAACTCCTCCTCTTCCTCGGTCAGCATCGAACGGATATCCATTCGCAACTCATCGACCACAGGCGAGATTCGTTCGGCGATGTTTACGCGGGCCATATTCAGTGCCCACCACGGTTTCAGCCATGACCCACGGACCGAAGCGAGCACCGAGTCATCACGTGTGAGGCGGCGCTGAATCTCCTGCAGATTCTGTTCGTAGAACGCACGCGTGGCGCGCCCCAAAATCATCGTCGTCTCGTTTTCGAACCAACGTTTTAGCTCGTCGACTGCACTGACGTGTTCATCGTTAAGCTCCCGGGCAAGCCGGAGCGCGCGTTTGATGCCGCCAATCGCGAGTTGATTGGCCTGCTCATATTGTTGCTTGGCCACATGATCGCGGTGGGCCGTCATCACGTTGAATTCCACAACTTGCTGCAGCTCTGACAAGCCTTCGATGCCGTTTCGCATCAAGGCCTGAGCTCGCTCATTGAATTCCACAAACCTCAGGGCAACTTCGCGCTCGAGCTCGGATTCCATCCAAACCCTGAGCGGAACTTGGATCGTAAACATTTGCCCGCTGTTGATATCAGTCAAGACCACGGTTTCCGCCAAACGATCGACCTCGATGTCGAGTCGACTCAGGTGACGTTTGGCGACGAGACCCTTCGAAAACGATGAAAGCACGTGTTCATAGGAACGCTCGGCGACTCTGACCGACGGTCGCAGCGAGTCGTTCAGCCATTCCTCCCAACCAATCGGCACGAGCTCCTGCCCTTCTTGAGTGCTGAGCTCTAGCTGGGTCGTGAGCCGACGTGTGAGCTGTTCGATCTGCCGCTGACAAGGCTCAAGGACCATCGACGTGGTGGAACGCAACACAGCCTGTTGATACTCACCGAACCAGTTCTCAAACAGGACCAGCTGATACTCGGTGATGATCCAGCCTCGATGCCCGCCAACCACGGTTGCCTCGCGCCGAAGACGATCGCGAAGCATCTGCTCGGCGCGTAAAGCGCGGTCAAACACCGCCGACGGTCTGAAGCGCCATGCGGGAAGCTCCCAAGAGCCTGCGACCGACACCGCATCCATGAACAAACGCCATGGCTCTTGAAAACTCAGCGTGAACATCTCCTGAGACACACGGGCCCACAGTTCAAAACGTTCCGTAAGTTGTTCCATCTGGCGCTGCAAATGGGGTTGGTACGCCGCGTGGGTTGCCAACGCACAACCCAGCGGAGATTCAGGATCTGCCGGCGTTGCCCCGTGCTCGACTTCGTGGACATCGTGATCGTCGCCGGGCATTTTTTCGGTGGTCGGCTCGAACGCAGTGACTTCCAACAGAGCCCGACCCATGCGGTCATGATACTCGGCCATATAACGTAGGTTTTCGTTCAGCTCGGCCCACAGTTTTTCGTTCGCCGTGGCCGAAGAAGTCGCGGCCCGCGCCAGATAACGAGGTACCGACAATTCGATAAAGAACCGCCACAGGCGCCCCAGCGGAATTGTGCGCTGGCCAGCGCCCACCAGTGTTCGTTTTATGCGACGACCAATCTTCAAAAATCCACGCCAGAACGAATCCGATGGATCGGCATCAAAGAGCCGCTCGTCGCGCATCACTCGGTAGGTTGAACCAAACGACTCCAAATTCTGAAGCGACGAAATCACCTGATGTGCCGCATCTTGGTCCACCGCCGTCGGAGCAATGGTCTCCCAGACGTCGATATCGGTCTTAAGCTCACGCAGAAAGTCGAGGTATGCGTCCTGGAGCGCCCTCTGACGTGCTTGATGATCAGGCAGCTCGGGGTCTTCCACGATCAGACGGGCTCTCGCAAACGCCTTATCTTGGACCGCCGCGAGGTGGTCGATGGTGGCACGCAATCGGTCCGAACGCTCGGAAATCGAGGTGGCCACATGGTCTTGATAAAGCGCGACCAGTCGCCCGCGAAGGAACGTCAAACGGCCGTTGATCGCGTCATCACAACCCGGCATCGGGAACAGGTCTTCAGGCTCCAACGATGTGGTTGTGAGCGCCTCATCCAGGTCTTCGGCTTCTTTCCGGGTCTGGCGACGTGAAGTCTCGGTTTCTCCTGCCCAGTCCAAAGCCAGCTTCAACAGCGGCGGACCGACCACGATGTGCACGACCACGCTCGCCATAATCACGGTCTGGAAGTCTTTGCCCCAAGGCTCCATCGCGCCCGCAACCATGCTCGCTAAGACAAGGTCGACGCCACCGCGCGAGAAAAATCCCACCCAGCCAAAACGTTGAGCCGCATCGGGAGCGTCCGACAGACGAGTCGCCAGATTGATGCCGACAAAAATCGCAATGGCGCGAATAGCAGTCAAAATGACAGTCAGGCCGATGTAGCCAGAGACAGCCTCAAGATCGAGCATCGCTGCTTGAGTCATGAAGTAGATCACGAACACCGGCACACTGATCTTCTCGAGCGACTCGATCATGTCGTGACCGTGCTTCGAGAAGTTCTGAACCACGAAGCCCGCAGTCAGGAATGCCATCAGTGTCTCGGCATGAAGCAGGCTCGACACGTATGAACCCGCAAAAATGAGCGCGACAGTGAAGAGCATCATCTCGCGCGCTACAAATTGGAGATACAGGATGAAGATGGCGCCCGTGACCAGTCCAATAAGGATGGCATAACCGATCTCGGCCCCAATCGCAGGCAACGCGGCCATGAGGCCGACCATCGTGAAACCTTCCGGCGCGATCAGCAGTCGTGAAAAGGCAAAAACCAGCAAGAACACCACCACCAAGACAATGTCTGCCACGATGACGATTCCCAAAGACAGCGATGTGAACGAGCCCTTGGAACGTGTCTCTTGAATGATCGCCAAAGTCGCAGCAGGACTCATTGCCAGCGAGAAAACCCCCAGCAACATCGCGGCCGCCCAGCGATGGGTCATCGGTAGACCGTCCAAGAACGGCAGCATTCCAGGTGCAAAATCGGCGAGCACCATGACCAGTGCGGTCGTCGTGGGCACCGCAAGCAATGCGACTGAGGTAACAACCAGAAAAATCGTCTTAAAATGTCGTTTGAGCTCAGAGATCTTAAGCTCGCCGCCGCCCAAAGTGCCGATCAACCCGACTGTCAACACGTTGATCAGCGAGAGTTCTGCGATCACGTCATCGCTGAACAGCGCTTCGGGCGCGTTGGGCAGCAAAGGCGCTAGCTTCGGACCAAAAAGTACACCCGCTGCAATGTATCCAAGCAGAGCGGGCAAATTGACCTGTTTGAACAGCTCGCCCATCGAAAACGCGGCCAAGATGATGAACCCTGTCGCAGCCAAAATCTTGGGATCAAAATTGCTGTTGCCCGAGTACTCAAACCCTTGCAGCGAAATCATCAGCGCCAGAAGCACCAAAATCGTCATCACCAGCGCGAGGAGGCTCCATGCTCTTTTCATGAGGCCTCCTTTTTGCTGGTGTATTCGGTGGCAACATCCGTGGCATCGATCAACCAGCGACGTGTCGCACGATAAGCAATGATCTCGCTTGATATGATCGTCAGCACCAGAGTTGCGTAGACCGACGGACCCCACTGGGTTGCGTTGTAGACCTCGAAATAGTCCAACGCCATCGCAACGCTCAGACCACCCGGCGCCAATAATGCTGCGCCCATCGGGGGGTAATCACGTGTGGCCGGAGCGGCGCGACTGGTCACGATACCGCCCAACGAACGTCCCATAATTCTGAGAATCAAAAACACCACGAAGCCGCCAAATGCCCACCAAGGGATATCGAACTGGAGGTACGCACCGGCAAAGAAGAAGAGCACGATATAAAGTGGCCGTTCCACCGACAGCAACATCTGCTCAACACGTTCGCTTTGTCGATTGATATTCGAGAGCACCAGGCCCAACACGAAGTTCACAAAAACAGGCGAAAGCTGAAGGTAATAGGCCAATCCACTGGTGAACATGACCATGCCCATAAGGACCGCCAGCAACTTGTCGTCCTCGTAATCGCGCAACAAAAATGCAGCAAAAATGAGTCCCAGTACGGCGCCCAAAGCAAGGTGGGACCCAAACCAGAAGCCCCCAGCCGCCCACGTTCCAAGGTCAATTGGGATGAACGTCAGAACGGGTTTATTCAGGCAAAAAAGCACACCAAAAATCACAACGGCGATCGATGACGACACCCTGGCGACTCGCAGCAGGTAATGCACACCGTCTCCGCGAGCGTGCAAATACGCCACGAGCGAGCGGATCATGGACTGATCAGCGACCAATCCGACCGCGGCGATGGCTAGCAGATGCGGAAGTAGCTTGGTCCAGTCCACCACATCAAGCGCATAAAAAAGCACACCGAGTGGCAGCACACCTACAAAAAGCAGTGTCGAAAGCGAGATCAAGGCCGCGGGCATGAAAGCGCCGCGACGGAAGGCTAGGAGTCGTCGTAGATTAAGCTGAAGTCCCGTCAAAAGGCCCAAGCAGCCTGTTCCCAACACGATTGCCGGAACAAATTTGCCGGTCATGTCTTGCGACAATACGCCCACACCCGGTCCAAGGATGGCGCCGATAACCATGTATTCGACACCGGTCACGAACCCAAATCGTTTTTGCAGCCATTCCGAAGCCACGTGGGCCACGAGATAGGCGACCGTAACCACGCCTAGCAGGATCAAAACGGGCCGCAACGAATCCTGAGCCGACCCTTCGGAGGCAAAAGCCAGTGCGGGCCAGCCACACACACAGAAAGCCGCTGCGAGCAGGGCAATACGATGAACCATCCAAACCAACCATTTCAGGAGCGTCCTAGCTCTTCCGCGTACAGCCCGTGCTGGCGAATGTAGGACAAAACATCCAAATCAAGCAGACCATCGACATTGCCGCCCGTCAATAAAGCCATCTTAATTGCAGAGCTCGAAACCTTGGGAAGTCGAAACCCAGCATAGATCTTGATCGGGAGATCCGCGGGGGGCTCTAGCTCCGGCGCGCCTTGCCTAGGAACCACGATCAGATTCGACAGCGACGGCAAGCGTTCCGGATCTCGCCAGCGCGGCAACTCGGGCACAATATCCGAACCGATAATCAAGGTCGGCTGCACCCCTGGGCGCACGGCGTGAATCGCGCTCAAAGTCTGGACAGTGTAGCTGGGAGAGGGCAATACACGCTCGATCTCCACCACTCTCACCCGCGTGCCGAGCAATCTAAAGGCCCGACGACAAAGGTCCACGCGGTGATCGAAACTCACCGAGCCTTTCCCAAATGGATGGGACCAGACCGGAATCACCCATAATTCATCAAGAGGCTCAGTCGATAACATCGCGTGCGCTAGCAGCGCATGTCCCACGTGGGGTGGATTAAACGAGCCGCCTAGGATTCCCACCCGGCCTTCACCCGCAAGATCTGGCAGCAACTCATCCACACGACTCAGGACCTCATCGGCTAGGGCGAGGCCCGTCGGCGAGTCATTTCGGCTTGGGATCTCAAAGGGCGCATCAAACGAGACCTCATGGACCTTTCGTGCGCCCCGCAGTCCCAGAAAATATAGCCCAGCGTAGACCTTTGGGTCGACAGCCACCCCACGGCTTTTCGCAGCATCAAGGAAGGCAGAAATCTCGGCGAGAGGAATCTCATGAACTTGAATGTTCTCGGTCGAATCGCCCCCGCCTGCCGCGACTTTCCTTAGCCCGGTCGCACGAAAGAAGGTCACGATTTCACTGCTCGTACCGGCACTTGTGGGGCCTTCAGTGAGGTATTCAAGGTTTTCAGCGGCGTACCCTGTTTCCTCGAGCAACTCGCGCTCAGCAGCCACGCTCAGGCTCTCGCCAACAAACTCAACTTGGTCACCCACAAGACCTGCAGGCAGTTCGATGCAACGCTTGCCCAGGGGAGGCCGTGCTTGCTCCACCAAGACGACCCTTTGAGCATCCGTCACCGCGACAATCGTGACTGCTCCTCCATCCGAGGTCCTTCTGACGTATTCCCAGCCGTCTGCCTTGATAAACTCTAGGAACGCCCCGCTTGCCAAGACCTCGTCAACCATCACTCGACTCCACAATTCTGACTCCGGACCGACGCATCTCTTCGATCGCCGCGAGGCCGTCGCCAGGCTTTAGGTTCACGGCCCGACATCCGTCGGCGACCAGGACAGTTCGAAAGCCCTGCTCAATCGCATCCAAAACCGTGAACTTCACGCAATAATCTGTCGCCAAGCCCATCACCCAGACTTCGTCCGCACCGGCGGCTTTCAACAACGATGTCAGCTCGGTCTTTTTGCGACGTCCGTTGTCAAAAAAGCCACTGTAGCTGTCTATTTCAGGGTCTGTACCCTTTCTGACCACGTGGCGGATAGATTGGGTGTCTAGGTCCCCTACGAACTCCGCGCCAGGAGTGCCTTGCACACAATGGGGGGGCCACAAAACCTGCGGGAATCCATGCAGATCAATCATGTCGCCCGCGGTTCGTCCCGGGTGAGCAGCAGCAAAGCTTTGATGGTTGGATGGATGCCAATCTTGCGTAGCAATGACTAGGTCGAAGAGCGGCTGCAGGCGATTAGCAACCTCGACCACGGCATCACCGTCGGTCACGGCCAGAGCCCCGCCGGCGACAAAGTCGTTCTGCAGGTCCACCAAAATCAGGGCACGCATGGCCGCGCCGCTCAAGGATTCTTTGTGCGGTCGAGGAAGGTCTGATAATTCGCAGCGATATCATCACCATAGCGGCCGATTGTAGGGTCGGCAGGAACGGGTCGGTAGCTACCGAAAAACGCGATCGAGTTCGTGTTCGCAAAATAGTCGAAACCGTTTTCGCGGCTACGTGGAACCCACTCGTTATTCTTGTAGATACGCAATGAACTCGAGATTGGCGTCTCAGGCAACACATACGCAGAGGCAAGGCCAGTAGCGGCGTAGATGATATCTTCGATCGTTTCCGAGATGTCTGCCGCGTCGAGGTCCGCGAAGCTACCACCTGTGGCAAGCGCAACCTGACGGTACGCCTCACCTTGATTATTCACGATCGAGAATGCGATCGAATTGGCCGCAAAAAACACCTTGAAATCGGCCATCTTCTGCTGACCAGTTGCCGTGTTCAGACCGTTGTTCTGAATCGTTTGAGCCTCTTCATCTGACATGAAGATCGCAATCAGCTGAGCATTGGGTCGAATGCGGAGTGCTTGCGGAGCTGAAGACGAGCGCATCCAGGTGATTCCCAGTTTTGCTGACTCAAGTCCAAACTCGTCACAGCAATCGTAGTTGCCGTTCTCGATGTTAACGATTTCAGCGATGAACGTTGGCAAATCGGTGAACCAACCGGCATTTGCCCGTGGCCGTCCCGCAAAAGCGATGTCCATGTTGGCGACTGCCAGGCGGTAATCAAGCGACGTATTTTGAAGCGACAAATAGAACTGATTCGCCACCGATTTGACTCGAGTGTAATCGTCATACATCGAACCGGACTGATCCAAAACCCAATAGAAATCGGCTTCTGGATTGCCTTCGCCTGCGCGGAACGTCGTGCAACGCACACGCTCACCGTCGCCGGCCTGGCTGACGTTGGTGGTGTTGGTCAAGTCATCCATTCGAAACTTAACTTTGTCACGGGTTTCGAATTTCTCGGCGGGCGCGATCGCCGTGGCGATCAAAATGCGGTTCCCGTTGACTGGGTCCTTTCGGTACGTGACCGAAAGGTAAATACGGAAGTCCTGATAGGTGTTGCCCGCTGCGTTTGGCAGTCCGGTAACATCGGCAGACGAAAACGGCGCAATTCCAAAAAGAAGCGAGTCACGAACGGCGCGTGCGGTGCGGGCGGACGAGGTACGAATTAGGAATTTGGAAACCGCTGCTTTATTAAAGTCATGGGTATCAAACTCACCGCTCGTATTATCCTGCTGAATTGCACCAACGCTTGCCACGCGGCTTCGCAATGCGAGCAAAACATCCACCGGGGATTGCTGAGCTGCGAGGGGTGCGTTCGAAAGCAGCGCACCAGCAACTTCATTGGCGGGATCATCAAACACAGACGCCGCAAGCTTGTCGGTCGGAAGAGCCGTTGCGATGACCAATTCCGAATGAGAACTGAACGCCGGAGGAAGTCCCAAACGCCAATCCCCCTTAGAACTCAGGTAGTAGTCAACCGGCTCGCTTGCCGGCGAATCACACGCGTGAACAACCCATCGATCGCCATCCAAGATGCCGTCGTTGAGAGTGTCCGGGTTGGTGGGATTGAAGCCAAAGAACAGCTCAAGGTAATCTTCTAGGCCGTCACCATCACTGTCCGCCAGAAGCGGATCGGTGCTTGCCTGGAGTTCAGCCAAATCGCCAAGACCATCGCCGTCAGTATCGTTGTCGCACGAGTCGGTTCCCAGCGACGCTTCGTCGGTATTGGACAACCCGTCGTAATCGCAATCGACTTCGTCGGCGCGAGGCCCAAGGTACGTGCAGTCCGCCAGACAGATCTGCAAAGCATCGAACGGCACGGTATTATTGGTCGTGTTGTTCGTGGCGTTATTCGTGCCCGTCGTGCCGTTATTCGTGCCCGTCGTGCCGTTATTCGTACCCGTCGTGCCGTTGTTCGTGCCCGTCGTCCCGTTATTGGTGTCCGCCGTGCCATTATTCGTGTCCGTCGTACCGTTATTGGTCGCGTTATTTGACGAATTATTTGAGGGGTTGGCGGTATTATCCACACACGCCGCTGACAAGGCCAGCAATGTCGTTGTGAAGCAGAGTAGTATGCGACTCTTATGCATTTAGAGATCCCGATGAAAGCTCATGTGCCCAAATGGGCACTCTGAAGAAGAGTACAATAGTAAATTTCGGCATGGTTTTCCAACCCCAACCGTTCTCTTCGTCTGTCGTTCCTAGGCGAACGCGGGGGAAACGTCAAGATTACCTTTACTCACAAACACTTAGTCATCGAGCGTCGGCAAGGACATCAGGTGCTGAACTGCGGCCGATGGACCCATTTCAGCGCTCACCATCAGATGGCAAGTCTCAAGAAGATGCAAAGAAAGCCGTTTGTTCTGTCGCAGGGTGGCCAAGGATTCGATGAGGTCGAGCAAGTCCGAGCCCCGAGAACCATATTCTTTGATCACCGACTTGCGGTCGAATTTGTTCTTCCGCATCGCGGCGGCGCCAATTCGAAAATCGTCGCTGCCAGGTAACGCGATATCAATGAAAAGATTGCCCGAGCCAGCCAAGCCAAAAGTCGTGCGCTCCTTGCCGCCACGGTAAGAGACAAAACGGCTCATCTCTGCCAATCCACGCGAAAACAGGGTGGCCTGCAAGCTTTGACCCAAGCCAAGCTCGCTCAAAATTCCACACCCCAGCGCAATCACGCGGCAATAGGCCGCTGCCAACTCGGCCCCGACGATGTCTGGAGTTCGATAGATCCGAAATGACGTGCTTACAAGCGCTTCATCCACCAGTCGATGCACCTCCGGAAACACACTTGCACACACCGCAGAAGCCGCGTGGCCCTGCGAAATATCTTCTTCGCGCATCGGACCGGTCAAAAAACCCATGCGGCGTGTCGGAGTCTCCTCACTCAGGAGCTCGGACACCGTCTTCAGTGAAGTATGCTCAAGGTTTCTAGCCATATGAACGATCGCGTGACGTCCCGTAATATGGTCTCCGACCTGCCGGGCCACCTTGCGCATTTCGCTGATCGGCAATGACAGAAAAATCAGGTGATGTTCGCTCAATTCCTCGAGTTCGATCAGCTCGACCCCCTTGGGGAGCTGACGGCGAGCGCGCCCATCATGATTCCACATCACGGGCGTTTTCCCGGTGGCCGAAAGCAATCCTGCAAGAGCGTCAAAACGGTCGCCATGACCAACTATCGCGACTTTTTCCATGTTCAGCCCTTACACTTTCGCACGTGCGAGGATATCCCGCGCATCGAGGCCAAATGGCCTTAAGCGATTTCCGTAAAAGAGTAGCAAATCAACTTTGTTGATCCGGACCCCTGATGGGACGTATTCGATCGCTGCAGGAATATGGAACATCGTCAGACTTCGGACTCCTTGGTCCATGATTTGATCGATGTTTCCGGCCGCAAGCGCTCCGGACAACTGAACCTTATCCAAACGGCCCAAGCCGCGCAGGTCACTGAC
>JBBKVQ010000177.1:0-4531 GCA_037968515.1 Bradymonadaceae bacterium
TACTGCCGGAACAATGCTTTGCCCTGATATTCGTGGATATTCATCGGCTTTCCTTGTCGGGAGATTGCGAGAGGGGCACGACGCCCCGAAAGCGTGCGGTTCTATAGCCACTGACACGGTTGGCGTCAATGTCCACAACCCACAGCGGAATGGTTGGTCGCTTATTTCCTGCCTTTTTTGGGCAAGATGGCGTTTTCTTTCATGTACATTTCTTTATCGTCCGCATCTTTGTAGACGCGTGACCGGATATCAGGGAACTGAGCCCTCATGCCGTTGATGGCTGCCACCATGTCGTCAAAAGCACGACGTTGATGACTCCGATGGTACTGAACCTGATAATTCTGCTCGATCGTTTTCAACTCCGCGAGCGCCTCCGTACGTTTTGCATCCAAGTCGGCCATGTGTTTGGGGCGAGGTTTCCCGGAAGCTTTGATGAATCGGTCGGCCATATCGAGGCTCATGTAGCCGCGAAATAGGTTGCCCACATCCGCCTGCTTCTTTTTCAGATTTTCGATTCCGATATTATACCGATCGTTGGCCGCATCGAGGCACCCATCGGGCTTCAAACACGCAAAATCGTCCGCCAAGTATTGGATCTCAGCTTTTTCGGTCTCAATAATTGCCGGACCATCGCCCAGGTCATCACCATCGGCAAAAACCAAAAAGTAGGTGGCGCCAATCGCTGACAACGCAACCACCAACAACACCAAAGGGTTGGTGCCTTTCTTTCGATTCTTGTCGCTAGCCGCTTTCATCCGCTCAAAGTGAGTCGCCGCCTTGTCAGCGCCGGGCTCGTCCGAGCCGGCCTGCTTCGCGATGTCGTCCCACGATACAATCCCGTGACTCGTTTGCGGGTTGGAGATAGCTCCTGTCTGGTGAGCGGCAGGTTGGCTCGGGGCAAATGGCTGAGATGGACCCGGAGCAACGCCCGGGGGCGGTGACTGTTGAAACATCCCGATCGCTGGTATCGCCGCCGTCGGCGAGTCGTGAAGAATGCCCGACCCCATTCCATTTTGATTCAGACCAGGCTGGGTCGCGCCCTCGGGCAACATCGCTCGGCCCACGATCGGAGCAAATTGTGTGGTCGCAGCCCCGTGATCGCTGTGAAAAGTCGCAAGAAACTGACCAAACTGAAGCCTAGAACCGCTCTGGATCGCGACCGACCCCGCCACTTTGTTGCCGTCAACACCCGTCAAGCCGTTCTGCGACAAGACAACGAGCGAATATCCTTGGGGACTCTCAACAATCAGCGAGTGTTGCCGCGATACCGTTGGGTGATCCAAGAAAATGTCCGATGCCGGGTCGCGACCAATGGTCACGCTGGGCGTGTCGAACGTTCTTGATTGAACGCGACCGTCGAATTCAAGGTCTAGACGAAATGAAGGCATGAATGCACCGGGCTGTTTCTAACGACGCCAAAAGATAGTCTAAATTCGTCAGATTGCGAATTCATCATAGGTCTTAACATCAAGGCAACTTCGATACCGCGAATTGCTTGCGTCGTCACGCTCGACGAACGGACACGTATCCACTACTTGTGTGGGCGTCCAACAGGAGACCATGATGAGACTGTTTTTTGCATTGATAATCTGCGGGATGCTTCCGGCGTGCACCAATATTTACAAGCTGCCTGAGCCCTCGGCTGCTACCCAAGACGTCAATCTCACGCCCGGCGCCGATGATCGTCAGGGCGAGCAGGATTATCTGGCTGCCCGTCAGACGGTGATCACCCTCTTTGGCTTGTTGCAACAACAGCGCTACCCAGAGGCAGAAGAATTCATGAGTCAAGAGACTCAGTCCTTCCTGCGTTACGGGTCGGATAAATCAGTTGCCGAGGTCCTCGCGGACGGAAAATTGACACTTGCTAACGGTGAGGTGGTCGATATCGAACCTGTGACTACGTTGTTAGCCGAGGACGTTTCACGGCTTACAGATTCGGTGCCTAGCATCGAAGAACAAGAGACTCCTGCTCGCAAAGAGATTTTTGCGATACTCAGCGGTGACCGTGTTCAGCGCATTGTAATCATCAAGGAGACAGGTCGATGGGTATTGCATCGGACGCGAATCGCGGAACCAACCCCAACCCCGGCAGCATCCGCCGACTAACACCAGCTGTTGCCGAACTGGTCTATTCGCCCAGTCTCGTCGCCCGACCTTGGGGCGCAGAGTTAGTCGCCAAGCGCGACAATCCCAAAATTATAACTTGGGGCCTATGGGGCGCAGTTTCCGCGGCAATCGTCGGTCTAACCACGCTGATGTACGAAGGCTATCGCGGGTTCAATAATTGGTACACCGTGGGATTGGCTGTCTCTCTGATGACGGTTGCGCTCATCACGGCCCGGTTCGGCCCCCGAACATCCTTGGTGCCGGTGTCGCTGGCTCGAATCGACCTGCAACGTCGCCACGTTGAGGTCGGTGGAGCAGCACCACTGCATTTCGACGAAGTCAGCGAAGTGGTTTACGCCATGGTCAAATACCCTGTCGACATGAGCGCCCGAGCGGTCAAGGTCGATGCCTTCACAGTGATGCTACGAAACGCTGACGGCGATCTGTTGCCGCTACTCGAGGCCAGTCCTGATAAGAACGAAGTGTTCATGATTGCGAAGGCCTGCGCATCTTGGACAGGATTAGACATCACTCACGTCGGTCTGGGCGTGAAGTCCTGACCGCTTCCTGATACCCTCTCGCGCCATGAGCGAAACCCCTGCCAATGACAGTTTGGTCGGCCGTATTTTTTCGGACCGATACCGCATCACTCGAAAAGTCGGTGAAGGTGCAATGGGCCAAGTCTACTTGGCCCGCCATACCTTCATGGACAAGAATGTTGCGATTAAAGTGTTGCATTCACAGCTGCTTTCTCACGAAGAAGTAGTCGAGCGCTTTCAGCGGGAAGCCAAAGCGGCGGCACATATTGACCACCCAAATGTCTGCGCCGCGACCGATTTTGGCCGTTATGGCGAGACAGGCCTATTCCTCGTGATGGAATGGCTCGACGGCCGTTCTCTTGAAGATGTGATCATCGAAGATGGGCCGCTGCCAGAGGCGCGAGCCCTTCATATCGCGATTCAGGCCGCAGAAGGCGTTCAACGGGCCCACGAACTCCAGATTGTCCACCGAGATCTCAAACCTGCCAATATCATGTTGGTCACCCGGGATGGGGACCCCGATTTTGTGAAGGTCACCGATTTTGGTGTGGCACGCGTTCCCATTGGGAACATGAGTAAGATCACTCAAGCCGGCACCACCTATGGCACTCCGAGCTACATGTCGCCCGAACAAGCGATGGGTGATGAAATCGATGCCCGCGCTGATATTTATGCATTTGGCGTGATGCTTTTCGAGATGCTCACCGATCGCTTGCCATTTGCGGGGGCGAGCATTGCTCACATCCTTTCGATGCACGTCACTGAACCAGCACCGCACGTTTCGACGTTTGCGCCCAACGTTTCGGCAGCCCTCGATGCGCTGGTGTTTCGCTGCATGGCAAAATCACCTGACGACCGATTTCAATCCGCCGCGAAGCTATCGGATGCGTTGCGCGCAATAAAAACCGGTGGTCTCGAGACTAGCGCGATGCCTGGCATTCCCCTGCCGAGCGTGGCCGAGCCTCAGGTCAGTGCCACCGCTCAGACCGTCGCCGGTTCATCGGCAGAATGGGCTGTCGAAGCCGCAACCAGTCTGGTTACCGAAGCCCGCAAGCGCCCACCGCGCCTACTCATCCTGGTCGGCGTTACAACAATGTTAGCCGTCGGCATTGCAATCAGCTTGGGTTTAAAAGCAGGCAAAGCAGTTGGGGACAAGGTCGAAGCTGTTCAGCTTCAAACCCTTGCAGAGGAACGAGCCGAATTCGCCATGCAGCCGGAAATTGCCAAAGCCCTGGAATTGCAGGCCCAAGGCAATACCAGCGACGCGATCGTGGCGTTAAAATCAGCGGAATTGAACTACCAATCCAATCCCCATTTCCATTTTTTGATGGGGTCAGCCCTGCAGAGCAGCAAAGACGCACCAGGGGCCTTTAAATCGCTCGCCAAAGCCGCAGATCTGCGGTCGGAATACCGCAATGATGAAGGATTGCGTAAAGCAGTCCTCGACGCGTCTGAAGACGAGGCGACTCAAGCCGAGGTCATCGCTTTTCTGAAGACCCACGGCGACGTAGTGATTCGGGATCGGCTTTACACCAAGGTAACCGCAGAAAAAGATCGCAGAAAACGAGAACGTCTTATTGCGGTGTTCAAAGGGTCCGCGCTCTTCGACCAATTGCCTCGGCCTCAACAGTTGAACATCGAAGTCCGGGACACCCGCAGCTGTAAGGACCTCAAGCCGCTTGCTGATGAGATTATTTCTCGAAAAGACACCACGGATGCGTTGAAGTACTTGGATGATTTGCCAACGCGCGGCTGCGGCTTTTTGAACAGGTCGGATTGTTACAGCTGTGTGCGGAAAGATGTGAAAACGGCGATGAAATCCCGTGAATCAACGAACGGGGAATGACGCTCTGATGGCGACGCCAATCTTGTTGGCATTCTCCCAC
>JBBKVQ010000178.1:0-9964 GCA_037968515.1 Bradymonadaceae bacterium
ACCAGAGAAAGGCTGTGATGAGGATATTCTTTTTCATGGTCATCTGGGAATCGGTGTCGTCTGCTGGCATTGTAGTGAACGTGAGTAGACTCCGCGAGGGCTTTTGTCCGACTTTGGAGTCTCAGCATGGTTTGAAAGGTGTGAGTGCCCGGAGAGTAGATGAATAAATCAACGTGTTTTGCCCTGCTTTCATTCCTAGGAGCAGCACTTTACGCACCAGCAATATGGGCCCATGCCGATGAGCCGTTGGCCGAAAGAATAGTGGTTTTAGCGGACACCACTGTTGTTAAGACAAACTTCGGGGTCTTAGGTTCCCATTTTGATGGATTTGTTTGCGAAGAAGCTTTTCTTGGCGGTGAAACATTTGAAGTGGCCGTGCTGGGCCCCGATGAATGGGTAGCGATCGGAGAAAACGGCATCTGGGTGACTCGAGATGGCTGTTCTTTCGACAAGGTCGGTGAGGTTTCGGTGGCTCCCACAGACGCAGCAGCGCACGTCGAAAGTGGCCTCGTGGTGTTTGCGTTGAATTCGCCCGATGATGGCGGGATCTGGCTTTCGGAGGACCGCGGTACGACCTGGGTCCGAGTCCTTGAACGCGCTGATTTTCAGTGGACCGGTGTACGGTTTTCATCGGCCGAAAAAGTGATCGTTTCTGGTTACGACCGCATGAATGCAGGCGCTGCCCACTTGCTCGAAATCACTTTGGCCGGCGGCGGGGTGGTGGATCGTGCGGTTGAGGGGCTCAGCTATCCTTACTTGTTGGATGCCAAAGGAGCCGAAGTGCTGTGGCTTGGCCGCTCTGAAACCCAGAACGTGTATTTCGGATCGATATTTGATCCGACACTCCATATTCGGCCCATCACGAGCTGGCCGACCGACGCACGGATCATCAGCGATACCAAGATCGTGGTAGCTGGCATGTTGCAGCAACGTGGCCTGTCTGAAGGTGAGCTGATCGAAGGAGCTTTTGTATGGAACGACCTCGCGTCGACCACGACAGCGCTATGTGTGACGCCAGATGGCGACTCGTACTTGGTATGTGCACAGAGCCGCTTTGACGAAGCCGATGTAATGCGGGTGAGCGGCGCTGAATTGAGCTCAGAGGTTTTGTTCACCGATCTTGAGGGACCGCGCCAGTGCCCAGTTGGGTCTGAGGTGCAAATGACCTGTCCGGTCGTATGGCGTGAGCTGTCGCGGACGCTAGGGATGGACCCAGGCGTAGAGCCGATTATGGATATGGGGATGGATGCTGGCACTGATTTGGACACAAACATGGACGATTTGGGCACGGTGCCCATCATTAGCGCCCCGAGCCCAGACGACAGTTGTTCTGCGGTAGGCGGGACCCCGATCCTTGTGTCCTTACTTGGCCTTCTAGGCATGCGACGAAAGAAATACTCATGAATCCTGACCTGAAGCGACGTATCAAGCCATTTGCTGCTGGCACCGCCATTGGCGTGGTGCTCTCGGCCATACTTCTAACGTATTGGAGCAACTCCGGCACAAAAGCGGTCTCGGACGACAAAATAGTCGTGGCCGTGAGTGCGTGTGATTTGAAGGTTGGGGAGGCGCTCGAGGAGCGCTGTGTCGAGAAACGTGAGGTGGGGACGCGTTTCGTGCCGCCTGGCACATTGAAGTTCAGCTCGATGCATCCTCATTTCGGCCGGATCGTGAATGTTGATCTTCCGAAAGGAAATGCGATCCGCGAAGACGATCTTCGCTAGGTCTTGTCGCTTGGGCCGATCTCTTCCCAGTCGGGGTGCTGCTCATCCTTCGGGTTCGGTTTCGAGCCGCCATCCTCTGGTGGCAGGGTCTCGCCGACGACCTTTTTGAAAAGCCATCGTGATCCCATCGAAGACGCCATGCCGGCGGCCAGTGTGAATGGGCCGTTGGCGCCGGTGACCATGATCACAGCGAGCGCTCCAGCCAGTCCTGCTGACGAGGTCACAAATCCGCAACTTGCTTCCGCAGCGACGTGTTTGGCGGCGCCTTGTTTGTCGATTCGACCGTCTTTCACAGCTTTGGCCGCGTGCCACGCGCCCATCGAGCCTTCTACGACCGCTCCGGAGACACCTGCGCGACCGCACATCGCCGCCAGTTCTTTGATCACGCCAGTGTTGGCGACGCCGGTCGCGGATTTAACCGTAACCACGTCCTTGGCCGTGCGCGCCGCGGTTTCAGTGGATTTGAGAGCCTCATTTAAGAGTACGTGTCGAAGGGCCATGATTGTTCCTCAACCGTCGTAGTTGTCAGTATCAACATCATAAGAGTACCTATGCATAACGTGAAGTAACGAATTTCGATTCCCGGGAACCTGCAATGTTTTTGTTACGTGAAGTCCGTCCCAGCGACCTTGACGATCTATTTGAGCTTGCTAAACGACTTAATACGTTGAATTTGCCCGCAAATCGCGATGTTCTTAAGAAGCGTATTGAATACAGTCGCTCAAGTTTTGGCGGTCGTTTTGATGACCCTCAGGATTGCGAATATATCTTCGTTTTGCGCGACCTTGAGGCAGACAAGGTCATCGGGACCTGCATGATCATCGCAAAACACGGCACGTTTGAGCGCCCAGCGGTGTACTTTAAGGTCAACGAGGTCCAGAAATACTCGACGACGATCTCGCGGCATTTTGTTCATCAGACCCTTCAGCTTCATTTTGATTATCGTGGCCCGACCGAGATCGGTGGCTTGATTTTGCATCCAGATTACCGTGGACACCGCCTGAAACTGGGCAAGCTCCTGTCCTATGTGCGGTTCCTTTACATCGGGATGCATCAGGCACGCTTTGAAGACGAGCTGGTCGCCGAGCTGCTGCCTGAGCTGAACGACGACGGAACCAGCGAGCTATGGGAGCATTTGGGACGTCATTTCACAGGCTTGGACTACATGACGGCCGATAAAATGAGCCGCGAGAATATTGAGTTCATTCGAAGCCTGTTTCCTTTCGAACCCCTTTACACGGCGCTATTGCCCTCGGCTGTGGAAGCCAAAATCGGCAGTGTGGGCACCCCCACAAAACCCGTCGAAAAGATGCTGAAATCGATCGGATTTGTGTACGATAAAAGTATCGATCCCTTTGATGGCGGGCCGACCTTCCGCGCTCGGACTCAAAATTGTGATCCCATACAGCGAACGACGTCCGAGACCTTCGTTGGCATGTTTGACGAGAGCGAGGACGCCGACGGCCTTGGCTTAGTTGGCTTTGAGTACGACGCAAAGCTGGTGCGGTTCCGCGCTGCGATGGGTGAGTACAAACGCAAAGACGGAGGCGTGGCGTTTCGTTCGGTAACGGTCGAGAACCTGCGTGTGAGCCCCGGCGATTTGGTGGGGTTCATGCCTTTATCAGGTCCGGGGCTCGTTGACCTGTACTGAAGCTGGGATCGGAATCGCTTGCAGCGCCGGCTTGCCCGCGCTAAACCCATCGACCTTCGGGCGTTTGACCCTTTTATTGGTGAATGAGTTATGGCCGGCATCGGAATCATCACAAACCCACACAGTCGGCGAAACCGTCGTTTTCCCGAGCAGATGCGACGACTCGCATACGTGCTGGGCGACAACGACACGTACGAGCTGACCAATAAAATCGATGACGTTGCCACAGTTGCTGAGCGCTTCAAGAAGTCGAAAATCGATATTCTGGCGCTGAATGGTGGCGACGGGACAAATCACGTCAGTCTTTCAACGTTTATCGAGGTTTACGGAGACACGCCGTTGCCTCGCGTCACGTTCTTGAGAGGCGGTACGATGAACACGGTCTCGGACGCGATCGGCATCCGAGGCACGCCTTCTCGGCTCTTGGCCAATCTGGTTGAAAAGTACTACACTGGTGTACCATTTGAGACCACTGAACGCGATATGCTCAAAGTGACCGATGAGCTTGGCAGTCGCTACGGTTTTATTTTTGGTAATGGCGTCGTGTCTAATTTCCTGGATATTTATTACGGGACCGGACATCCGTCCCCAACCACGGCCGCGGTGCTCCTAGCGAAGACTGTCGCTAGCATCCCTGTGGGCGGCAAGATGATTAAAGACGTCTTCAAGCCGTTCAGGGCGTCGCTGCAATTTGAAAACGAATATTGGGAAGAGCGTGATTACACAACGGTCATCGCTTCAACCATCGACCAGATTGGGCTTGGGTTTCGGCCGTTCATTCGTTGCGAAGAACGCTCAGGAGCGTTTCATTTGTTGGCCCTCACTGCTGGCCCTTTGGCGGTGGCTACGATGCTTCCGAAAATCCGAATGGGGCTGCCGCTCCCAGAAGACAAGGCCCGCTCGCGCGTTGCGTCAAGGGCGGTGTTCAAATCGAATCAGCCGATTGTCTATACAATTGATGGTGACATGCACACGGCAAACGAAGAGGTGATTCTTGAATCAGGTCCCCGCATCGAAGTGATTTTGCGATGAAATTGCCGGTTCAAAGTTTGACAGTCAGTGCCGCCCCGGAGTGGAAAGGCCTTCCGCCTTGGAAGGCGCCGATCGGCCCGAAATTTAATATCGCGTCGTATTTACCAGCCCGCGCTGCAGAACGGCCAGGCGCCAAGGCGATCGTGGTGCCTGAGGACTATAACTCGCTTGGAAAGCGGTCCTACAGCCACCTGACTTTCGCCCAATTAAATCGCCTTTGTGATGCTTACGCGCACGGCCTTGTCGAGGTCGGGTTCAAACGCGGCGACCGAACCTTAATGATGGTCTCGCAGGGGTTGGAGCTTATCGCGCTAACCTTCGCATTATTTAAGATTGGAGCCGTTCCTGTGTTGATCGACCCAGGTATGGGGCGAAAAGGCTTGCTGCAGTGTGTTCAGGAAAACCAACCTGTGGCGATGCTTGGAATTCCGCGGGCGTTTGTTGCCAGAACACTTTTTGGAAAAGCATTTAGTTCGGTAAAAAAAGCAGTTTGCACGCAGAGTATTTGGTTTTCGAACGCGCACGCTCTGGACAAAATAGCCCGATTTGATTTGGGCGAATTCCAGACGGTCGATACCGACCGAGATGAACTTGCGGCTATTCTGTTTACCTCGGGGTCCACAGGGCCTGCCAAAGGTGTGCAATATTCGCATGGGATTTTTGACGCTCAGACGCGTGCGATTCAGTCGCTTTATGAGATTCAACCGGGTGAGGTCGCCGTTCCGGGTTTTCCATTATTCGCATTATTTTCAACCGCGATGGGCATGACTTGTGTGGTTCCAGATATGGACCCGACCAAACCCGCGGCGGTGGACCCTGCCAATATTGTCGAAGCGATTCATGATCACGCGGCGACGATGGCGTTTGGTTCCCCGGCGATCTGGAACGTGGTTGCTGGGTATTGTGAAGAATATAAAATCACGTTTCCTTCGATGACTCGTCTTTTGACTTTTGGTGCGCCGATCAGCCCGCTGATGATGGAGCGCTACCACACGATTCTGCCCAATGGGGCCGTGCATACGCCCTACGGTGCGACCGAGGGGCTGCCAGTTGCTTCGATTTCCAGTGCGGAAGTTTTGGCGTCCACCCAGCACGCCAGTCGTGCCGGGGCGGGGATGTGCATAGGGCTTCCGGTGGATTCGGCGACTGTGCGAATCATCGAGATCACCGACGATCCCATAAAGAACTGGCAGGATGCGGTCGAGGTGCCTGTGGGCGTGGTCGGCGAGTTTTGTGTGAGCGGGCCTCAGATTACGAAGGCTTACGATAGCCGTGAGGACGCAAATCTAACGTCTAAAATTGCCGACGACTCGCAGCCGACCGGGTTTTGGCATCGGATGGGCGACGTGGGTTATATCGACAAAGTCGGTCGCCTATGGTTTTGCGGTCGCAAATCACATCGGGTCGAGACCGAGGACGGCACGCTTCATTCGGTGCCGGTCGAGGCCATTTTTGAGAACCATCCGGACGTGTATCGCGCTGCGATGGTCTGGCTTCGAGACCGCCCCGCGCAGACCCCTGTGATTGTTATTGAGCCGCAGCCCGGGAAATTTCCGCAGGGGAATCGTCGTCAGGAATTTGAGGCGGAGTTACTTGAATTGGCCAAAACTTCGACGACTGCCACCAAGATCACGCACGTTCTGTTTCATCCGTCATTTCCAGTTGATAAGCGGCATAATGCAAAAATACATCGCGAAGAACTCGCGGTTTTTGCGTTGGCGGAGCTCAGAAAAATCACCTTGGAAACCACCGGAATTATTTGCGACTAAATTAGGCTGGCCACCCACCGTCAACGGTGACGACCACTCGGCCCTTGCGATCGCGACTTTCTTGTCGTGCCAGGGCTTCTGCAAGGTCGGCCACGGCGTAGGCGGAGTCGATCGGCACTTGCAGCCCATCGCTTAGCCAGGTCGCCACGAGCTCCAGATCCTCTTGTTTCGATGCGACCTGAATGAAATGACAACTCTTGGACGAAAATAATGTGCTTAATTTTCCGGTGACCAAAGCCGCATTGGGCAGCGTTGTGATGTAGTTTCCGCCGGGCAGCAGGATATTGGCGCATTGTGCAAACGTGTGAATGGCCGGGGTGTCGAACACCACGTCGAACGCGGGTTCATCGCCTAATGGGTCCTCGCTTCGGTAGTCGATGATCTCGTCTGCACCCAGCGCTTTGACGCGTTCGCCATCGGCTGCGCTGCAAATCGCGGTCACGTGGGCGCCAAGTCTTTTTGCGATGCCGACAGCCATCGCACCGACCCCGCCGCCAGCACCAATAATCAATACCTTGCGCCCCTGTTTAAGCCTGCCAAGGTCGCGCAACGATTGCAGGGCAGTCATGGCCGGTGTCGCCGCCGCAGCCGCCACGTCGAATGACACATCGTCAGGTTTGGCGGCTAATTCGTCGCGCGCGATGACGATGTATTCTGAAAAACTCCCCTGACGCTGTGGTGGTGTGAAGGCGAGGTGGCCCCAAACTGCGGTGTCTACGGGCAGGTCCGATACACCAGCGCCCACCGCGTCGACGACCCCCGAAAAATCCCACCCGAGCACCAATGGTGAGGCGTAGGAGTGAAGGAAGCGGCCGACCATGCCACCGCTCAGGACTTTGCCCTCGGCCGGGTTTACCCCAGCGACGATCACCCTGACTCGCACTTCGTTTTGTTTGGGCACTGGCACAGGGATTTCAGTCATTTTGAACTGACCAGACATTGCTGCCATCACGCGCATTCGTTCATTCAATGGGTTTTCCTTTTCAGAGGACTAAAAACTGAGATGTCAGAAGAGCACAGGTCACGCCGTTGTGCGATCCGTGACACCCGATTGCTGCGACAGACTCAACTGAATCAGTCTAAAACTCAGCCGACGTCAGAATACAAGAGCTGGGGTGTTGCGGTCCGTGAGCGTCCCGTCGCCCACCTGTCCGTAAAGGTTTCGACCCCAGCAATAGACCGCTCCGGTGTTTGTTCGAGCACAGGTGTGAGTGCCTCCAGCCTGAACTTCAACGACGTTCGAAAGCCCCACACTCGCAGGCAAGGCTTGGTTCACGTACGAACCGATTCCGAGTCGGCCGTTGGTGTTGTCGCCCCAGCACTTCAAGCCTCCGAGGGAATCCGAAGCACATGTATGGCGCTCGCCGACGGTCAAGAATGCGTAAGAACCGGATACAAGTTGTGGAATCGAGGTTTCCGATGTCGCAGACCCAATCCCGAGTTGGCCGTAGAAGTTATCTCCCCAACAATAAATCTGGCTGCCTTTCCTCGCGCATGACGAATAAGCGCCAGCGTCAACGAAGTTTAAGCCGTCTAAATCAAAGCCGTTTACGTCCACCACCGTGATCGGGGTGGTTTGGTCGCCTGCGTAACTGTAGTTTCCCAACTTTCCGTAGTCATTTCGTCCCCAACACATCGCCGTGCCGCTGCTCGTCAGTGAACAACCGTGGTCAATTCCCGCGTTGATCTGGGTCGCATTAAAGAACGTCGTCAGGCTTGGTAAGTTCGATTGAAGGTTCGAGCCGTTTGCGAGCTGACCATAGACATTTTCGCCCCAACAATAAGCGCTGCCACCCTGCACAGAAGCACAGGTGAACGAGGTGCCGGCACTGATGCTTGTCGCATTCGTGATCCCGGGGACTGCGACGGGGATTGTGGATTGGGTATAGCTGCCGTTGCCCAATTGGCCAGCGAGGTTGCCGCCCCAGCACACGACGGTGCCATTCGATCGCCGCGCGCATGTATGGTAGCCGCCAGCGGAAATCTGGACGGCATCTGTTAGGCCACTCACAAGGACCGGATACGAGACTGAGTTGGTCGTGCCGTTACCCAGTCGACCATCGCCATTTTGTCCCCAGCATTTCACGGTGCCATCGGCAAACCGTGCACACGAGTGGGAATATCCGGTGGTCAGTTGAACGGCTGCAGAGGTGCCGATATTGCAGCCATTTGTGTTGTAAGTGCAGGTGTTTGAACAACTCAGAGAGCCGGTTCCAGCCCCAAGGCTTGAACAGGTGGCTCCATTCAAGTTCAAACCGTCGCAGGCTTCATTGGCTTGGCGAACACCGTCGCCGCAATAGGTCGTGGAGCCAGCAACAAGCGCGCACTGCGCGTTGCAGACCTGGCATGAGGTCTGGCCATAGGAACACGAGGTCGTTGGAGCACCGTTGTGGTCGCAAGCTTCGTTGGGTTGCCGAACACCATCGCCGCAATAGGTCGTTGAGCCGGCAACAAACACACACTGCGCGTTGCAGACCTGACATGAGGTCTGGCCATAAGTGCAGGCGGTGGCTGGCGATCCGTTATGATCACAGGTTTCGTTGGCTTGACGGACGCCATCGCCGCAATACGCGGTCGAACCCGTCACAAGCATGCATTGCGCGTTGCAGACCTGACACGATGTCTGGCCGTAGGGGCAGGTATTTGCGGGCGATCCGTTGTGGTCGCAGGCCTCGACCGCTTGCTGGATGCCGTCTCCACATGTTCCGCTGCTGGTTCCAGCCACAAGCTCGCAGTCTGAGTTGCAGACTTGGCATGCGGACTGACCGTAAGCGCAGACAGTGGTCGGCGTGCCGTTGTGGTCGCAAGTTTCACCGCCGTTCGCCTGAGTTTGCCCATCACCGCAATAGCCAATCACTTGACCTGGGACCAATTCGCACTGCGAGTTACACACTTCACATGACGTCTCGCCGTAGACACAAGACAGCTGGATGACTCCGTTCACGTCGCAGTCTTCACCGTCATCAACGACGCCGTCACCGCAGGTGTCTGGAATCACGCATGCTGTGCAGCTTCCGCCGCAATCGACGCCAGTTTCGTCGCCGTTCTGGAAGCCGTCGGTGCACGTCGGCAGGGTGTTGCATGCATCACAAGCACCTCCACAATCGACGTTAGTTTCGTCGCCATTTTCCCGGCCGTCGTCGCACGTCGGAAGCACTTCGCATGCGTCGCACGGACCGCCACAATCGATGTCGTCTTCGGCGCTGTCTTTGATGCCATTATCGCAAGAGGGCACAAGGCATACGTTGAGCCGGGGGTTGAACTCTTCGTCCGGCTCACATTCGTTGGTTTCTTCGACACACGTCGTGTCGACACAAGTGAAACCGGTCGAACAGGCAGGGGAACAAGTGGTCGGCTGCTTGGGCTTCTTCTGGGTGCCGTCACCACAGCCCATCATTAACAAGGCGCCCAAAACCAAGACCGGAACTAAGAGTCTCATTATCATCACCCAAAACTATTCATTAAATTAAGCGCGCGGCGGCTGACCCGAGTGACTCTAAAAGATCACTGCGGTCGGTGTGGTGCGGTCCGAAAACGAGCCGTCGCCGACCTGCCCATTTGAATTCCGTCCCCAGCAATACACGGTTCCGCCGGTTGTGCGCGCGCAGGTGTGTGTGCCACCCGCTTGCACTTCAACGACGTTCGACAAGGTGACGCTAACTGGCGTGTATTGAGTGGCAAACGATCCAATCCCGAGTCTTCCGTTGGTGTTTTCACCCCAGCATTTCAGGCTGCCCAACGAGTCAATTGCGCAGGCGTGTCGTTCACCGACCGTCAGAAACGAGTAG
>JBBKVQ010000179.1:0-24027 GCA_037968515.1 Bradymonadaceae bacterium
ATTCGTTCGCCAGTCGAACCCGTCGCGGCACGCTCGCCGTTCCGTTTTACAACAACGTTTGGCTCTTTGTTCGACGACGTCAGGGCAGGCACGAAAATCGCGCCAAGGCCGCTTGGAACCGGAGTCACATCCAACTGAAGTTGGTCTGTGGTAACAGTTTGGGCGCCTGCTGGGGCGCCAAAAAGCAGCGTCCCAGTGAAGACGCAGGCGTATGCCACGCGGGCGGAAAATTTGGAATTTGGTAAAAACATCTGAACACCTCATCTATAAAACAGTTGTCGACTTCGCTTATCGTACGCGTGAAGTCGACGGGGCTTCTGGTGCTGCCGCGTCTCCTGGGAAGTACAGGTCGACGACTTCTAGCGTGATTTCGGCGACTTTCAGGCCGGTCATTTCTTCGACGCGGTGCGTGATTCGCTCGCGAGCAGCTTCAGCGATCCGTGGAATCGAGATCCCGTATTCGGTGATGATGCGCAGATCCACGGCCACTTCGAGGGTGCCAACTTCGACATGCACGCCGAGGTCGCGCATGTCTGCGCCACGCAGCTCGTTGGCAAACTTCGAAAGCGTTTGGCTCGCTCCGAACGGGACCAACGAATGGACGCCTTCGACCTCGCGGACAGCTAGGCCAGCGATTTTCGCAACGACATGGTCGTGGATGGTCGTCTTGATGCCCTTGGTTTCAAGCTCACGCCCACGAGGCATTTTGGTTAAGTTGGTGTCGTTTTCGATTTTTGGTTGGGTAGCCATGAGTATCTCCTCATTGTTTTTCCGGTTTAGCCGGGTTTTGGTCTGCCAGAATTTCTGGTTTCGCTATGGAGTGCCGTGAGGATGCGATTTGGTCACAAAAAGTTTAGATAAAGGCCCCAACGCACCCCATGAAGACGTCATTTTTTGTGAGTTATTATCAATTTTTTCAGCTGCTTATGTCTCGTTCAGAAAAAATGACCAAAAGGCCTTCGGCGGCAAAAAATCCTTGCCGCACTCGGCTAAGATTGGTAGGACCAATGCTCATTATCCGTTCCTGGAGGGAACATGAGTATTCGTCTTCTTGCTGTTATTTTGCTCGGTTTTGTGGGGTTTTCGTGTGGCGAGGCCCCAGATGTCGCGAATGAAACACAAACTCAAAGGCTGACTCCAGCGACACTTCCGGCAGGGGAGGGGACCTACAAGTTGTCTTTTGGTCCAGGTGGGATACTGGCCCGGAAATATTGGGTCTACGTACCCCCTAGTTGGCCGAATGGTGGCCCCTATCGGGCGATTTTCAATTTCCACGGGGCGGGAGCGAGTAATTATCACACGACCACCGCGAACCAAGATCTCGTGGATCGAGCCAGAGCAGGAAACGTGATTCTGTTTTTCCCTCTCGGCTTACTCAAGACATGGAATGCGGGCCATTGTTGTTTGGGAAATCCGGCTGACGACGTGGGTTTTGTCAGCGACCTGGTCGCGGAGATGGAGACTGAGTTTTCGCTGGATACCGATCAGGTCTACGCAATGGGCCATTCGAACGGTGGAATGTTGGTTCAACGAATCGCCGCCGAAATGCCCGACCTTTTTGCCGCGTATGCGTCGGTGAACGGGTCCGTGGGTTCATGGAGCTCAACAACGTTGTCTGCCGCACCGGGTTGCGACCCAACAGACGCAGCGTGTGTCGGGTGGGAGCCGCTCTGGGTCCAAACACCGACGGCGCCTGTGGATATCATGATGGTCGAGTCAAAACTCGACACAGTCGTACCCTATGACGGTGGGCTCAACGAGGATGGCGTTGGGTTGATTTGGTACCTGCCTGCGATTCCCGATCCAGGATATTCAACCAGCACATGGGAGGTCTGGGAGGCAACGAACGGATGCGCGGGACCGGTTATCACGAATTTTGGCGCGGGCGAGCGATGGCGCTGCTCAGGTGCAGCAGATCTAAAGATGGCGCACATCGATATCGGGAGTCATGAATGGCCAGAACTTACCACGGGGACTTACGACGCCAACAAACATATCATCGACTTCTTCCTCGCCCATCCGCGCTGAAAACAAGGCCGCCTGAAGGCGGCCATGAGTTTTCTAGAATGTCGCTGTGCACATCGCAGGCAGGCACTGTCCCATCGAGCCGCGTTGCAGTTCGGGGTAGTTTACCAAGTAGAGGCATGAATTGTTGCCGTCGAAGCAGAAGCCGGGGTTACAGCCTCCGCCAGGCTCTTGGCAGTCCAGTCCACATTCAACTGCGATGCAGGCTGTGGTCGACGGATCGCGAGCGAATTGGGGGTTATTCTGCAAGAAAAGGCACCCGGTGCCGTCGTTGCAGAATCCAGCGTTGCATGTCCCGCTAACTTGCGGCGAATCGCAACATGTCGAAGGAATACAAGCCGAGTTGGAGCTGGCTCGCGCCAAGTTAGGATTTTCCGAAAGTCGCAAACACGCGCCATTGGTTCCTTTGCAGAATCCGGCCGTGCAATAGGGTGCTTGATTGGCGGCAGTAATGCGTGGAACCGTGCAGTCCCATTGGTCGCAATTCGGACCCGAGAAGCCCTCAGGGCAACGCGTCGGGGCACATTCTTTTCTTCCATCGAGGGTTAGGTCAAAGCAGCTATAATTCGCATCGCGGCAATCAGCGTTAGCTGTGCAATCTTTCAGGCATTCTCCGCCATCTGCGCTGTTGTTGGCGGAGCAGTGGCTTCCGGTCGGGCAGTCGGCGTCGACGCCGCATTTCGATGAGCAGTAGCCGTCTGTCCATTTGCGACGGCAGATTGCGCCGTTCCCTGCTGCACAATCGCTGACCGAATCGCATGCCGCGCCGATGGGACGCACGCCCGCTCCCACCGGGAGGCATTCGGTTTTGCCGTCTTGGCGAGGATCACTCGTTGAGTCTGCATAGTCGAAACAGGCATAGCCGGAGTTGCATTCGGAATCATCAGTGCAGGTTTGTAGGCAAGCGTTAAGGTCAACGTCGCAATGCGTCCCGTTGGGGCAATCTGCGTCCCCATTGGGGCAAGGCAGCGAACAATAGCCATCTGGCCAACCGGCAGTGGCTTGCGATAGGCAGGAGTTCGTTTGAGCACAGTTGGTCGCACCTTGGCATGCGTCACCGATGCCTTGGCTGGCCTGACAAACACCAGCAAGACAGCTTTCCTCGCCCGGGCAAGCGCCACAATCCAAGATTTGGCCACATCCGTCATCGAGCGTACCGCAGTTGTTTCCAGCGATCTCACAGGTTGTGGGCACACACTGGCAATCGTTGTCCGTGTCGGTCGCGCAACCCGTAGGACAGCACATATCGCCGTCGACGCACGCCGTCACGGTGGTCGTCGAGCAGGCAACATCGCAAGTCTCGGCCGCGCCCGTGGCGACGTCCTCTGTGCAAGGGTCGCCGTCATCACACGTTGGGCAATCTCCGTCACACGTCTCGCCAGGATCAAGCGTACCGTTGCCACAATTCACCGCACTGTTGGTGGAATTGTTGGTGGTGTTGTTTGTGGTGTTGTTTTTTGCGTTGTTCGAATCGACGACTGCCGCGCCCGAGTCTGATAAATTGCACGACGCGCCAAAGAGCCCGGCGCCAACGGCGAGGGCAGCGGCGAATAAAGATAGACTTTTACTGAACATAGGGCGGTCCTTTAGCGGCGCGGCGGACCGACAGTCGCGACGAAGGTGAGTGCGATTAAAAATGATTGCGAAGTGCTTGGAGTAAGTGTCGTTGCCGCGACGACGCGTTGTCAAGCTTTGCGTGGGCCGCGGGCACAAGCAGTGAACGGGTGAGCTATCAGAAACCCGGGTACTTCTGCCAGATTCGCTCGTTCTGAGAAGTATTCTGACTGTACTCGCCGATATCCCAACTTTTGAAGTCATGAAGGTCATCGGCAATTTCTTCAATAACCTCTCGTAACTCCAGGGGCTCCAGCCATTTCGGCGGAATCGCTTTCACACCATAAACGGCCCCGAGCAGGTTTCCGACGATGGCCCCGGTCGAATCCGAATCGCCATCATGGTTCACTGCCAAAACAACCGCGTGTTCGAAGTCTTGAGCGCCCAACGCACAATAAATGGATATCGCTAGGGCCTCCTCGGCTATCCAGCCTTGTCCCAGCTGAGCAATGCACTCGGGGTGAGGGCGATTCGACTCGGCGAGCTCCTCGGCCATCTGGATGGCGCTCAGGGTTTCTTCGTGCTCGGGCTTTTCGCGCAAAATTAATTTCGCAGCGGTGAGTGCGTCCGGCAAGGATTCGCCCTGGACAAGCATCAGAATCAAGACGGCCAAAACACCGCCGGTCAGCGCTCCGGTAGGGTGGCCGTGGGTCAGCCCAGAAAGCTCGGTCCCTAAATCAAATGCTTTTTGGTTCGGGTTTTTCTGATCTAGGCGCGAAAAAAATAGCCCCACCGGTGCCATCCGCATCACTCCGCCACAACCCTTGCTGTCATTTACGGCTGGCTCTCCGAGTCTTGTCATCGCCCGAAGCGCCGACAAACACGTATTTCCCGGAGCTCGCCGGCTACGCAGTTCAGCATGAGTGACCAACCAACCGTTCTCATCCACGGAACTGACCAGAGATTCCGACTTTTCGCCCTGGGTTTGAAGCCATCGTAAATAGGCGTTGGCCGTGACTCCCGGGTAAGTCGTAATGCCTTTAAACGCTCCGCGAACCCAGCCCCGCAAAAGACCTTCGGCCGTGAACAACGTCATCTGCGTGTCATCAGTAATCTTTCCAAGGCCACCATACGCGGGGGCATATTCTGTGATGCCGTCCGGTCCAAACCGTAGAAGGATTTCGCTGCGTTTCATGAATTCGACGGGCGCACCTAGGGCGTCACCGACTGCGCCACCAAGCAAACATCCGCGAAAGCTGTCTTGCGCTTTTTGGGCCTCGAACTCACGGCCAATATTCGTAATTTCAAGCATAATTATTTGCCGCGGAATTGCTCAAGGACTGTCATGAATTTCTGGAGTTCTGGGCCGGTCTTGACGATGAATCTCCGCTCCTCATCACCAGATTTGACCATAAAACTGCCGGTTCCCATCATTCGGTTGTCGGTGTGAAGAGCCTCGTCGATGCTCAACATGTCGACATGCATCCAAATAGTTTCGGTCTCTTCAGGCGATAACTCACCGGCTTTCGCAGTTCCACCGCTGTAGGTGCCCGACGAACTCTCGGCCATCGTCACCGGCTCGTATTTGTATTGTGCGGCCTCGGTCGATAAGTCCTGCCAGAATCGAAACGTATTGGCGCTTCCATCGGCGAAAGTGATGGTCCAGGGAGCTGCAGGCATTTCGGAACCCTCAGATTTGATTTGGTTGGTCTCGGCAGCAGCGGTGGTTTCGAAAGTCGCTGATGGCGGTGCCGATGCGCAGCCCGAAATCAGGCCGAATGCCACGAACAGAATTGCACTGATTTTTGCAGAAGCAGTGGGCGTATTTTCTTTTGGATACAGCATGAGCGATGTCTCTATGTTCGCGGGCGTAGGCCACGTGCCCGTCTTGTCATCGTAACACCCTGAGCTATCATGGAGTCCTCTAAGAATAGGAATACCATGCCGACGAGTTTTGGGTCTACCGAGCCAGAGATTCTCACCGCTTGGGCGCTGCGTTTCGATGGTTATCGCTACATGAAGGAAACCGGTTTCGAGCGTCCGGACGATTATGTCATCCGTCTGGGCACCCCGGGCTGGAATTTCGCCCCGCTCGAAGAATTGGCCATCTTCTTTATCCACCAGCGTCTGGTGATGAAGTGGTCAGCAAGCCGGCCCGACGGTAGAAGCGAGTGGCAATTTCTGAGGCAGATTTTCCTGCATGTATATGACCAGGAAATCCCTGAAAAATGGCGGGTACAGCCATACTACGAGGATTGGGAACGCCACCATGCGCCTCATGCTGAGCGGGAGCGTGAGGTGATTTCGCAAAGATATCAGGCTTTTCGTACGTGATTTCGGAGCTGATGCCAGCGGCTCAAATCTTGGCGATGGCCGTGTTGCGTATGCCCTTAACCGATTCATCTCGATCGTAGAAGTCCCACCAGGATTCCGCGACGTTGATTCGAACGCTCTCGTCGATGCTCTCCGATAAACATTCCGGCCCCCGAAATACGGCCCTGCCATGGCAGATATGGTGCTCTTTCCAGTCCGAACCCGATTGCGCGTGGTGGGTCATCATGAAGTCGACGATAAAATGAACGATAAGTTCGTTCTTTTCGGCAATTGCGGCAAAGACCTCGAATCTCGGCTGCACATGGGTCTCGGCAGGGCTCCACTCCAATTCTTTTGCACGTAACTCAACGCGAGCGAGGCGCTCAAGAACGGCGTTGATTGCACTGCAATGCGGCGAGGATTGCCATAGCAATAGTAAGTCCTTTTTCAGGTCGGGCGGATCGACAACCGGCGGTGAGTGGTAGGGGACAAACGGAAGGACGAGATCCCAAGTTTCCACGCTTTCTAAGTCTCCCCAATCCATCACCGGTGCGCTGAACTCAGTGATGGTCTCGTCGCCACCGTCCAACATGCCGCCAGTGGGCGCTTGGCCGTCGCCGAAGGTTCGCCGAACGTGGAGCCTGTCGTCATCCGTGATCCAACCGCGGTCCGCCGTCAGAGAGAGGCGATAGACCGGAAAAGGCGTACTCCACTCGAAACCCCCGGTGCCTTTGGTGATTGGGTTCAAGGGGTCTACGGGCGGTTGCTCCCAAGATGAGGTCACCGTAAGACCCCTAACGTGGTCCCGCCAGATTTCACACGACACCAAAAAACGTGAGCCTGCTGCCTGGTTGATCGCACCGATATGCTGCTCCGTGGACCAATTTTCCGAAGTCAGAACCAACGGTGCCCAGTCGGCGGTATGCGGCACGAGAGGGCGAGTCGCGTGAAAATCGGCCGCCGTGGTTGTCCAATCCATATTGAGCTCGCCTCACTCGGATTTAGTCACGAACGAACGGTAGCGGATCAGGCTCCGCCCCGAAACATGACAGCTGAAAAAAGTCCAGAGGCCAACGATAGCGCCTAAGATGTTTTATTTTTGACTGAAGTTCGTTTCAAGGAAAATTAAAACATGCCTCTCGGCTAGTGAAGTCGCCAGATTTATGACGTCCGACGTCAATAAAATGACGTATTTCCAATGCATTTTTTTTTGGGTGCTTAAGTGTCTGAAACAATGTGTCGATGTCGACTTTACTGCCTTGATTCCGTCGCCCGAAGCGCAAAAAATGTTTGACCATTCCACACGCGTCAACGACTTTCGATCAGACGCAAAAATCCACATCCGAAGACTTTCGACTGGAACTCCCATGATAAAATGGTTCCGCCTTACTCTCATTGCATCGACTTTGATGTTTCACGGTTCGTGTTCATCAGATTCGGAAGAGGCACCTGTCCCGGCCCAAATGGAAACGGGATTTGAGTTTCTCACCGATGCATTTGTTTTCGAGAATTTTGGCGGGGACACCGCCCAGAAGCTGACTCCAGCACTGATCGTGCGGATGTTTGGCGAGGAAGTTTCCTGCGAAACACTCGATCCCTGTGTGCTGAAAGGGCCTGCAAAAAACTGGATGGACGTCACGAACGCCACCTTGGATCAAGGCCGCAGTGAAGGGTTTGCCATGCTTTCCCTGGCGTTTTTCTCTGGAGCTTTGGCTACTGAGGACTTCGGCGGGGTGCATGTTTCTGGCTTGAGGATTGAGGGCAACGAGGCGCTTCAGCAGGAATTCGCCTACTGGGCTGCGACCCAAGCGGTTCCGGCGGTGGGCACCGAAGACAAACGTTTTGCAGCAAAAAGCGTGATGCCTTTCTTGGCAAAAGCCCTGTCTCCGACGAGCGCCGAGCACTATCGAATCGCCATTGCACAAAAGACCGAGACCGGCTTTACCCGCGGCCATGCGTTGACGCCAATCGGCTTTTATCGCGGCGAAGAAGGCACATACTGGCTACGCGTCTACGACAATAATTTCCCTCAATTTGAACGAAAGATGTTCATCGACCCAGTCAACGATATTTGGCGCTACGAAGTGCCGGCAATCGACGGCTCAACCATCGCCTACGAAGGCACCGCCGAAAACGGCAATATGCTGTACTTCTCGCCGCTTTCACAGCGGCTTGGGGTGCTTGAGGCGCCTTTCGGTGCTGACTCGAAGTTTGTCGCTATCTCGACGTCCGGCGTCACTGTGATCGCCAAAAGTGAAGACGGGGCAGAGACCGGAATTCGAGACGGCAAAGTCATCGAAGCCGAGGGAGACCGCGTGACGCCTGCGTTTGCGCGTTGCCCACTGTGCGGTACTCCGGTGCCGATTGTGAATCAGGCGTTGCTCGACAAGGGTGTGAAATCACGAAGCGTCGAAGTCACGAGCGTCTCGGGCGTTTCAACCGCGACCAGTTCGGACTCAACTGGCCCATCGATTTCCGGGACCGGCCCTGGTTTTTCCTCTTCGGTTTTTATGGGTAACGAAAGCTTTGGTGACACGGCCGAATTCGGCGAGAACGGTTCGGTCACCTACAAGGCCGCAAACAATGATGACGGTGTCAAAATCGTCACCACGTTTACCGACGAAAACGGAAACTCAACGACGATTTCGGTGACTGTTGCCGCATCCGACACTCAAGCAAACGTAAAGGTCTCGAAAAACGATGAAGGCAAGCTGGTGGTTGAAGTCGAAGGCTTGCCAGCCGGCACAAGCGTAAGCGTCAACACGACGACCAAGGATGCCGCTGGGAAGGCCACGGATAGCGGCGTGACCTATACCAGCAACGGCAATAAATCGAGCGCGACGGTCACGCCCGGAGAGGAAGCAGTTCAGACCAATAATGTCGGCTCAGTTACCCTCAAGCATTGCACCAACGAGCTAAAAGACAATTCGGTTGAAACCGACGTCGACTGCGGGGGCCAATGCGGTGCGACCTGTGTTGATGGAAAGGTGTGCGCAAGCGGTGCTGACTGCCTTGGCGGCAATTGCCTGGACGGTGTTTGCACAACCATCGATTGCACCGATAACGTTAAGAGCCTTGGCGAGACTGACGTTGATTGTGGCGGCCCCAATTGTCAAAGATGTGTTGCAGGTGTCGACGCGACGACTGCCAAGACCTGCCTCAGCTACGACGACTGCGACTCCTTCCTATGTTACGACGGTCGGTGCCTTAAGCAGGTTCCGGTTTACGCGCGAATCACCAATGGTCAGGTCCCTAGTGGTAACACTATTAGTGTGAGCGGAACCTTTGATGGTAGTTTTCGTTCGTTCAATTTGGACGGAGCCAAAGTGCTCGCTGATCCCATTGCGAATGGCAATCTTGGCAAAGCGCGGAAGTTCCAGATCTCCAGTTTTGGCACTTGCATCACGTCGAATGCGCTGCAATCGACTGGCACGTCGCCGGGAGACACCACTTTGGAAGGTTTTGTCGACCTGCAGTGCCCCCCACCTGGCGCCACAACGGCCAAGTTGAAGTTGGATAAGTCGTCGGACATTAAAGGTGATATCAAACCAACCGACCCGGTTCGTGTTGCTGTGAGCCTAGATGGTGGCGCCGAAAAGACTTGGGAGCTAAGTGGCAGTGATTTCTTGAAAGTTGGTTTTTTCCAAACGAATTGGAGCGCCCGTCTGCTCCAGTCTCCGATGGCTCCATTTCAAGACTCGTCAGGCGTTGATTTTGCGGTGCACTGTCTCCTTTATGAGCCTTTTGGGGCGCGCCAGTACGGCCAAAGTGTGACCTCGTCCTACCATGTGTTGGGGCTTGGTTGCTACAAAGGCACTTCCGGTAACCCATGTCAGGACCAAGTTCGCACTCGTGACGAGAGCGATGTTGACTGTGGCGGGACGTTTTGTGGCGGATGTGACCAGGGTTTGCGCTGCAACGCAGCAAGCGATTGCATCGCGGGAGCGAGTTGCCAGAACAACATTTGTTTTGTGCCAGGTACCTGCACCGATGGAGCACGAAATCAGGGCGAGTCCGACATCGATTGCGGTGGACCATGCACGACAAAATGTGTCTTTGCACAAAAGTGCAGCAGGTCAACGGACTGCGGCACCGGACTTAGTTGTGCCAGCGGTGAATGTACGCCAACGGCGTGTGCGAACGGAACCAAAGACACGGGAGAAGGAGACGTCGACTGCGGCAACACATGTGCGCTCAAATGCGCCCAAGGACTGACGTGTGCAGCGACCAATGACTGCGAGTCTCCCTTCGTTTGCAGCGGCGGTAACTGTAAGGTCGACCCATGCCAAGACGGCCGCAAAAACGGCACCGAGACGGACGTGGATTGCGGTGGGTCATGCGCAGTGAAGTGCGCCATCGGCAAAGTCTGCGGCACAACGCTCGATTGCTCCAATGGTAACCCATGTTTGGGCGGCGTGTGCACGGATGCTCAATGCGTCAACGGCACAAAAGACGGGCTCGAAACAGATATCGACTGCGGCGGTGGCGCCTGTCCTACTTGCGCCGCCAAAAAAGCCTGTGCCCAAAATACAGACTGCGGCGCGGGCTTCAGCTGCCTGAACAACTTCTGCCTTGCCACGACCTGTGGAAACGGCGTGAAAAACGGGCAAGAAACTGATGTGGATTGCGGTGGAAACCAGTGTGCAGCATGCCAGGTCGGCAACACGTGCTCTGTTCAGTCTGACTGCAACTCACAAGGAGTGTGCAATGGCACGCGCTGCTTGTCGGTTTTCTGCAATAATAACCAACAAGACGGCGGGGAATCCGACATCGACTGTGGGATGGTTTGCGCGACTCAGTGTGGTTTTGCTGAATCCTGTGTCGCCGATACGGACTGCCAAATCGGACTCGGATGTTACGGCCTGAAATGCGACGTGGCTGCATGCCACAACAACGTTAAAGACGGCTCCGAATCGGCCATCGACTGTGGCGGAAATTGTGCCACAAAGTGCGCTGGCGGACAGGCCTGCGGTCAAACGAGTGACTGCGCCGCTGGCGCATGTGTGAACAACGTATGTTCCGCATCGCTTTGTTCGGATGGCATCAAAAACCAAGACGAAACCGATATCGACTGTGGTGGGCCAACGTGCTCGGCGTGCAGTGTTTCTAAGGCATGCACGTTGGATACAGATTGCGCATCCAGCGATTGTGAGTGCGGTAATTCCTCGGGAAATTGTGCAGCAAACAGCGGCGTCTGCGGCGCCGGCAAGTGGATCTTTAGTTCCCCAACCGTCGACGGAGTCACTGCAACAGGAACCTTCACGGTTCCGGCCATGTGCTCATCGGTAAGTGTCCAAGCATGGGGCGCTGCGGGCTCGATGGGGGATGCTGGCATGGGGGCTTTCGGCGCCCAAGGCGGATCCGGCGGCTTCGTGTATGGCACGATGTCGGCCTCGACAAACGACGTATTCAGCGTCTGGATTGGTCAGGGAGGCTCAACGTTTAATACTCCCGGCACCCCGGGCATCGGCTCATTGCTGGGAACTCCCGCATCTGGCGGTGCAGGCAGTAGAAACCTGTTTCAAGGTGGCGGCGGTACGGGCGGCGGTCTCACCAGTATCGGTCAGACGGGCGCGACCGCGGATTCGTTCGTCGTTCCCGGCGGTGGTTCTGGAGACGCGTTCATGGAAGGCCAAGACGTGTCCTTTGGGTTTGGCGGCGGTAACGGTGTCCCAAGTGGACAGTCAGCCGGGTTCAATTCGTTCTCGGGCGGCGGTGGTGCGGGGGCCGAGGGTGGAACCCTGAACGCCGCAGGCGCTTACGGGACCCTTCCCGCGGGGCTGCAGACCGCTGACGGGTTCTTCGGGACCCCAGCAAATACGACCAACCCCGATTATTCCAGCTGTTCGGCTGGAGCGGGGGCGTCCGAGGGAGGGAGCACAAATGCTGGTGACGGCTGCGTGATTATTCGATGTGTGGCACCATGATGGAGACAAATATGACTACAAATAAATCGTTTCTGTCATTGGGCATGGTTTTGATGCTGGCTTTCACGGCTTGTAACGACCAAGCCGATGACACGACAGACCAAAACGGGTTGGATGTTTACGGCACCACACAGTGTGAAGAGGGCTACATTGCGTGGCGTTTTCCGACCACCGGTGCGGCGGTAGATTCCGAGGAGTACCTAGCTTCGGCCGAGGGCTCAACCGATGAGCTTTTGTCCATTTATGACCAAGCCCGTATCAAAATCAAATCGATTGAATACGGCTCTTATAAAGGGCAGAAAGACTACTCGCTGGACTTCACAAAAGTGCGCTTTGAGTCGGCGTGTGAAGGCAGGGCCTCTTGTCAGCTTCCAACGACAATTTGCCCCAGCGCATCCTATACCTGCGACGTGGCGGACCTAAAAATTACTTACACGTGTCAGGGCTTTAAGGACTCCGCTGGTGCCGACATCATTTACACCTCGGAATCCAAGTCTGGGCCCACAATCAGCCAAATCAAGCTGTCTTGTGCAGCCCCTGCGCGTGAGCGCATCGAAAGCCAATCCCGCGTCGCCTGCGTGCCGCGCGTTTGTCATGGTCGAGCACGTCGCAACAAAGACATGAATTGTGTGGTCGATGCAACGAAGCCCGAGGTCGTGGTTTCGGCAGAGATTGACTACCCGCAGCCCATCTATGCAGCCTACGACGCGTTTTCGCTTTACGAAAATATTGTTCCAAAGTTGGAAAGCAAAGTTCTTCCAACCTATCCGCTTCAACTTGCCGACTTACATGACGTTACGACGCGGGTGAAATTCGCGAACGGTGTGGTTCCCGAAGAGGTCAAGTTCACGGCTTGGCTGGAACAAGAAATCGAAATGGTCGTTCCGAAATTCCAGGTCGCGAAGGGTACCAAGTATCGTGCATACCGCTGCAGCCCGTTTGGATTCACAGTCAAGGCGTCTGACCCACATACTGTGGGCGACAACGGTGAGTGGATCTTCGAGAAGAAAACGCGTGTGAACTTTTCGCAAGAGTGTAGCGCGGCGGGTTCTTATGACAGCATGTTGGATGTTATTTCGAGGCAAATTGGGGTGGCCGCGGGGACGATTCACTCTTCGCGTGATACGGTTTGGAGCAGGCCGGCCGACCGATTTTACATGCACCTTGCCTACGATATGCAGGGGCAGAGCGTTTGGCACAAAGGCCTCTCGGTCAAAGATCCGCTGAGCAAGTTGGCGGATTCTGAACCCGAATGTTCGCCCAACCCGACACCGTTTTTCTACAACGCCGACAAGCGCTTTTACGACATGAGCGCTTACTACCAGCAACGCACGTTGGCGTCGGCAAAAAATCCCGTGATATTTTCGACCGAGCACGCCAACCGCGCCGAAATGGGTCCTGTTGACTTCAAGTTGAGGTCCGACCTTGTGTTGCGTCCAAACTCGACATTTACCGCTCCCGTTAAAGTCGACCTGAGCTGGTACATCAACAATTTCAACCCAACTAACCCCTTCGCGCCCGACGCCGAAGATTTGGGAATGACCTTCGTCAAAAACCTTCGGGCCGATGTTTACGTTTTGCCCATGGGGCTGACCGATGCAGCACGCAAAACAACTGTTCCTGTAAAGCTAGGCTCCATCCCACTCAAGCCGCCACGTTCCGAGTCAAGTGTTTTCGACAAACATCATTTTGTCAGCCAGACGGATATCCACGAATCGAGCGAGCTTCGCGTTTCGAATGCAGTCCGCGATGTGTTCACCAAGGCCTCATCGGCGAGTACGTTTTCGTTCATTGCGGACGACGTGGCGATGTTTGATGTCTTTTACTGCGTCAACGCAGACTTGAAGGGCTGGAAAAACGACCCCACCTTGTTCCGCCCATTGCCGTCGGACACCAAGCCGGTTCACGGTCGTCAGCTCAGAAGACGTGACGACGCTTGGTATCTGGCCGAATTGGGTGACGGTCGCAAGGCCCAGATCGATGCCCTTTTGACTCATAGCGTTTCGCTGGAGTCCGACAAGGTCCCAGCTTACGCTGCAGCCACGTCGACAGAACCCTGGAAAATTCGCGGTTGTGTGACGTCAGCAGTGCCGTTGACGATTTACGTCGACCGATACGCGACGCCTTTTGAACCGATTTCGGAAGTCGGGGTTACTGGCCAGGCAGATGAAAAGAAATCTGGGGACGACGATATGTCTGGGGGCAACGACGCTGACTACGCGGAAACCTGCGCAGACGGCAGCACCCAGGCCGTCTATTGCAACACCACCAGCCGCTCAAATGGACGATCCGAGGGGCAGGGTGGTGGCTCGATGTTCGACCTCATCACCAAAATTCAGAACACGGCCCAGATCGAAGGCGACCTTGCGCCACGTTCCGCGGTGTCCTTCGAGGGCGCAATGTTGGGACTTTTTACCCTCGACCAGAACTCTTTGGTGGGCGATTGGGCCGATGGCAAGGTGCCCGGCTCCTCGCAAAGTATCAAGTTCACGATGTCACCTCCGTGGGACGACATTTACAACAAATTAAAAGGTAAGAAGCCAGCCCCAAACGCGGAGTGGAAAAAGGGGTATGAGCGGGGACGAGAAGGCCTCGGAATGGCCTGGGTTTACCGAATTCTTATCAAATTGGGTCCCGTTCCAGTGTTCGTGAAATTTTCGTTCTCGATTGGTGGGTCATTTGCCCTCGAGGTCAAAATCGACTTTGCGCCGCAAGAAGAAGACGACGAGTACGCCTGCTTAGGTAGCGATGAGACCTGTGTGGAACTCGAAACGACCCCAGCCACTTACGCCCAGGCCACTAGCGCCTGTTACGCCAAGGGTGGGCGCTTGGCCGAGCTCAGCAGTGCCGCAGAAGCCGATGCGTTGGTTGGGGCCTTGGCCGAAAACGGCGTTGAGGAAGCATGGATTGGCGCACAGCTCGCCTACAAACACGAGGGCGCGAAGTGCGTGAGTGAGGTGACAGGCTGGAGCTGGGTCAGTAAAATACCTACCTTAAAAACAACCTGCGAAAATACCGGAAATACGGAGTATCGTTGGCTTTCGACAGGCGCATCGATTGCGAGCAATATTGGCAAGGCAGACACGGTCTATCCAACCGACGCACCGTTGTACAAATCCAAAAAAGAGGGCCTAAAAACGAAATACCCCGAATACGCTGCGGTGTTTTACAACAGCAAAACCGACATTCTTGGTGTGGCGCAGTTGGATGGCAAAGATAAGACTCCGGCAGAAGTGCCCAAGAAAGCCTATGCCTGTGCGCTCGATGGTGCTGGTTCTGAAACCTATCTAAAATGGTCAATCGGGGCGAACTTAGGCGTCGCTGTCGGGTTCGGTCTAACGGGCTGCACACCAACGCCTGATAATGGCTTTTGTTTGGGCGCCGACTTCAGCATCGCCAAACTCGAAATCGTGCCGCAGTACTATCAAGTGTTCCGCTGGCTGTACAAAACCGGCGAGGAAGATGCCTTCGGTCGCCGCGGCATGATGGGATTCTCGATTCCATTGGAATTGAAATTATTCTCGGGCGAAGTCAAGGCTTTTGTCCAAGTCCTTTGGTGGACCGTTGAATGGGTTATCCGTGACTTCGAAGGCATTTCGGTGCTCGACGAGAATTTGTACGAACTCGAACTCCCTATGAAGGAGGTGTACTGATGAATCTTCAAAATAAATCAGTTTTCATCGGTATATTTGGAATGGTTGCAGCCGGCGCTTGGTGGAGCTTGGCTCCGAATCCTTCAGCCAACGAAACCCAGCCGACGCCCGCCGCCAAAGCATTGGTAGGGGCGACCACTGGTCCAGCCGCAAAAAATTGTGAATTGCAATCTGGGCGCGTTTATTCGTGGCAATACCAAAGCCGCGACCAAGCCACGATTGATGCTGCGGCGCTCGGGTTTGCCGGTGCGGACACCGGCGGGACTAAGGTCGAGACCGGCCTTCAGGCCACGTTAAATGTGAAGGTCGTTAGCAAGGACGCCGACCAGATGTTGGTTCTGGCGCGTCTCACCGATGCCGAAAGTGACCATATTCATAACAAAAAAGGGCTCGAGCGGCCGTTTTTGGTGCGCATCGATTCGGACTGTTCCATCGAGGGATTTGCGCACGAGTCCATGACCTCCCAAGCGTTTGGCCGAATTCAGCAGGCCGTGCTTCACGACCTCGATTTCGCGATGCCTAACGGCCAGCCGTTTGAGTCTTCGGACACACTCGGTCGGACGGTGGCAAGCTTGAGCGAAACCACGGCTGACGGGCAACAGACGATCGTGAAGTCGTTGACCTCGCTGACACCATGGCACACCGGCATGGGAGGGATTTCGGAACTGACCGCAGGCGAACTCCGGGTCGTTAGGACCCAGGGCTGGTTTGACGACATGCATTTGCAGGTCAGTGGCACCGGAACGGGCGTCACGTCTAATCGTGATGTGGTTGTGTCGACCATCCCGGCCAACGATGCTGCTTTCGAGCGCCTTTCGACCAACGAGGCCGATTACGTTTGGACGGATTTGCTGCCTTTAGATTTGCCCTTGCCTGAGTCAGACGAGCGTTTCGCCACGAATGAGAGCGTGAGGAATCGAGAAGCAAAGAAGGATTTTAATCAGGCATTTGGCGAGTTTGTGGCGCGCATCGAAAAAGACGTGCCGATCCAACAAACTTGGCCCGATATGCGCAATTACCTTGAGGCTCGCCCAGAAGCCGCAAGCGAATTGGTTACAAAATTAAAGAACGATGAAATGCCTGCTCAGGCGCGTATGGCGACCTATATGGCGCTTGGAAACGCCCATACCCCCGAGGCCAAAGAGGCTTTGGAAGGCATTATGGAAGACGAAAATGCACCAGCATTTGAGCGTGTCCGGGCAATCTTGAGCCTGATTGACCGTCCAGATGTCGGTACGGATTTGGCTGAATATTTGGCGACAAATTCTTCGTCACCTGAGCGCTCGCTTGATAAACAATTATTCGCGCGCCATTCGATGTTGGCACTTGGTGCGATGTCGTCGCGCCAAGCCTCAAAACCCGAGGTCAAAGCGGTCGCCGTACGCACGATTTCGAGTGCCCTAGAATCCACCGAAGAAGTCATGTTTTTGGGACCTGTCTACAAGGCGATGGCAAATGTCGGCGATGCCTCGATGTTGCCCTTGGTACACTCCGCGACTGACAACCCAGACCACATGATTCGTGAGGCCGCAGCGGTGGTCACGCGCCGTATGGATCCCGTGGCGTCCGCCGAATTTAGCCAGCGTTGGCTGGAAAAAGAAAAAGACTGGCGCGTGAAAGAGGTCATTTACATGACGCTCGAAAACCAGACATTTACGGCGAATAAAACGACTTCTAAAGCAGTGCTTCGTTTGGCCATGCAGGACCTCAAAGAGCAGCCCACCGTCATTACCCGTAAATCGATTATACGATTGCTGGCGCGCGCCAAAAAGGAATTTGGACCGCAAGACAGCCTGTCGATCGAAATCGAAGAGGCGTTCCTTGATATTCTGCCCTACGAAGTGCAGGTGCGCAGCGGTTTGTACCTGACGATTGCCAATGAAATCAGCAATCCAATCCGATTACGAGAGGCGCTTGCCTCTTTGTACAAAACGCCCAGCGCTTCAAATCCGCCAGGCCCGACTCCCACGGTCAGCGCGCCAACAGCGCCTGCGATAGGGGTGAAATGATGAAAACACAAAGTATCTGTCTATTGGTTTTGTGCGTGATGTTGGCGGCCTGTGGCGATGATGCTGCCTCCGATAACGGTCCAGTGACGCCACCAGATAATCCCAATCGCGATTTGCCGGCAAAAGGTGGCCCCGACGGGACCGAAGAGTTTGAAACGCCTGACGAGCTGTTTGGAGTGGAGCAGGCGGATCCAAACGAACAAGCGCTTGATGCCGTCGACACGACAGCCGCTTGCTGCCCTGTGACGTTTGCGATCCTGGACATCAACGGCATCGACGACGAGACCCGTGTCGAGCTGGTTGGCACCGAAGCGCCGCTCGCAACGCCCACCTCCATGACATACGCCGATGGTGTTTGGAGCGTCGAGGTTTGCATGCCGTCCAGCTACCCAGGCAGGTACCACTACGATTTCGTTTATGAAGAAGGTGAGCTCAGTCAGACGCTGGACACTTTCAACGAGTTTGCCCCCAATCAAGATATTCTGGGCGTGTCCGAGAATATCTGGATTCAGGCGGATACGTGCGCCGATGCCTTCGTCGACGAACACAGCAGAACCTCGAACTAAAATCACGCTATGCCTCCCGGTCCGCGTGGCTCCAGCCGCGCTGTGCTTGGTGCGCGTGGCTCCAGCCGCGCTGTGCTTGGTGCCCGGTGCTTGGTGCGCGTGGCTCCAGCCGCGCTGTGTTTGGGCTTCGCCCGTTGTCGGGTTTCAGTTGGTCGGTTTTCTTCCGTCGGCGCTGTGCTTGGTGCGCGTGGCTCCAGCCGCGCTGTGCTTGGTGCGCGTGGCTCCAGCCGCGCTGTGCTTGGCCTTCGGCCGTTGTCAGCTTTCAGTTGGTCGGTTTTCAGCCGTCGGCGCTGTGTGCTTGGTGCGCGTGGCTCCAGCCGCGCTTGGCCTTCGGCCGTTGTCAGCTTTCAGTTGGTCGGTTTTCAGCGCCGTCGGCGCTGTGCTTGGTGCGCGTGGCTCCAGCCGCGCTGTGTTTGGTGCGCGTGGCTCCAGCCGCGCTGTGCTTGGCCTTCGGCCGTTGTCGGGTTTCAGTTGGTCAGTTTTCAGCCGTCGACGAGCCCGTGCATCAGATGTTATCATGTGATAACGAAAGCGACAGGCCGATGACAAGCAACCATCGGCTCTAAATCTGATGCGTTTCAACTGAGAGGTTCCAATGAAATACACCAATCTGTTCGCCATTTTGATTGCCGCCAGTTTCTGGCTTGGCTGTTCTGATACCGATACCGGAGCCAAGTGGGCGACTTGCGAAACGACCGCTGAGTGCAACAGTGACGAAGTTTGCGCGCAAAACGAGTGTCGTCCTGGACCCTGGGTTGGGGAATGCGACGCCACGATCAGCATTTGCCCGGGTATCATCGGCGGCATCGCCATCAACGACCCGGAAACCGAGAGATCTGACTGGGAAAACGGTCGCGGTGCGGTTACTCGTCCAGCGGGCGCCAATACGTGCATCATTAAAAAATCTGCCGAGGGTGTTTTTTTCCCTATCGACATGACCGTTGAATATGACAACGACGGGCGAATCACTCGCGATGGCGATCGCGAAATCACGTACGAAGCGCACGGGCTTCTAGCATCGGTACTATCCAGTGAAACAAAGGTAACTTATGAGCGCGACCCCGTCGGGCGTCTCTTGGTTAAAACGACGGAAGACCTCGCGACGGGGACCGAGATAGGCACTCGATACTCTTACGATTATGTCGGGCGCATCTCGCGTGTGGTGAGATTTGCGGGTGATACCATCACATCTGACACCCCTGTGGAATGGTCTGAAGATGGCCTCACCTGCACCGACTACAATTATAATCCTTCTGCTGAAGGCGCGACGATTACGCGCGATATCAACAGTTATGTCGTGCGCGTGGATCGGCCACCTTTGATGGCGGCTAGCCCTAGCAGCGTCACAGAGTATCAGCACGACGCGGGGCGCCTCTTGGAGGTAACGTGGCAAGAAACGTCAACGGTTGAACCGCCCGAAACCGTCAAAAAGGTCAACTACGACTCATCCGGGCGTTTGAGTTCTGTTGAGCAATGGCAATTCGAATCCATGCTTCCGAGCGGGCGCAGCGCGGGTTCAACGATCGAGTGGGAAGACGGTTGGATGCGTCGCATCGTTCTTACACATTTGCAGACCGGCACCATCATCGACACGGTCGAACTTGAAGGTGATTGCTGGTTCTCCGCCGACCAAGTTTTGGATTGGACACCCTACGGCGCGATACTTGGGAACCAACCTTAACGTGTCTATGATGATGCCGGTGCGATAAGTGGATTTGATGTTAAAAATCAAATCATCAATTGCCTTTCATAATCTTCGGGGCAGGCTAGAATCAAAACGATAAATCAATTTTTCGTGGAATCGGTCTGAATTCAGTCAATAAATCCAGGGGAACTCGATGAGAATGGCCTTTATCTTAGTCGCTGTTTTGATTGGCAGTGTGTCTTGTGCTGGCTCGCAAAATCCACAGACAAATTCAGCCGCAGCGCCGCCCTCGGAATCGCCAAAACCCGCGCCTACAGAAAGCGCCGAAGCGGTTTTACTGACGCCAAAATGGGTCGACGGAGATGTATTTGTCGTCGAGCGGGATTTTGTCAAAAAAGATGCGGTCAACGACCGACAGACACGCTCGGTGTGTAAATATAATCTGGAGGTTGAAAAGACCCCTGAAGGTTATCGAATTCGCCAGTCTGGATTACTACCGGGACCTCTGCCTGTCGGGTCGTCGAACGAAGAAGTTAACGACTATTTTGGCCTTTTAACGTGCCTGGTTGGCGATATTTTGGTCGACGAACACTTCAGCTATACGGGTTATGTTCCTGTTTCGTACCTGCCGAAGATTCGGGAAGCGATGCTCGTGTATTATGCCCAACCGAAATTTGAGGCAGGGCTTGGCGATCTTGTGGTCGAAGGAATGCTGAGCGAACGCATGATCGAGCAGAAGACGATGAGTTTGTGGGGACTGCTGATCCAACGTTGGAAGGGCGCCTCGCTCGAGGCCCTTGATGGCAAGGTGGTGCCATGCGCCGACGGGACCGAGTGTTTGGATTTCAAGTATGTCGAAAAACTCGACGCAGAGGCCATGGGGGCGGGCTTGAACGCCAAGGTCACGATTTTGGGTGGCCAGAATTCGACACAAGTCATCACAAGCCTTGACAAAATGTACCCCGAATTTTTGCAGGCCAATACGGTCATTCGCGCCTCAGTCGAGCCGCCAGATGGGAGAGTCGTGCAGCTTGATGCGGTCGGTTCTGACACCTATCGAATCACGAAGGTTCGACAGGCGCCAGACGACGTCTACGCGAACATGAATGGCTTGACGGAGGAACAGAAGTCGATTCGGGCCAATAAGCTTCCTGATGCGTTTTGGGCATGTACGGCCCGGGGTTCTGGCAAAGGCAAATACCGGATCAACATCGGTATCCGTGCAGACGGGACCGTCAGGGACATCACACCCCTTCGTGAATTACCGAGTGGCGTGAACGAATGCATTCAAGAAATCATGAAAAAAGCGGTCTTTCCAAAATTGTCCTCAGATTCGTATTTAATCATCACCTTTGGTTACGAGAACGAAGCCCCCTAAATTTAAAGGTCTCTTTTAATCATCGCGACAAGCTGGTCCAGCGCAGCTCCCCACCCGTGTTCGAATCCCATCTCAGCGTGTTTGGTGCAGCCGGCTTCGTCGGCATGAATGACTGTGGCGGTGTAGCGGGTGCCTTGCCCATCGTCTTCAAGTTCGATCATCGCCGTGAACATGAACCCGTCTTCGTCGGAGTCGTTGCTCGGCCGAAAACCGGGCAACAAGGCATTGGTCCAGACCAGCCTTTCGTTGGTTTTGATGTCGAGATAACAGCCAATATTGGGGAACTCGTCTCCCTCAGGCGACTGCATCGTGGTGCTGAAGGCGCCACCGGGTCGCAGGTCGATTTCGCAGGCGATGGTCTTCCAAGGCTGCGGGCAAAACCAAGGCATCAGCAGCTCAGGTTCTGTCCACGCTCGCCAGACCAATGACCGCGGGACATCGACCGTGCGTGTGAAACTAAGATCGAGTTTTGAATTGGGCTGATACGTCTTTTTCATTCTGTTTCTCCACTATTTTGTTGCGATTTAAGGGTCAATAAATAGGCATCCAGACGATCTAGTCTGCCTTCCCAGAATTCTTTGTAGTGGCCGATCCAATCGACGGCCTCTTTCAGATGAGCACCGTCGATGCGGCAGGGGCGCCATTGAGCGTCGCGCCCCTTGGTGATCAGGCCAGCTTTTTCCAGCACCTTGATGTGTTTTGAAATGGCCGGAAGGCTCATTGAAAACGGTGCAGCGAGCTCATTTACCGGTGCCTCACCCAGCGCTAAACGCTCCAGTATTGCGCGCCGCGTTGGGTCGGCTAACGCGGCGAAAGTCCGGCTTAATGTGTCGTTGTGTGTTGCGGGCATCTGTTCCACCGAATCGTACTTAACTTATCGGTTAAGTACTCGGGCTTGGAACCTTGGTCAAGAGTGGTTGACCATGAACATGTTTATCCCATCGGAGCGCGTTGGTTTGGTGGATGCCAGATGAGGCGTCCATCGACAGGTTCGATGAACCCACACCAGCGGTCGGAAGGAACAGGAATGATTTGGCCGCCTGTGCAGCCGTAAACGTCCGTCCAACCCGTCAATGCCGTGTCAAAAGGGGCGTATTGGAATACGTGTTGAGCTAATCGGAAGAGCCAGTGATCGACCTGGTCTCGCCACGACAGGTCACTGCGGTCGTCAAAGGGGAAACCACCCACGGTGAGGTAGCGTGCAATCGCAGCTATTGGCATGCCAAAATACAACCAACTCTCATCACCGTCGTAACCGCGAACTAATGATGTGACACAGGGAACGATGCCGAAATCTGTTTCCGCTGTGCCCCGCAAGTATTCTCCGGGATCGGAAAACGAGTCGGCCCGAAATCTCTCTTGTTCTGCAGGCTCACGATTGGGTTCTAGAAAACAACCAAGGATGCCAGGAAATGACCAAATTGCGTTACGCAAGGCCCACAAACATTGGTCGTCGGCCTCTTGCACGATAAACGCCAGTTCATAGTCGTGAGACCCCCACGTATTCGGGTGAGTGAAAATATTATCCATTTATTAACTCCAGAAAATCATAGATTTTAAGGCAATTCGTCGTAGCCGCCATACTCCTGAGTGAGCTTGGTAAGTTCATCCAACGAATCTTGGCGTTCGCGATCGCGCTTCCGTTTGTACGTGACAATATCATCGATGCGGAGGCAACGATGTGTCCCCCGAACGAGTGAACGGAATCTTACCTTACAGATGAACCCATGGTTTGGCGGTTCTGGAAGAAGGTGCGACTATGCCTGCCCGATATTTGTTCGCTCAGGCCGGATGGAGATTTTTGGCCAATCGGAGCATTCGAAGCTCATTTTATGTGACCCCCGTGCTTCCGGACTGAAAAAGAAATCACTGAGAAATGTGGGAATCCGCAAGCATTTTTTCGACTGCACTCCAAACATCAGGGTCGCGGCGTGCGCGTGCCATTTCGAACGCAAGATTAAAGCCCGCGACATAGGTTGCCCATTCTGCCTGAGCTGGTTGGATTTTGCCTGATGCCGCCAACCAATGCGCAACTTCGAGCCAACTCCAAATCGTTGATTTACCTATGATGGCACGTGGCCCTGGAAAAGCTTCTCCTCGCAGACCTTCTGTCCAAAGCCTCACAGCCTCCCTTGTCACTCCGGCTCGTCGTGCAATCTCGGAAGCTGGAACAAGGTCGTCAGGTTCAATGCGTTGAGGATAAACGCCTCCGACCATCGCATCGCGGACCGCCGAAAACAGTGCGTCTTTGAAGGATGAGGCCTCGCGGTCAAACTCAAGAATAGGTGTTGTGCCCCGAAAGCAAAGTATCGCGTCATCACAACCAGCTTCAAAAAGCGCGTTTTCGACCTCGGCGAGCGGGCGTTCAAACGGGCTTAAGATAAGCGAAAAATTGAATGTCTCAGCCATTATCGTCCTCCTTTTTGATGGGGAGTGGCCCGATGTCCGTGCCTTTTGAAATCGCCATCCCTTGGATTCCGCGCAACGAACGGCACTTTCAATTTCTTTATCTGGGTGCTTCGGTCGACTCACAACGTCTCTAGATTATTACTGTGTTGACATTTGTCAACGGTTGGCGCTTAGATCCACGCGACGGTGATTGCCCTCGGGTTGAATATTGTGGTTGGATGTTGCGTCAAATCTGCCACGCATTACGGCATCCTAATCTGGTCGCTCTGTCTACTGGTTGGGGGCTGTTTGCTGCGAATCGTTTATTCGCTGAAACGGTCGAGCCGAAGTTCTGCAGGGGGAACAGCGTCCCCGATGATTCAATGGTAAACACACCCACAATCTTCACACATATCACGGGGACTTAGATGCAAAGCGAAGTCGAAGAAGCCAAGTCCATAGCCAAAGTCGGTACTCAAGTATTGGGATTCCTCCTTATCTGCGGGCTTACGTGGTGGGCGATTGACTACGTTTACACGACTGCGGAGGTTTACTCTGGAACCGTGAAC
>JBBKVQ010000180.1:0-7362 GCA_037968515.1 Bradymonadaceae bacterium
GTTCGACCGCTTGGCGAATCCGAAGCGCCCGGAAGGAATCGCCCGTAAACAACCTCTCAAGCTCGCCTGGATCATAGGCGCCACGACGAAATGTGACCCCAGACAGGTCAGTTTCATCAGCCACACCAAAATATTGAAATGGACAAAGTAGGCCACGATCGAGTGCCTTCCAGAGTCTAATCTCGGAGGCTACGCGGCCATCGAACCATTTTGTAATCGACTTGCCGTCGGCACGTTCTGGCGTCGCAGTAAGTCCGATGAGGTATTTCGGCCGAAGGTGTTCAAGTAGTCGTTCGTAGGTTGGCGCTGCGGCGTGATGGAATTCATCGATGATGACGACGTCATAGGCATCTGGAGCAATGTTCTCCAAGGTGTTCGCATGCAGTGATTGAATTGCCCCAAAAACATGTTCGCCAAAATCCGGCTTGATGCCTCCGACCAAAAGTTCGCCAAAGGCTGGGTCACTCATCACTGCCCGAAAGGTCGCTCGGCTTTGTTTTAAAATCTCCTGCCGATGAGCCACAAAAAGCAATTTCAAAGGACCATGTTTATCCCAGAGACTCTTGAAATCGAGCGCTGCAGTGACCGTCTTGCCAGTTCCGGTCGCAGCCACAACAAGGTTACGCGTATGACCTGCTTCGCGTTCGGCCGCGAGCTCGTCGAGCATTTCCCGTTGGTGCGGGAACGGTCGAACTTTTAGGCCGGACAAATAGTCCGACATCGCCTCGCCGCTTTGAGCCTGATGCGCAGCCTTGAATCGTTCGAGATTATATTCTTCGAATTCGACGTCATTCCAATATTGCTCAAACGTCGTTTCGAATCTGTTTACAATCGATGGGTTATCGACCGCAGTGACGCGGACGTTCCACTCCAGGCCATCTAATAGCGCCGCGGCAGACAAGTTCGAGGAGCCCACAAAGGCCGTCGAAAAACCTGTTTCTCGGTGAAATAGCCACGCCTTTGCATGCAATCTGGTTGTCTGATTATTATAAGAAATCCGCAATTCGGCGCCCATATTAATGAGTTCTTCAACTGCCTTCTTTTCGGTTGCACCCATATAGGTGGTGGTCAAAATCCGGAGGCCATTAGGACGTCTACGTAAGAAGCGTTCGAGTTCTCTACGAATGACATTGATGCCGCTTTGTTTCAAAAACGCGCATAACAGATCAACTCGGTCGGCGCTCGCGAGTTCCTTGCGTAATTCCGAACCAATGCGAAGGTCTTGCCGTCCATTTACCAGCAGTTCAGATGCAGTTAGGGGAAGTCCAGGACGAATCGGCTCGGAATCCGAAGCAAGGTCAATGGCAGCACGTCTTAGGGACGTGAGACGTTCTGGCGGACTTAGCCATTTATCCTGAATTTCAATCCCAGCTCTTGGGCTCAATTCAATCAACAAACTCATGATTTGATTGGCAAGCTGGATTTGGTTCGTAAGCTTATCCGGATCGGTTTTTCCGACATGTGCTGCTTGGTCAAAAGCCTTTTGCAGCAATGGTCCCAATTGGGTAGTGAGTAGTGATGATAGCGTCGTGGAGTCCAAGTCGCCGAACGCCGCGATCAAATCGGCCGGCAGAGCGTCGAGCCCCAGCTTTAGTTCTTCATCAACAAGGAGGTCGTAAAGCCCTTCCACAAGTTTCGTCTTTGCCACATCGCACCCAAGTTAAGCCTATGAAGCCAGGTTGCACTCTGAACGGCCTGGGGTCCAGGATGGTTGGCCCATAATTTGGCCGACGTCGTGATTTTTGGCGGATCTCTGCTTAGGTTGCGCGTTTAAATGGGGAAGTAAGCTGCGACCGAAAAGGTGAACATCTTGTAATCCCATTGCGGCCCAAGCGCTGACTTCACAGCGCCTTTGAACACACCGGCATCCAACCCAAGCATGAAGCCGTCTAGGTAGAACACGGGCCCTGCTGTCGCGTGCCAGGCGATATCGACGGCGTCCGTACCCGCCGCAAATGAGATATTGAACTCGGCCGATTTTGAAATGGGTAGTCGTAATTTGGGGACCACACCAAGCCAAATCACGGTGATCGAGTCGCTGTCCGCGAGGTTCAGTGCAAACGAATGGGCACCAAGGCGCGCGCCCAGCAGAAAGTATCGGCCTAATGGGACCTCGAACTGAAGATAGGCGCCAAAAGACGTTTCTAGGTCCGCTTGAAGCTTCAGAATCGCAACATCAATTTCGGCCTCACCTCCGCCAATATAACCTGCCACAGAAATGCGGCTGGTTTTGAGGGGGTCGTCGAAGACGTTTAACTCATCAGCAAAGCTTGGCGTGGCAAGGCTCGTGATGGCGCAAATGATCGAAAGAATAAAAGTCAGGCGCATAATCAGCCAAAAACTAGAGGTAAGACGGGGTGTCGATGGGATAGAGCACGGTTCGGACTGCGATGATTTGGTTGTAGGTCTGGTCGGACACGTTCAGCCAGGCCGGCGAGCACACCTGCCAGCCTCGCGCTGTAATATTGTGGGGGTGTGGGCTCGACCTGCATGTTGTTGTCGGCCGCGACTACGTTGTTTTCGTCGTCTAAAACAATGAGTGGATCAGATTCGGCGGCGTCATCTGTGCATCCCATGGATCCCAAGAACAATAATGCCACGACGGCAATTTGCTTGCGCATGTCTGACCTCTCACGACTTTTCCTGATACGTTTGACCCAAGGGTAGTCACTTTTTGCTGAGCTCGTAAACGAGATAATGCTTAAGGTGTCGTGTTGGTACGTTCCGTGCCAGAATTGCTTTACAGCCTGTAATGTCGAGCGAAGATCGCATCGACGACCTTTACCGAAGTGCGCCGACGTAGTGGTCGGAACATCATTATTATTGGAGTCCTGACGTCACCTTTGTCAAAAAGCTGCGCGCTAGGTCGTGACTGTCACCGACTGCGATGGGGAACGTCGATGGCTCGACACTCGCTGTCTTCAGGTCTTCGACAAAGACTGCGCTGGCTGCGACCTGACTTTTTGAGCCCCAGTAGACGATGTAAAAGCTGGACCGGCAGTGTGGTGTTTCGTACTCCTGTTGGTCGCCTGGATTGATCCATTTGACGTCGGCGAGCGCGTTAGCGCCCATGGCTCGGGCGGATTCGATGGCGTCGGCTAGGGCGTGCTCAGCAGCCTTGCCGCACATTCCGGTGTAGTGGGTCCAACCGTCCTCGAATACCCTGCCCTTTTGTTTGGAGGCGCCGTCGGGTTTGTCGGTGTAGGCATTATACGCGTTGTAATCGACATTTGCAGTGGCGAGCCAGCTGCAGCCAGTGACGCTGAAAATCGGAATTGAAAAGACTGTTAGGAAAAGAAGGAGTCGTTGCATTTTGGCCCTTGGTTGAAGTGGTTCAAGCAAGGTGCACTAGTGCTTGGCATGGATTGTACCGGATTGACTGATTGTTGAATCGCAATCGCATGCGTGGCGGGAATTACACGACTTTGCTGCTCACCAACGCGAGCAGTTGATCCAGCGTAGTCATTGCTTCGAGTTCTTCTTCGCTTAAAATAATTCCGAGTTCTTCTTCCATCATCCCGAAAATTTCCAAGAGTTCCACGGAGTCGATATTCAGCTCCTCCAGTGGTTGGCCCAATTGTTCGGTTGTGAATGTGTGGTTGCCCACATGACTGACAACCCGGTCAAAAACATTGCGGACTATTTCCATCAAGGGCCTCCGAATTGTTTACCCAAAGTTGTTTTGGCCTTGGTGTACGCTGAGCGTGCAAGGTGCCGCGCAAGGACGTCGATATTGGCCTTGCCGCCGATCGTTCGGCTCCCTTCTTTTCCAAGCGTGCCAGCCAGATAAGCGGCGCGGGTTTGTGAGCGCTGAAGTTTGCCCGATGACGTTTTGGGTAGGGCGCCAGGCTCTAAAAAACAGATGTCGTGGATGCCTAATCCGATATCCTGTCGGACCTTTGCCAGGATGGTCTGATGCAGGGCGTCGTGGTCTGTCGCGGCGGCCTCGGCAACGATAACCAGGGTTTCCGAAGTGTTGGTGGTCACACCAAATGCCACGACATTTCCCTTGCGGACCCCGGGGACGTCTTGGACCACCCATTCAATCGATTGCGGGTCGTAATTGCGGCCATTAATAATAATCGTGTCTTTTTTTCGACCGGTTAAAAAGAGCTCACCGTCGGCCAAATACCCGAGATCTCCTGTCTTTAAGCCGTCAGCGGTGAACACGTCAGCCGAGGCATCCGAGTTGTTGAAATATCCGGCAGCAACGCTTGGTCCACGGACGACGATTTCGCCGATCATGCGGTCAGCTAACGCAGCTCCATCGCCGTCGACAATCTGAATCTGAAATCCCGGATACGTAAATCCAACGCTCACAAACCTCAGGAAATCATCCGCAGTAGATGGTTCCGCTCGCCCTTCGTCCAGATAAGTGTCGCGGTCGACATGATCCACATGGATGGGGTCAAGTAGTGGGGAAAATGAAACACCCAGTACGTTTTCGGCGAGCCCGTAGACGGAGACAATACATTCCGGCGTCAAACCGCAGGGTTTGAACGCATCAAGGAAGGCCTGAATCGTATCGGGATGCGTGGGTTCAGCGCCGCAGCCAAGCATGCGAAGTCGGCTCAGGTCCAGTCCACTGCGCTGTGCCTCGGTTGTTCGACGTGTGGCGAGCGCGAACGCAAAATTCGGAGCACAAGAGATCGTGGCTTGGTGTTCGTGCATCGCTTGCATCCAGAGGGCGGGACGCTTCACAAAGAGCGCGGTTGGTAGAATCACCGTGGGCAATCCGTACCAACACGTTGCGAGCACAAATCCAATGAGCCCGAGGTCATGAAAAAGCGGTAGCCAGCTAAGGGCTTTGTCTCCCGGGCCGATTTCGTAGGCCCGCATAAAGGCGTCCATATTCGCCAAAAGCACCTTATGTGTGATGACGACTCCCTTTGGCGCAGAAGTTGAGCCCGACGTAAACTGTAGGAACGCGATGTCGTCCAATTCCAGGTCACCGAGGACAAACGCCGCGCGTTTCTTTTTGGGGAACGCCTGTAGGGTTTCGGTTTTGATGACGCGTTCTAAAGAATCAACACGGTCCACGAGTGACCAGAGTATGCGTTCCATCTTCGAGTCGGTGATCAATGCACGAGCCTGAGCTTGTTCCAAAATCGCGGCTGCGTTTGCAATGTACGTGTCTAGTTTCCCGAGCGAAAAGGGTGGATACATCGGAACCGGCACAAGCCGAGCCGCAAGCGCCCCAAGAAAACACACCACAAAATCTTGCGGTTTTGGCACCACAAGACCGACTCGTTCACCGGGCATAAGTCCGGTTTCTTTGAGGTTTTCAGCGCAATTAGTCACGCGTTCGTAAAGCTCAGAAAATGAGACCAGGGTTTGTGAGAGGTCATCTGCGTAAAAGACGACTCCTTCCTTGTCTTCTTCCCGGAGATCAGCCAGCGCTTCGATGATGGTGGGGCCAAATGCATTTCGAACTGGATACGTAAACATGGGCTCTCACGTTCTTAATTCTGCTCGTCTCTCTACACCCCCATGAATAAAATTGTATGATCTAGAACATACCGTGAAGTCCGAGGTCGCCTTTGACGTAAGGCATAACCATCGGCTGAACACGAAGACCGGCGGAAGAGTCTGAAAAGCGAGTTTGGGGGTTTTTGCCTTTTTGTTCCGAAAACGTAGATCCTACTCATCGGAACCACGTTTAAGGGGTCTATTGGAGGTACCTATGAAAATTGTTTTTTTGTTAGTTTCGATGTTTGGATTTCTGGGATGCGCCGCTCCGACTTCCAAGTGTAAGTGCGATCAGGCGCCTGTCGTGGTCAGCCTGCTCGGCGAGCCCTGTGGCGGGTATTCGGCTGTCGCGTGTGGGGACGATGCGTTTTGTGACTACACAAGTGAACAATTCACGTTTGATGACGCCAGCGGCATATGCAAAGCCCGCCCGACCGAGTGCTCCGATCCAGTGCAAACTCCCGGTGTCTGTGCACTAAACGGCATCCGCTACATCAACGAATGCACCGCCAACAAGATGGGTTACGACGTGTTTCCTTCGACCGGACCAAACAGCTGCGATTGAACTTAAAAACGAGCGTTTCCTCGGCTTGTGCAAGACGATCAAAATTCCATATTGCAGCCGAATTCTGCTTTTTCAAATCTAGAAACAGGCTCCGGGTTCCAGTTCAGAGCTGTCCAGTTTGCGAGGCCAAGCATAAGCGAGACGCTCAGAACGATGGCGTGAGTTGAAAACGACTTGGCCATCGTACCTAGGACGAGATTCGTCGAGAGAGCCAAACCAGCCGAGACCCAGAAAAAAGGGCTGTTTATTTCAGATGCTTGCAGGACCCCTGCGGCCAAAAAAACCGCAACCGTGCTTGCTAGCGCCAATGGCGGGGTGACCTGAAAAAGTAATTTTGGTGCGCCAATCATGATGTCTCCACAAAAACGTTTGCAGACCTTCGTCTTTTGTCTGAGAAACAACACTAGAAGGGCGACGTGTATGCGGCTGGCTAACGATGTGAAACGTGTGTGAATTCAGCGACCGGGCACAAGGTCATAAATCACAGGTGATATCTCGGACCTTCCACTTCATAGATACGACCGACTTTGACCTCGTGGGCCAAAGCCGAATCCAGGTTCGATAAATGCACCCACCAACGCGGCATCGGTTCATAGGGCTGACCATTTGGCGTGCTCGCAAGGGCTAGCGAATACAGGTCCAAGGGGCCATCGGCCTCGCCAAGTATTTTATGCACTGCGGCCCGATAATCGGAAATAAATCCTTTTGCACGATTAAATGCGTTTTCGATTCTTTCGGTTCTTTGGACGCCATGGCCAGGCAGCAATAATTCCACCGGTAATTCCGCCAGACGTTGAAGACTATTTTCGTAAGTTTCTAAATCGTCGCCCATGCCGCGGGATAGTGGTGTTGGGGTCGCCAGCACCACATCGCCCGAAAATAGCCAGTTTCTGGAGGGCTCGAAAAACGCGATATGATAGGGGTCGTGCCCTCGCGCATCGACAACTTTCAGTTCCAGGTCGGCCACCCGGATTACACTGTCGAATTCATACAGGTCTGCGTTTCGAACAGACTCCTCGCCAAATTCCTGCACCATTCCGGCAAAATGCGAGCCTCTTTTAACGCCCTTATAGGCCTGCATCATCATCGAACGAGCAGGCTCGGCAAACGCGGTTTTGCCCCAGTCCGACCAGTCGTTGGTCGCGTCTTGGTAGGCGTGCCACTGCTCCAGATGGGGGCGCACGCCCGACCACGTGGTCTGAGGCGCCCCGCTTCGCTGACTTAAGATGGCTGCCAATCCCATATGGTCGACATGGGTATGTGTGTAGAGCCAGTGATGGACGGTCTCGACGCTTCCACCAAGGACGGCCAGCGCGGATTCAAAACCG
>JBBKVQ010000181.1:0-3195 GCA_037968515.1 Bradymonadaceae bacterium
GGGAAGACCGCTCGTGGATTTCTTCCAGTGGAGCACGTGGCGAGTCTTTTTGTCGAAATTTCGCCAGGAATCGCCATCAACGAGGTCACCGACCGCGCGTTGAAGGCAACCCGTGTCGTTCCCGCCATTCAAGTGGTGGAACGTGCATACGGCGTCCTCGAAGTTCACGACGAAGATCAAGGCAATGTCCTTGAAGCTGGCGCAGTGATTCTGGAGCATCTCGGGGTTAAAGAAACCGACCGAATGAAGCCCCGGATCGTGTCCAGCCAAATCATTCGTTCGGTCGAACCCTATCAAAGCCAGATCATCAACCGGAACTCGTCCGGCATGATGATCCTGCCTGGGCAAAGTCTCTTCATTCTTGAGACCGACCCGGCAGCTTACGTGGTTTATGCGGCCAACGAGGCCGAAAAAGCAGCCAATATTTTCCTCATCGATGTTCGCCCATTTGGAGCGTTTGGACGCCTCTATCTGAGCGGCAGTGAGGCCGAAATTGATGCAGCCGCTGAGGCTGCAATCTCCGCGCTCGACGCGATTGAAGGCGTTAACCCTAAGAAGTGATGATTCACTTCAAAAAAAACAAGGCAGGTACCTATGTCTGATGCACTCGGAATGATTGAAACGCGCGGATTCGCAGCGATGGTTGAAGCGTCGGATGCGATGCTGAAAGCAGCTAAAGTCGAACTCGTTGGATTTGAAAAGACCGGCGGCGGTTATGTCACAGCGATTGTTCGCGGTGATGTTGCAGCTGTTAAGGCGGCCACGGATGCAGGCGCTCGATACGCTGAACGCGTTGGCGAATTGGTTGCGGTTCACGTGATTCCACGCCCGCACATCAATGTTGACCTTGTACTTCCTCTGGGTCGTCGCGACTCAGCGGAAAAGGTTGCTAAGTAATGCAGCTCGCGGAAGTGGTTGGAACGGTCGTGGCGTCGCGCAAGGAGGAAGTCCTTGATGGGCTTCGTTTTCTTGTGCTCAAACCCCTCGATGCGAACCTGAAACCCTCCGGTGGGGTCGTGGTTGCGGCGGATGCAGTCGGAGCAGGAGCGGGCGAAGTCGTCCTTTTTGCTTCCGGCAGTTCGGCTCGCCAAACCCAACTCACCAACAATCGCCCAGTCGATGCCGTGGTCATGGCCATCGTCGACTTGGTTGAACTCGGCGGCGACATTCGCTACCGCAAAGACTGATCGGCAGGTAGCCCCGCATGGACGAGCGCAGCATCAATATTATCGTTGACCGCGTGGTCCAACGCCTCGAGAAAGACCTCGGTCCCGCAAAGCGGCCGACGCCTTCCGTGGCAGGCCATGTCGCGTCAAGCGGCCACGAAGGGTCACACGGTCACGGCGTTTTTGGATCGCTTGATGATGCAGCAAAAGCTGCGCAGAAAGCGTTTCAGGAATTCCAAGACGTGCCGCTCGAAGGGCGGAAACGCATGGTTCAGGCCATGCGCGACACCATCATTGAGCACACCGACCTGCTGTCTCGGATGGCTGTTGAAGAGACCGGCCTTGGTCGCGTCTCTGACAAACTCGGTAAAAATCGCCTAGCAGCACTGAAAACACCGGGCCCCGAGATCCTCGAGCCTCGCGCTTTTAGTGGCGACGACGGGCTTGCGCTGGTCGAACGCGCTCCATTTGGCATCATCGGTTCGATCACTCCCTGCACCAACTCGTCTGAGACCATCATTAATAATGGTATCTCGATGTTTTCGGGCGGGAATTCGGTGATTTTCAATGTGCATCCTTCGGCGAAGGGCGTGTGTAACCACACTGTTTCCCTGCTCAATGATGCAATCGTGAAAGCCGGCGGACCGAGCAATACCTTAACGAGCGTGGCAAACCCTACAATCGAATCGGCAACCGGTCTGATGCATCATCCTGCCGTCCGCCTGCTCGCCGTTACCGGTGGTGGCGCGGTGGTCAAAGCGGCCATGAATTCAGGGAAACGAGCCATCGCGGCAGGTCCTGGGAATCCCCCTGTTGTTGTTGATGAGACGGCTGACCTGAAGCAGGCAGCGCAGGGCATCATCGATGGTGCTTCGATCGATAATAATATCGTTTGCATCGCTGAAAAAGAGATCATCGCGGTCAACGAGATTTTCGACATCCTCAAGCGGGAGATGTTGTCTCGTAACGTGATCGAGGTTTCAGGTCGTGACCTGCAGAAACTCGAAAAGCTTTTGATCACGCCTGATAACCACGTGAACCGGAAATATATCGGCAAGAATCCATCGGTGATTCTGGCAGATATCGGAATTCGGGTGTCGGACGATATCCGACTCGTACTCTGCGAAGTCGAAGAAAATCATCCGTTTGTGCAGCACGAAATGCTCATGCCCGTCATCGGGATGGTTCGTGTTCCAAACGTCGACGATGCCATCGAAATGGCCTACCGCGTGGAGCATAATTATTTCCACACTGCGGTCATGTACAGCCATAACATCGAGAAACTCCACAAGATGGCGCGTCGCTGCAATGCGTCGATTTTCGTCAAGAATGCGCCATCCGTTGCTGGAATTGGCGGTGGAGGAGAAGGCTACACGTCTTGGACGATCGCAAGCCCTACCGGTGAAGGTCTGACGACAGCGGTCAGCTTCACACGGGAGCGTCGCTGCACTCTCAAAGAATACTTCCGGATCGTTTGATCATGTCCGACCCGGCGCTCGCCTGCATAGAAGTGACAAGTATTGCACGCGGAGTGCTCTTGCTTGACGTCATGGTCAAGCGGGCAGCGGTGCGTCTTGTGCACCACGGTCGGCATTCCAACGGCAAGTACATCATTCTTATCAGTGGTCAGGTCGCTGATGTCGAGGAAGCTCACCGAGCGGCACTGGATGCCTCGAGCGGGGTGATTCTCGGCGAAGTCATGCTTCCGGCGGCTCATGATTCGTTGGTCGCGGCGTTGAATGGCAAGTCTGCCAGTCCTGGACCAGATGCGATTCTGCTCGTCGAAATGCACCATGTCTGGAGCGCCCTCGAGGCACTCGATACGGTGTTAAAGTACGTGCTGGCGACCGTCGTGGACTTGCACCTTGCCGCTGGAATTGGCGGCAAAGGCTACTTCGTGATTCAGGGTGAACTCTACGATATGGAAGCCGCTCAGGAATCCATCGCAGGCCGATTTGCCGCTGAAGTCATCGAAATGATCCTGATTGCTCGCCCTCATGAAGACATGCTGTCTGCAGTCGGGCATCGC
>JBBKVQ010000182.1:0-22931 GCA_037968515.1 Bradymonadaceae bacterium
TCCTCAAAGAGCTTGAGAAAAAGTTTGTCCGTACGCCCGAAGATCTTCCAGTCAATATTCCGGAGGTCATCCCCTGGAGAATAGTTCCGGAAGTCAGCGATCTCAAGCCCGCTCCCTACAATGCGCTTCTTGCGTTCAGCCCGCTGGGAACCGGCCGCGATTTTGCGCGAGATAATGTAGAGATATTCGAGCTTTTTTAGGAAAGCTTCGTCGAATTTTTCGAGTTCAGCCATACTTAGGACTTCACGTTTTCTGGCGTTTTTTCGATAATTTTCTGAATAATATCGTCGGTCTGAACGCCTTCGGCCTCACCCTCGAAATTCAGAATAATTCGATGTCTAAACGCCGCGGTGGCCGATTTACGGATATCTGCCGATGACACATTAAAACGGCCATCAATCAATGCGCTGACTTTTGCTGCAATCAAAACCGCCTGAGCACCTCGTGGCGACGAACCAAAACGAACAAAACGTTTGGTGATATCGGGGGCCGCTGGATGTTCGGGATGAGTCGCTTGCAACAACCGCAGCGCATAATCTTGGACATGGCGAGCCACGGGTACGTCTCGCGCAAACGCCTTCATCTCCAGCAATCTCGGGCGTCCCAGCACCTCTTGAACCTCAGGCTGTTCGCGCTGGGTGGTGCGGTCCATGATCGTGTGCAACTCATCAAGCGAGGGAAACAAAACGCGCAGTTTAAAAATGAACCGGTCAAGCTGGGCCTCAGGCAACGGATAGGTGCCTTCCATTTCCAAGGGGTTCTGCGTGGCGAGCACGAAGAACGGATCTTCAAGCTTCATGGTCTCTTTGCCAATCGTAACGCTTCTTTCCTGCATCGCCTCGAGCATGGCCGACTGTGTTTTTGGCGTGGCACGATTGATTTCGTCGGCGAGCACAATGTTCGCAAAAATGGGTCCGCGCTCAAATCGGAACTCACGCTGGCCGTCTTGGCTTTCGGCCAAAATCGTGGTGCCCAAGATATCCGATGGCATCAGGTCGGGCGTGAACTGCATGCGAGAAAACTTCAGACCCAGCGTATCCGAGAGGGTCTTCACGAGCATCGTCTTACCCAGACCAGGCACGCCCTCAAGCAACACATTACCACCTGCGAGCATGGCGATAATCACGCCCTCGATGATATCGCGGTGTCCCACGATCATCTTCCCGACTTCATTGAGCACGAGGTTGCAATCCTTCTGGAATGCAGCAACTTGCTCCTCAACCCGAGCGTCTTCACTCATAAATTACTCCCGCCGTCATTCCTGCGGCCTAATTAACTGAAAATATCTTTTAATATAAAAACGATACCCCTTAGGGACGTTTTCTTTTTCCATGACCTCTTCGACCACGGATTCATAGTCCACAAAAACTTCTTTATATTCGGTCGTCGCAAAACCCTCTTCGCTGGCAGACTGAATCACTTCGGATCGAGTCGGACCATCGCCCTTTTTGCCTTCGAGTTTTTCATCCACTCGTTTTGCGTCGAGTTTGGTTTCGTCTTCAAGGTCCCGGCTTCCTTCACCAAGACCCTCGCTGTCGCCCTTGCCCTCGCCTTTGCCCTTTTTATCCGTCTTCCTTTCATCACCTTTTTTGGCATCGGTCCCGGTCTTGCCATCTTTCGATTCTTCGCCTTCGCCGAGCTGCGCAAATTTGCCTTCCTTGCCTTCTTCAGGTTTTTTACCCTTGGCCTTATCTAGGAAGTCTTTCATCTGCTTGCCCTTTTCCTCGTCCTGAGATTCACCGTCCTTGGACTCCCCTCGCTTGACCCCAGACCTCTGCATCGCTTCGCGCAACTCATCGAGCTGCTTCTGGGCGGCTCCGCGAGCTTCCGACTTCTGCTGTTCTTTGCCCTCTTTTTCGAGGTCACGGGCGGCGTCTTGCGCTTTTTTTCCTGCTTCTTGCTGGAAATCGGGCTTCTTTGCTGCATTAGGGTCTTCGGGCTTTTTGCCCTTCTGTTTTTTCTCTTCCGCGGCCTTCCTCGCGCCACCAGCCACCTCTTTGGTTTTGCGCTGAAGCTCCTTCAGCTGTCGCGACACCAGAGTTCCTTCGTTTGCTTTCTTTTTACGATTCAGGTCAGCGACCTTCTTTTTAACGTCGTTGAGACGTTTCTTTTCGGAATCGCTGAGTTTCTCTTGCGCAAACAACTTCGAAAGCTTGTCGGCCAACGCCTGATTTTCCTCGATCAGCTTTTGAAGTTTCGGGTCATTCGGATCGATGAGATCCGAAAACTTCTCCATGATCTTGGCTAAGCGCTCCAAATCCTTGGATGACAAGTTCGGATCGGCAAGCTTCTTGGCGAGCGCGTCCATTGCATCTGCCGCCTTCTGGTAGTCCTTTTCTTTCAAAGCATCGACGAGCGCTTTAGCTTCAGGCACTTGATTCAAATCCTTGCCCATCGCCTTTTCGAGTTCTTCGGCAGCTTCTTTAAGCTTTTCTGCAAGGTCTTTTCGACCGCCGTCGTCTTTGTCTAAGAATTTTTTCTCAATGCGTTCCAGCTCTTCGAGGAATTCCTTTTCAGAGATTTCTCGGTTTTCCGCCCGATCCAAAAGCACGTCCAGAGCTTCGATAAGCTCCTTGCTATCTTCGAGCCCAGCTTCGACCAGTGTTTGCTTGAGAGCTTCGAGGCGCTCTCGCTCCATCGCGAGGGTGGCGTCATCTAAGATTTTATCGTGTTGAATCACGATATCCGCCGCCAAGGGGCGACGATGGTCGGGCATCTTCAAAACGCCCACACCCAGCAGGATACAAGCGGCGACCAGAAACGCGACCCACTCTGCCGGTCGCCTCCACGGAGCGGCCAACCCGACATCGACACTTTTGATGAAGTTCGAAGCGTCCCTGATCTGAGCTTCTTCGAAATCATTTCGGTCTTTATCTGCCAAAAATAACGCGGTCGACAGTCGGTCGTGAAGATCGTGAGTACGGTCAAGGACTTGCGCGAGTGATATCTTGTCGACTTTACGAAACCACGCCACCAGAGCGGTGATCAGTGGAATCGCGAAGGTCGCCAACATGGCCATATTTCTTGAAGCCACGTCTATCCAGCCGGGGGTTGCAAGAGCAACCAAGAGCGCAATCATCAAGATCTGAAGCGTGAGCGCCGTGGTCAACGCATTGACCACTCGCTGCAGGCGTACCCGTCGAGCCAATCGCTCGACCAAGCGCTCTATCTGTCCAATCGAGTTGTTGTTGTCCATGAGCGCCTCAAGTATTCGCGATCCACATGCCCTTCAACGCAATCACGCAAGTTTGGATCTGGCATGAGTCCAAGCTCTAACACTAAATCTGCTTCAACTGTTCCAGCATGGCCCGGCGTTCAGCTGGCGCGAGCTTTTTGAGCGCGTCTCCATAAACCTTCGCCTCGTCCAGCGTGTGTTGGGTGACTTCCTCGCTCACCAAAGAAAGGATCTGAATCGCACGTTCGTATTCGTCGCGAAACGACTGCGGCCCGCGGCCCAGTAAGGAAAGCAGATTCCGAGCATGTCCCACTATACTTTCGTGATTGCGTTCCAGCCTGCTGATTTCATCAGAGAACTCAGGGAACCGTTCTGCAATCTCGACAAACAGGATCTCTTCCTCTTGCGAGAAGTGATGCAACATTTCATCAAGCGCGGCCCCGAGGTCCTCGGCAGCCGTGGTGAGGGCGTCGTCCCAATCGTCGTCGTCGACGTCGCTGGACGCAACGCGGCGAAACGTCTGACTCAGCTCGGTAAAGAGGCGCGTCAGGTGGGCGTGTTCATGATGAAGTTGGTCGATAAGTTCGTTATTGGACATGGTCACACTTGGGGGCCGTCGGACGCCGCAACAGTAAGTCTTGGCCACAGATTTCGCAACCACCGCCGTGTCAGCTCGAATTGGCAAATGAACCCGGGAATATTGGGCCAAAGTGTTGTTGTTAGGGCGACCGCTTTGCAATTTTGGCGGTCTCGCGTTAATCGACGGCGCGAAGTTGACGCTAAGTAAGGATAGGCATGCCTTGGACGGAAATGATCTTTCGTGGACGCGACCGCGTCTGGGTCCTCACCGATGATGCAGGAGAACCCCTCGTTGAGACCGGCAGAGTCACGATGAAGTACAAGCCAGACGAGGCCGCAAAGGGCTATTCTGCTGCACTCGAGAATTTGTCGACCTCTAAGGGTGAGCCTTCTAAGGCCAAGGCACCCCCGAAAGCCGCCCCTAAGGCCGACGCGGCAATCTCGAGACCCACTTTTGATGAGCTCGTTTGGAAAGAACCCGCCGGAGCCATCGAATCCGGAACCGAACTGCCGCAGGAACTCGTTGACGAAGTCAGACCCGACATCGGCGTTTACGAATTTTTCACCGACGGTGCTTGCAGTGGGAATCCCGGGCGGTGCGGTTGGGGTTTCCTGATGCGAACTTCGAACGACTATTTCGAGGCGTTCCAGTATCTAGGCATCGGGACCAATAATATTGCTGAACTCATGGCGATTAAGGCTGCGCTCGATCACGTCCCAGATCCCGACGCCGTGATTCGAATTCATACTGACAGCAGCTACTCGCTGGGCGTAATCACGAAAGACTGGAAAGCCAAAGCAAACACCGAACTCGTAGACACGCTGCGCAAACAAATGCGCCAATACAAAAAGCGTCCTCAGATCATCAAAGTCAAAGGCCACTCGGGCCACCCCCTTAATGAACGCGCGGATTTCCTCGCGACATCATCAATTCTGCAGTGAGTGTCGAAAATGGATGCCGATAAAGACCTGACCGAAAAGATTGAAGAAAGTTCGAAGTTCATTCGCCAAGTCGAAGAGGAACTTCGGAAGGTGATCGTTGGACAGAATTACATGGTGGAACGCCTGCTGATTGGTCTTGTAACGGGCGGCCACGTTCTGCTTGAGGGTGTCCCCGGCCTTGCCAAGACTCTGACGGTAAAATCGCTCGCCGAGTGTTTCCGTCTGCAATTCAGCCGCATTCAATTCACTCCCGATCTACTCCCCGCTGACCTTGTCGGCACGATGATTTACGACCAAGTCGACCGAAAATTTGTTCCACGACAGGGACCAGTGTTTTCGAACTTCTTGCTTGCCGATGAGATCAACCGCGCTCCGGCGAAGGTTCAGTCCGCGTTGCTCGAGGCCATGCAGGAGCGCCAGGTGACCCTCGGTGACACGACGTACACACTGCCCAAACCGTTCTTAGTGTTGGCGACCCAGAACCCGATCGAGCAAGAAGGAACCTATCCCCTGCCTGAAGCTCAGGTCGACCGATTCATGCTCATGCTCAAGGTCGGGTACCCCACGCGCGCTGAAGAACGACAAATCATGGATCGCGTCGCCGATCAAATCCGACCTGCACCCATTGAAACTGTCGCCACGGGCGAGGACATTCTGGCCGCCCAGGATCTGGTTCGTCAGATCTATGTGGATGAAAAACTACGCGAGTACATCGTTGACCTCATTGTCGCGACTCGAAATCCTGAAGAACACGGCCTCAAATCCATTAAGGATTATATCGAATACGGGGCTAGCCCTCGCGCCACGATCTTCTTGAACCTTGCGGCACGCGCACACGCATTTATTAACCAACGGCATTACGTCACGCCAGAAGACGTGAAGGCCGTTGCGCCCGATATTCTGCGACATCGCGTCGTGTTGAGTTTCGAGGCAGAAGCCGAAAACGTCACAAGCGAGGATGTCATTCATCAGTTGCTTGAGACCATTGAGGTTCCCTAAGCCATGTTGCCCAAGGAACTCATACGAGCGGTCAAACGGCTCGAAATCACAGCGCGACGAGCGGTTAACGACCAACTCGCTGGGCAGTACCATTCGGTCTTCAAGGGCCGAGGAATGGACTTCTCTGAGGTTCGTGAATACCAGCCAGGCGACGATGTCCGCACCATCGATTGGAATGTGTCGGCTCGGATGGACACGCTTTTCGTAAAACAATTTGTCGAAGAGCGTGAACTGACCGTTTTTCTGCTCGTGGACGCCTCGGGAAGCCAGTCGTTTGGCAGTCAGGAAAAACTGAAGCTTCAAACGGCGGCAGAACTCGCAGCTTTGGTGGCATTTTCAGCCATCAAAAACAACGACCGTGTGGGTCTGATCACCTACACCGACGACGTCGAGACGTTTGTAGCGCCGAAGAAGGGTCGCAAACATATACTCCACATCATCACGGAGATCCTGCAGACAAAACCACGGGGGAAAATGACCAACACACGAAGTGCGTTGGAGTTTTTGTCACGTGTAACGCGCAAACGCGGAGTCGTGTTCGTGATCAGCGATTTCATGGACGAAGGGTTCGAACGAATGATGCAGATTGTGCATCGCCGCCACGAAGTCATCCCGGTCGTGATCAGCGACCCCATGGAAGAAATCATGCCGGATATCGGGTTAGTCGCCTTCGAGGACCCAGAAACCGGCGAACAAATCTGGGTCGACACTTCGAGTGAACGTGCTCGCGACAGCTTCAATCGGGCCGCGGCCGATGCGCGCCGTGACCGAGATAAAATGTTCCGACGTATGCGAATTGACCCCATCTACGTGCAGTCTGGATCGAATTATGTCGAACCGCTGGTGGAGTATTTTCGGCGCAGGGCAAAACGTGCACATTGAACCGAACAGGCAATATTCATGGGCGATTCTCGTGGTTTTTGCGGCAATGACAGTTTGCCTGCCGGCTTGGGCTCAGTCCAATAACAGCGCTGCCATAACTCCCATTCTGACACAGCAAGAAATCCCCAAGCAATTGCAGGTCGGGTCGATCCAGAATCTGACTCTTGAAGTTCAGCATCCTGTTGGCAGCATGGTTGTCGTTGAATCACCGCCCAACACGCGGCGCGCGGAACTCATCGGGCAAGAGGCAACGACAGCCCCGTCGGGTTCCGAACTCAAAACGACGTTGACGCTGAAGTACGGTTTTTTCCGAACCGGAGAAGTCCGATTTCCCGCTATCCAAGTCAACGTGGACGTTTCGGGCACGGTCACCCCTGTAACGACGACACCTATTACTGTGTCGATCACGCCCGTACTCAGCGCGGGCGAGGGGTTATCAGGCCCCCAGAGCACGGTAGCGATGTGGGTGGACGACTACACCTTGGTCTGGATTGGTGGCTTTTTCCTGTTCGTTTTAGCCCTTGGAGTTGTGACCTTTTTCGCCCGGCGAAGAGCCAATGAAATTTTGGAAGCGACACCGCCCCGCCCCGCTTACGACATCGCGATAGAAAAACTGCTCGAATTGGAATCGTCCGGGCTGCTTGAGCGCGGCGATTTCATGATTTTCTACGTGCGGCTTTCGGAGACGTTCCGAGAATATCTGGGCGAGCGTTATAATTTCCCGGGCACAGAGTTCACCACGACCGAAATCAGCGTGCGCCTGTCCGACGTCAAATGGCCCCTAGGTATGGAACTTGGCGAGGTCAAAAGCATTTTGGGTAGTTCTGACATGGTGAAATTCGGAGGAGTAATCCCCCAGACCGAGCAAGGAAGGGCGCTACTGCGCCGCGCGATGACCGTGGTTGAGTTGACCAAAACCCGCTTCCGCCAACCGATCTCTTCGACTCTGGCTCAACCCAACGACGAGGCACAGCTTGAGGCAATCTCCGCTTCAGCGACCGAACCCGCTGATGCCGAAGATATTATTCTCGATGCGGACACTCCAGGAAAAGTGGACGCTCTGGAAGTCGCGGAACCCGCCGAGACTGAAAAGCCGGTGATAGCCCCAACGGAAGTGCCGACCGCGCCGAACGCGTCCGATAAGCCTTCGAATCGATGGCAACCCCCGGAGGATTCGCCATGAACTGGCAATACGAATACCCCTGGGCACTTCTACTTCTGTTGCTCATCCCGGTTTTGGCCGTCCTGCTTTTTGTCCCGCGCTTTCGAGCCAATCGGACTGGGACGCTGCGTTTTTCGGGTGTGCCGATCGCCACAAAACAAAGGCGAGGCTGGAAACGATTCCTCGAACCCCTACCAGACGCACTGGCGCTGATCGCGCTCGGCCTACTCATCTTCGCGATGGCGAGGCCGCAGTCTGTTGAAGCTGACGAGATTGATGTCGAGGGCATCGATATTTATCTGGCACTGGATATGTCGGGATCGATGCGAGCCATCGACATGGAACTCCGGGACGTTCAAGCGTTGGAGCGCCGCGGTCAGCGACCTCTAAACCGTTTCGAAGCTGCCATCCGCACACTCAAGGACGTCGTTGGGTCTCGGGGCCACGACCGGATGGGAATGGTGGTTTTTGCTCGCGATGCATTCCTGCAATTCCCGCTCACCCTCGATCGTAGAACCATCAACGCGATGCTCGACCGACTTCGATTAGGCGACATCGACGAGGGAGGCACGGCAATCGGCAACGCTATTGGCCGCGGCGTCATGGGCCTGCGCGACAGCGAAGCTCGATCGAAGATTCTGATTCTGATCACAGACGGCGATCGGCGAGGCGGAAATATTTCGCCAAAACAGGCGACCGAAATGGCCAAAAAGCTGGGGATCAAGATCTTCCCGATTCTGGTGGGCAAAGAAGGCGTAACCCTCTACCCAGCTGGCCGAGATATGTTCACAAACTCAACGCACTATCAACAAACCGAGTTCCCCGTCGACCCAGCGCTACTGCAAGAGATTGCGGATGACAGCGGTGGGAAATTTTACCGTGCGACGGACGCTGACGGCCTACGTGACGACCTTCATTCGATCTTGGATGAGTTCGAGAAAACCAGAATCCGGGACACGACCAGCGTCGACCCCGAAGAGCTGTTCCGCCCGCTCGCCATCTGGTGCCTCGCGTTTTTGACTCTTCAGTTTTTGTTACGACACACACTTCTTCGCAAGTTTCCGTGAGGTCAAAATGCAGTTTGGACATCCGGAAAGTCTATCCGCCCTCTTGGTCTGTATCGCCGTCATGGTTCTGTCGGCGATTCTCTACACCCGCTGGCGTCGCGGCGTCCTTCGACGTTTTGGCGACCACCCTATGCTGGCCAAAATGGCGGACCGAACCTCGACTTACAAATATCGCGCACGAATCGTTCTATTTTTTCTGGCAGCCGTTTGCGTCGGACTGGCCGCGGCCCGCCCACAATGGGGCCTGACGAATAAGCCCATCAAGCGAACCGGCGTTGACGTCGTTTTTGCCTTGGATATCTCAAAAAGCATGTTGGCAAGGGACGCCGCGCCAAACCGTCTGGACGCTGCCAAGACCGAAATCAAAGAACTCATGAGGGCCCTTGCCGGTGACCGCGTAGGACTCGTCGTTTTCACTGCAGTGAGTTTTCCACAAGCACCGTTGACGGCGGATTACGGCGCGATTCGATTCTATCTGGACAAGCTCGACCCCGCACAAATGCCCGTCGGAGGAACCTCCATTGGCCGCGCCATCATGGACGGCATTGACCTCCTCACTGGGACCAGCGGAGAAACAGATACTCCAGCGATGAAGCGCGCCAAGAACCAAGTCATCGTATTGATTTCCGATGGCGAAGACCACGAGTCGGCACCGCTCGAAGCGGCCGACAGCGCAGCGGCAGCCAACATTCGAATCGTCACAGTGGGCTTTGGTTCTGCGACTGGCGAAAGAATCCCGCTCTACAAACAAGACGGCACTCTGATGGGAGATCAACGCGATCGCTCAGGAGAAATCGTTCGCACTCGCCTCGACGTGAAAACCCTTGAGGGGATCGCGGAACGAACGGGCGGGATTTTTGTCCCGTATGCCGGAAAGAACTCAGTGGCCAAGGCGGTCTCCGACTTCATCGCCGACCTCGAAAAAAGCGAGCTCGAAAGCCTTATGAAGGAAAGATACCAAGAGCGATTCATGTTCTTCTTGATCCCTGGATTCTTGTTCCTTCTGGCTGGATTGCTGCTTGGGGAACGAAAGAAACTGAAACTGCCTGCAACCACACTTGTTGCGGTGTGCTTCCTGCTGATCAGCTGTGACAACGCCCTCCGAGATACCGACTCAGACGTGGATCGTGGAAACTCGATGGTCGAGACCGCCCAGTTCGATGACGCGATGCTTTTGTACGATAAAGCCGAAAAACGGTCAGGTTTGGCGCCGGAGATTTCCTACGATCGAGGACTCGCTCATCTGGGCGCTGGCCGATTTGACGAGGCGCAAAGCGCGTTTGCGCGAGCTTTGGAGACGCCAGACCCCAAACTCAGACTCAAGTCCATGTTCAACCTTGGCGTTGCTCTCTCGAAAAAAGAGTCGTGGAAAGAAGCGCACGGGACGTTCCGTGATGCGCTTGTGTACGCCGCAGAAAATCCGACCGTGGCCAGTGCAGAACAACTCACTTTGCTGCGTAAGAACCTCGAGTGGACCTACCTGCAGTTGCACCCCCTTTGCTCCAAGCTAGAAGATGCCCTCGAAGAAAATGACACGCGAGACCTAGCGGCCAACCCCGAGAAGATCGAAGCATTTGAAGGCGTAGTTTGTCCGAGCGACGAAGATTGGTTCCGTTTGCCGGTGATCCCAGGCTCGCGCGTTTCGGTCACCGTCACCTTCAAGAACCTTCGCGATGACTTCGACCCCGACGAACCTTTTGAAAGCTCCACCCAAGATTTTAAGGTGGAACTCTTCGACAGTGCTTCAGGTCAGCTACTTGCTACCGATGACGGCAAAGCGGCTGTGTTGGACGCCGAACTCAAAGACCGACAAGCCGTCAGATCGATCAACAACCTTTTACTTTCTGCCGACCAAGCCAAAGATGGATCGGTCCTATTGAATATCATCGGAACCAAGGAAGCAAAGTACAACGTCGAGGTCTTAGCGATTCCCCCGTGTGCCGCGTTGCAAGAAGCGTCCGAGCCGAACGACTCTCCCGAAAGTGCCGCACCTCTTGGGGGTGAGCCAACACAAGGGCACCTCTGTTCGGGCGACTCCGATTGGTATTCGGTTGACCTTCAAGCAGGAGAGAGCTTTTTTGTCGACGCTACGCCCGACGTCGATATCGAAACCGGCACGGCCCCGGCAATCGAAGTCGAACTGATCGACGCGGAGCGAGGAATCGTCGTAGGTCGCAGCGTGGCGGAAGGAGGGCTCGTCACTACCGGTCTGCGGGACTCGCCACGTGCAGGGAAGTTCTTGATCCACGTCAAGCCAACCACGGGGACCGAACAGGGCCCGTACGCGCTGACCACTTATAAGTTTGCCCCCTGCCCCGATGGCGATGACCGACTTGAAGACAACGACGACGTCGGGTCTGCCGCTGATCTGGACGCCACCCAACCGGCCACCAGATACCTTCGACTGTGTGATGGTGACCTCGACTTCTTTAAAGTCTCCATCGACCCCAAAAAGAAACGGCTTAATTTGGGCCTCTCGCTGATTTCAACCCCGTCGAATATGGACGACCCCGTGGCGCCTGCAATTCGCTTGGACCTGATCAGCGCTACCGGTGACCAGATTGTACAAGCAGGTGTTCGGCCGCTCGCACCTGACGTCGACCAAGTTCCGATCGAGTCAGTGTTGTTTGCCGAGGACGTCACTGAAGAGTCCGTCGTGGTGCGTGTTTCAGGAGACAGCGATTTCTACCACTTGGTCCTTCTCGACGGCGCTCAGGGCGAGTCAGACGACAAAGGGGACTCACAGGATGACTCTGAGAAACAAGACAAACCGGGTGATGAATCGGACCCCTCAGAGGAACAAAAAGACGAAGGTGAGCCCAATAAGCCACAGGATGACGCACCGCCGGAAGACAAAGAAGGCGGGGACGAAGAAGAAAAGGAAGGCGACCAAGGTGACCCTGCCGGTGAAGATCAAACCGACGAAGAAGCCAAAAAAGGACGTCAGGAAGAAGAGCCAGCGGCAGACGAGACCGAGGGCAAGGATGGAGAACCTCAGGGAAGTGAGGTCTTGGACGCTGAAATGCAGCGCATCGACGACATCCTAAAGGCCCTAGAGTCTTCTGACGATAACTTCCAAATGCGGAAAGCCCTCAAGGAACAACCCAATCGATTCATAGACAAGGATTGGTGATGAGAATCCTTATCGTTTTTGCGCTTTTGTTCGTGTCGGTGTCGGCCTCTGCGCAACGAGGAGTGGACAGTGTTAGCGCGGCCGTCCAGCCCGATGTCGTCGAGGTCGCAAAACCCTTTCGCTACGACGTCACCATGTCGACGTACGGCGCAAAAGATCTTCAACTTAAGAGTTCCCCGGAATTTGGAGCGTTGGAAGTTTTGGGACGCACGGAATTCCCACAGTTCATCACCATCAACAACGTCTCTCAACGTGTGTTGACGATCTCGTGGACCCTTCGTAGCCGTGAAGCCGGGACGTTCTCAATCGGCCCGCCCAAGGTGTTGATTGGCGACGACGTCGTACGCCCCGAAAACGTAAAAATCAAAGTGGTTAAAGCGGGGAAAATCCCCCGTTCGGTAGCCCAGCAAAATGAACAAGTCTACGTCGAGGCCACACGCGATCCAGCCGGCGCGGCGTACGTGGGCCAGCAGATCAATCTGAACTACGCGATTTTCAACGATGTGCGCATGTTCGACCCACAAGTTCGAGCGGCCACCGACCCGCCGCTTGATGCGTTTTGGGTAGAAACGCTTAACGAGCGTTCTAGCGGGCAACGACAGTCGATCCCCGTGCGTGGACGACTCATGCAACGCACCACGTTACGAAGTTACGCAATCTTCCCGTTGCGGGCTGGAAAAGCCGTAATTGACTCGATGGGTGTCACGGTGGTCACAGGCGGTTTTCTGGCCCGACAGAAGGATTTCTCAGTCGAGTCTCCGGCGTTGGACCTCGAGGTTCTGCCGCTGCCTCCGAACGCACCGGAAGGCTTTTACGAGGGGAACGTTGGCCAATGGGACATCACTGCACTCGTCGATTCGCACACAGGACAAGTCGGGCAGGCAATCAATTTCCGATTGCGTGTGACGGGGTCGGGTTTGATCACACGAGTTCAGTTGCCCGAACTGCCGGACATCGAAAACACTCGAATTGAACCTCCCTCCGAAGACGTGCAAAAGTCGACGCGGGGAAACCTTGTGGTGGGTACAAAAACGGTCGAATACAGCATTGTCCCGACAAAACCAGGCACCTTGGTGTTACCCCCTGTGACATTTGTCTACTTCGACCCGGTCAGCGCCACGTACCAATCCCGGAATAGCGCGCCGATCACGCTTTCGATCGCCGATGGTGTATTGGCGCCAGAAGCCGCCCCAATTGTCCCACTCGCCAAAAACGCCACCAGCGCAACGGCCGAGGACATGATCGCCGAGGTGTTATCGGAACTCGGAAAGCCCGTCGACGAAGCGCCCTCGGCTAGCTCCCGCGGCACAGCAGATTCATTCGCTTTTCGATTGGCTTTCTTGGCCGGGATTTTGGCGCTGATTGCGGCGATGGTCGAGGCACCAATTCGCCGATGGAAGTCACGACGCGCCCCGATTCGCGACCAACGCGAAAATCTCGACCGAGCCACCCAAGCGCTCCACTCGGCAACCCGGATCGACGAAGTCGCTGAGATCATTAAGTCGACGGTTGCCGCTGCGTTTTTGCTCGAACCCGGTAGGACCAGCGTTGCCGCGATCAGCACGGCATTGCAGGAGCACGCCGTCGACAACGAAGTCATCGACGAATTCCGCGCCACACTCGCCGAGATTGAGTCTGCGCGGTTCGCACCGGCTTCAGAACAACCCGACGTCGCATTGCTGCGCAGCCGGGCCTTGGCCACACTAGAAGCCCTGCGCGTGCCCGCTCTCAAAGCATTGGGAGCGCTGCTCCTCGTCCTAGCTTCCTCGGTTGGAACTAGCCTTGTGTTCGCAGCAACGCCTCAAGAACAGTTCGATAGCGGGTCTTACGAGGCCGCCGGGCAAGCTTGGGCTGCGACAGCCAGCCAATCCGACACGATGGCCCACTATAACGCCGGTATCGCGTTTGCTCATGCCCAGAAATGGGGCCTCGCTCGGGCTCAGATGGAAACCGCTGCGTTCTTGAATCCCAGCGACTCACGCATCCAAAATGAACTGGCTCGGATTAAAATGATTGTGCGGCTTCAAGCGATTGAAAGCACCCGGGTAGGACGAGTGATCGAGGGCGACGAAGCCCTGTTTTGGTGGAGCGCCGCGGCAAAAGTGCCCCCAACCTTGCTTCCTTACCTCACGCTTTTGATGCTGTGGTTTTTTGCTGGTCTGACCGTTGCCTGGCGAGCAACCGATAGAAATCTTCGCACCCCAACCCTCGCTGCAGGGGCCATTTGGCTCGTGCTAGGTCTATCGTGGGGTGCGTGGCATGAAGTTCTAACGAACACGCATGCCGTGGTCCTTCTAGACTCCACGATGGACTTCCGAGACGGCCCCAGCGACATGGCAGCGACCCGCAAGGTTCGCGGCACCACAGCAGGCACCATGTTGCGGGCTACTGAAGTCCGCGACAACTGGATCCGCGTTACCCTCACAAACGAAAAGGACACCGCATGGGTGCCCTCTTCGAGAGTTCATCTTATCAACTGACATCGCGTGGACCGCGTTGGGTCACTTCTCTTGAAGCGCCGCAATGCCCTGAAGCACGCGCGGAAGGTCCAGACCAAGCGTCTGCTTGATTTGTTCCGCTCCGCTGGCAGCGCGCATGGGCAAACCGCGATCCGCATCGGCTTTTGAAACCGCCGAGTCGATCACAGTGATCTTGTCGATCTTGATATCGTGAATCGTCGACAACATGGCGTCCATAATCGCATCGAACTGCTGTACCAGAAAGATAGGACGCGCAGCGTCACCAGCGTCTTTCCAGACGTTGATCAAGCTGCGCAACGCGTCCGCAGTCGCGCGCCCGTCTTCCACAATCCGAGCGGTATTACCCTTGGCCTGTGCCTCCAACTCGGCTTTTTTAGCCTGCGCCGGTTGAATCACGTCAGCCGCCAACTGACGCTTCACTTGCTCCAGACGAGCGCGCTGAACGTCGATATTGGATTTGGCTCGAACGATGGCCGAACCTGCTTTGGAGCGTTCCTCAGCAACCATGGCTTCGCCACGCGTCGTGGCATCCAAAACTCGTCGCTCCGAATCCGCTTTCGCGATTCGTTTCAAAGCGCCGATCTTCGCGATCGCCTTCTTCAGCTGATTTTCCGCGTCCTGAACGGTGGCTTCTGCGCGATTCTGCGCCTCAGCCATTCGGCTCGTCATGATCAATTCTGCCGACTGCTTACGACCGATCGAGTCTAGGTAGCCTTTTTCATCAGTCACTGTCTGAATTTTAAGGTTGTCTAGGACCAAGCCCAAGCGGGTCAGGTCGTGTTCTGCTTCCTCTTGCAACGATTGAGCGAATTTCAAGCGGTCATTATTGACCTCTTCGGGTGTCAGTGTAGCCAACACACCGCGCATCGTGCCTTCGAGCGTCTCTTTCGCGATCTGCTTCACGTGCTCACGATTCATGCCGAGCAAGCGCTCAATGGCGTTGGAAATGTAGGGGTCTTCGCTGCCAATTTTAACGTTGGCCACACCTTTCAGTGAGAGTGGAATCCCACCCTTTGAATAGGCATTAGTGATGTTGATATCGATGACAATATTAGTCACATCGATGCGGTCGAGTTTCTGAAAGATGGGGATACGGACTTGCTTTCCGCCGTGCAGCATCTTGTAGCCCTTGCCGTTTTCCCCACCCATGCCACTAAAAACGAGCACTTCGTTCGGTTGGCAAATTTCGACCAAGTTATTCGCGACGATAAACGCCACAATCAGAAAAATGACCAACACGATGCCGACGGCGCCGAGTCCAAGTCCAAGAAAAATATCCATAATATATCTCCTCTCAGCGATTCTCGCTGTCTTGTTTGCGTTGAGCGAGGACCCTTGCGAGGCTCTCCTTCTTGTCCGACGTCAAAGCTCCCAGACCCGCTGGTTGCTCGGAAGCCAACTGCTTGGGTTCCTCGTCAGCGCGGCCCTTCAACGCCCCACCGATATCGAGCCCGACGGTATCGCGCATCTCATTGAAGAGACTTGCGACGATCTTGGGAAAGGAACTCACGTAGTTCGGTAAGGTCTCTCCGCTTCCACCATCGATCAGCGCGACTTCGCGAACCGTGACCTGCTGCGCAGCTTCGGAAACACGTTTCATAATCACGTCGAGCCGTTGGAGCACAAAGATGTCCGATGCGTTCTCACCCGCGTCTTTCCACGCATCGGCTGTCATGCGGAGCACTTCAGCCATCGCACGACCTTTCTCTGCGATCTCGGCTGCCTCACCTGCAGCGATCAATTCTCGAGCAACCTTGTTGGCCTCAGCAGGAATGACCACGTCGGCCTGAAGTCGAAGTTTTTCCAGCTCGGTTCGAACTTGTTGAAGCTCCTGCTCGGCCTCAGCGCGAGCCGTCAACGCACGTGCCTCAGCTCGTTCTTCTTCGGACTTCGCCAGAAGTTCGAGGTCGGCCTCGACATGACGAAGTTCATTCTGCTCTTTTTGAATCTGCGCCTGCGCATTTCGACGAGCAACTTCGCCACGCCCCTGAGATTCAGCCTCAACCTCCTCCGCTTGCTTCATGCAATCGGACTCGGCGATTTCCGCCACCTTCAAGATTTCGGCGATGCGTCGTCGACCCAAGGAGTCGAGATAATCGCGATCATCACTGACGTTCTGAATTTTCAGAGTGTCCAAGTGCAGACCCAACTTCTCGAGGTCCGGCTCGACGTCTTCAGCAAGTTGTTCAGAAAACCGCAAGCGATTCTCGTTGATCTCCTCTGGAGTCAACGTTGCCAACACGCCGCGAAGGTTACCTTCCAAAGTCTCCTGAGCAACCCGGACGATTTCGTCGCGGCTGCGGCCCAGGAATCGTTCGATGGCGTTATGAATCACGCCGTCATCGCTCGCGACTTTCACGTTGGCGATGGCGTGGACATTCAGCGGAATACCGCCCTTGGAGTACGCGCCTCGCGTGTCAATCCGAACGGGAAACACTCTCAAATCCATGCGGTCGACTGTCTCGATCACCGGGTATTTGATCGCCCACCCGCCGCGAATCAGTCGATAACCGACCGTCGATCCATCTTTGAGCTTGGTATCACGCCCAGAAAAAATCAGGACTTCGTTGGGTCGCCCCACAAATAGAAAGTTTTTGATAATCGCGAACATGACCAAAATAGCCACGACCGCCATAACCGCCAGTGGAATGAGTATTCCCATATTTCACCTAACATGCTGGGGCTGCCTCAGGCCTGCCCTCGTGTCGTTGATTCGTCCATTGATACTACCTGAGCCACGCCGTCTTCAATTTGAATAACGAGGCACTCACTGCCAATTCCTAAGATTTGGTCTCCATCGGTCGAAGCCATCATTTCCATGGTCCGACCTTTCATCTTATAGCGCACTCTGCCCGCACGGTCTGGGCTGATTGGTAAAACCACTGTGCCCGTGACGCCGCGGAAATCGTCCTGCTCGAGCACCTTGCCCCCGACTCCGGTACCGGCAAAATGCAGGAACTTCGTGATGCCAAATCCCGCAAACAACCCCATGCCTGCCGAAATCGCCGCCACCATGATGATGTTCAACGACAGCAGCGTCAGTAAGGTCCCTGTGAGCCCAAAAAACGCGGTCGAGAACGTGTAGAACTTGAAACTAAGGAACGGATTATAGCGCCTGACCTTGTGCAGCTCGATATCCTGATCAGCGTGCACCATCTCGCCGTCGACGTGACCGTGGTTGTCGACCTCTCCATCCCCATCAAGTTCTGGCTCATGGTCAAGATCCCCATCCAAGTCCCCGTCGCCGTCCAAGTCCCCGTCGCCGTCAAAATCACCGGCGCCGTCAAAATCACCGTCGCCGTCAAAATCACCGTCGAACTCCAGCTCTTTGTCGAACTCGAGCTCTTTGTCGAAATCCTTGTCAAAATCGCTGTCGCCCAATCCTGAGAAGACGGAGAGCCCGACAAAGACCCCCCCAAAAATCAGACACGCTAGGTAAAGAGTTAACATTCAACGTTCCTAAATCATTTGCTCGTGCGTCCCTGCACCAAAAGCTGTTCGACCTCTCGCCAAATGGCATGAAAACGAACGTCATCGAGGCCGGCTAGTTTCCGCAGTCGCTCCAAAAACTGAATCTCGTCCAGCGAATACGTAAGATCCGCGCCCGCAAGCACTAAAGCCTGTCTCACCACCGCTTCGCTGGTCGCGGGATCCGAACTCAAAGAGGACCAATCCGGAGACGGAGGAGCCGTCGAGAACCACGTCTGAACGTGCGCCAACTCTCTCGCTTCCAAATCTATTGTTGAAAGCAGCGTTGCGAGAATATCCCCTTCTTCATGAGCGAGTTCTCCATCTGCCCACGCAGCCGCAAAGAGAAAATGTACGATCTTCAAACGTTCATCCGGCGCCATGCAAACCCCAGCAAATCAAAAATTCTGTCGATTGGCCTGCAATGTAGCCCAATTATGCGGTTGATTGCATCCGAAATTCCCCTGTTATCATTTATTCCTTCAACCCCTTTCCGCATGTGTCTAAGTTCGCTATGCTAGCGAGAGATAAGTAGGTTGGTTATGTTACGCACTCATCACATTCACGTCAGTCGAGCCCTCGCCGTCACCATCTTTATGATGGCGCTGGTGCTCACGCCTCGAGCATGGGTAGAACCCAAGGCTGACCTTGATTTGGTGCCGGTAGAAACCCTCGACCAACCCTCTCAGTGCCTCTGGTGTGAACCTGAGCCTGAGCCATGCAGGGAAGCCGCCGATGTTCCGGCTTGGCTTAATCCTGACCAACCCGTACCAGCGCAAGATTGTTTAAATGCTGATGGCGCTCGGAACCCCTCTCGGTCCTAATTTGGATCTTCTCGGAAACTTATGAACGAAAATACTGATTACCTGCGAGTGATTCCACTCGGAGGGCTTAATCAATTTGGCATGAATTGCTGCGTCATCGAATGCAACGACTCACTGCTCCTTCTTGACTGCGGTCTGACCTTCCCTGACACGCCAAACTTCGGAATTGATTACATCATTCCTGATTATACTTGGCTGTTAGACAACATCGAGCGACTCGAAGCGGTCGTTCTCACTCACGGTCATGAGGACCATATTGGCGGGCTCCCCTTCCTGCTCGAGGAAGTTGATGTACCGATCGTTGGCGGCAAGCTGACGCTCGCGATGATCAAACGAAAGCTCCAAGAACACGACGTGGAGGATGTCGCTTATTTTGAAGTCCAACCTGGCGACACTATGCGCCTTGGACCCTTCAATCTGGAGTTCATCCACGTCAACCACAGCATCCCCGGCGCCATGAGCGTCAAGATCGACACGCCCGTAGGACGTCTGATCTTCACTGGCGACTGGAAGCTTGACCAGACACCGCTCGGCGAGCCTGTCATGGACTTGGCAACCTTTGCAAGACTCGGGGACGAGGGCGTACTCGCCCTGCTCGGAGATAGTACGAACGTTGATGTACCCGGTGTATCGGGCTCGGAAGCAGATGTGCAGATTGCGCTGGCGAACGTGATTAGGAATGCCCCAGGCCGCGTGATCATCGCCATGTTCTCCAGCAACCTTCATCGCGTCGCAGGCGTTCTGCATTCTGCTCTGAAACATGGGCGCAAGGTCTGCCTGCTCGGCCGGAGCCTCGAGCGGAACTACGACCTCGCCAGTGAGCTGGGTATGTTGGACCTCCCAAAGGGTTCGGTACTCATCAACCCTGACGAAATCAACCGGACCAAAGACGATGGTCTCGTGATCTTGTGCACCGGCAGCCAAGCGGAGCCTCGCTCCTCGCTGACTCGCATGGCGAACGACGATCATAATATCGTGCGCCTAAAAAACACAGACACCGTGGTGTTTAGTGCACGAGTCATCCCCGGAAACGAAACGGGTATCTATCGAATGATGGATGCGCTCGCTCGCAAGGACGTCACGGTCATCACGACAAAACATCAGCCCGTTCATGCTTCGGGCCACGCCCAGCGTGAAGAAATGAAGCTCCTACTGAACCTGACCAAACCACGGTACATGGTCCCGATGCATGGTGACTTCCGCGTGCGCAGTGCTCACGGAGAACTTGCCCAGAAGGTTTGCAGAAGCATCCCAATGGTCATCGACGATGGCGATATCCTTGAATTCACCAAGGGCACCGCAAAAATTGTCGGGCGTGTACAGATCGGCCGGGTTGCCATCGACGGCAGAGCTGTCGGAGACATCGACGACATTCAGATCCGGGATCGCATGCGCCTCGCGGCGTCCGGAATCATCGTCGCTTTTCTGATCGTCGACGGCAGGACCGGAGACATCTCGGACGGACCACGACTCCTTCACCATGGTTTCTTGCCTATCGGTGATGAGACTGACCGCCGTCTTAACGAGGCCGCACAATACGCGCGAGAACAACTCGAACAGATGTCGGCGCAGTCGCGCCGAGACCTCGGCGAGGTTCAGGAAAGCCTGCGAACTTCGATTCGACGGTTTTTCCGCAAACGTGCTGACAAAAAACCCGTTGTGGTTCCGGTTGTCCACGAACTATAGTCCTCTGGGTTTTCGTCCGACCAATTCACTGGCAGTCTGAACTCTGCGATATATTTTCGGAAAGAGGCTACTGAAGATGGCTCAACTTGTGGTCGAACATCCTCTTCCAGGCGATGCCGCTGCGATCAGCGTTCTGTTTCAACAGGACATGGCAAACCTTGGATTGACGCCCTCCGTCGAAGATATGAACACCCTCGCAGACGAAGTCGTCTCGCAGGCGCTGGACCCCGAAGGCAGGTGCGTCATGTGGGTGGCTCGGCTGGGGCAGCACACGCCACCCATCGGCGTTATCCTTGGCATTCGTTCGTGGTCGCTGAAGTTCGGCGGCCCTTCAATATGGATCGAAGAGCTCTACGTAGATCCACAAGCCCGACGCCTTGGGGTGGGCCGGCTTCTGGTCGAGGCTCTCCTCGATTGGGCGGACGAAAACGGCATCTCGGGCGTCGATCTTGAGGCCTATCAAGGGAACACGCCTGCTTCGATTCTGTATCGCAGCGTAGGATTCCAGCGCCTCGGACGAGAACGTTTTTACGTCAATCTAGCTTCGTCGAGGCGACTGTGAACTTAGACTCGCCACGCATATTGGTGTTTTCCACCGACGCGATCTCACGGGATCGTGTTGCCAAATCGGTCGCTCGAGCGTTGGACGTACAGCCCATATCGTGCGAGTCGATCGACCAGGTTAGAGACCAAGCGCTCGGCATCAAAGCCGACGTGATCGTGGTCGACCATGCGCCTGGCGATCCAAATGCCCATGCTCTTCTGAAATGGTTGAAGGAAGCCGGTATCCGTGGCGGCCTCGTGAACTTATCGGACCAGACTCCCGACGACTCGATCAGAGGCGAGTGGTTGACCCGAAGCGTAAGAGGTCATGTCCTAGGCGACGCGGTCTCCCGACAACTTTCGCACAACGAACGAAAGCCGAAAAAGACGAATCCGAAGATCGACGCATTCAGAGTCACCCTCGATGACCTTGAGAAAGCCCTCGATGACGTCAACTCGACACTCGATGTGGTCAAGAGCCTCCGTGACACCCACGAGTTACTCGCAGCGTTGAACCTCGGCCCGCCGACTCGAGAGATGGCGTCGGTCGTCACCGACGACTTGCCGCCTAGCGAAGATGACGTGAGGGCGTTTATCTCACAACTGAAAGCGCTGGTTCACGACCGCGACCCGACTCAAGCCCGCATCATGCTTTGTGGCCGCGACGAGCGTGTCGCAACCATTCGCGCCCTCTTGGAACCTGATGCCACCGTCTCACATGTGGTCCATCGGGATTCTTTGGTCCCGGCCTGCGAGCTGTTGGCGCCCCACGTGGTCGCGGTGTTCGACGAAAACGACCGCCAGACAAGAGAAACGTTGGTTTTATTGCGGCAAATCCTGCCCGGATTAAGTCCAACAGTCGCCCTCCTTGGGCGGCACGGGCGGCCTGTAGACAGGCACCTCGCCTACGAGATCGAAGCGGCATTCGACGCGGATGTCCCCCTAAAGACCACCGCAACATCGCTCATCAAAGCCGCCCGAGCGGCGGCGTTGAAAGCGCCAAGAGTACTGCTTGTCGACGAAGATGGGGCCTATTCCGAAGTGACAGAAGCGGTGGAACGAATGGGCGGGCGAGCGGTGTCCCTCGAAACCCCGATGAGCCTTTTGAAATTCGTTACTGAGGTGACCGTAGATGCCGTTGTACTCGCGCCATCCTACGAGCACGTCAGCGGGTTTGACCTTTGTAGGTCACTAAGAGAAGCCCACGGCACCAGTATCCCGGTCATCTTCCTCGCGGATCATGCTGACCATACCACGCGCTCCGAGGCTTTTCGCGCAGGGGCCGACGACGTGATCGCCCTTCCGTGGGTCATGGCCGAGGTCCAGCGACGGATCCGACACCTGGTAGAGTTGAGGCGACTTCGCACTCAGGTAACTTATCGGGACAACCTAACGGGAGTCCAACATATCAGCGGATTCAAAGAGGCGTTGAAGCAGGTCAGTGAGGCGGTGGGCCACGAGCAAGTCTCATTTGCCGGTTTTGAAGTCTGCAATTTCGCAGAACTTCGGAACAAACACGGCGAAGCATGCGGTCGAACGGTCCTTCGACAAGTGGCTGACACACTCGTTCAACAATTTGATGCCGAATATGTCTTTCGTGGCTGGGGGGAACGTTTTTTTGTGATCTCGCCTAAAGTGCTCGCAGAAGACGCGAAGGTGTCGCCGTGGGCTCCAATTCTCGACATCAGCCGCGTAACGTTCCGAGACGCCGCCGGACGCGGTTTTTACGCATCGGTGAACGCTGCGCACCTCGTCGCCCCACCGGGCCACGTGTCTGTGAACGGCTGCATAGAAGGGCTGCTCCGGATTTTGTCGCGCTGCGGAACGCTTGGAAGCGCTCAACTTCTGACCGCTCGAATTGATACGCCTGCGGATGGTGCACCCTTAGCCGAGCTGCCTGCATCCAATCCTGCACGACGGTGGAAGCCCGTCGTCTTGACACGTGAAGATGACTGATTTAGCTTCCGCCCGCATCAATTCTGATGATGCGG
>JBBKVQ010000183.1:0-3507 GCA_037968515.1 Bradymonadaceae bacterium
GCTTTGATCAGCTTACAGACTTGTTACTCATCCTGACGTTACAAACCCGAGCGAGATAGCCGGTCACGACGTTGCATTTGGCGCTTCACTTCTACTGATGCGACCAAAATCTATCGCCAAACTGCCATCAAACGTTGCCAAACGTTTTGGGAGTAAGATCTCAACATCGACCTTCCTAAATCAACTACCACATTTGCTATCAACCGAACTTAACGACGCAGCAAAAGTTGGCGCCACTCGTCTTAGAACATTTGGACCTGAATTCGATACTTTGGTGAATAGTGATATGATCAAGTGGGTTGTTACTGAGTCTGGTGAGCTGATTGTTGGCGCTGCCAGAAAGAATAGCGTCGAGATTTCGCATGCTTTTTTAACTAATGGAAGGGTAATGCGTGCTGCTGGTGAAGCAAACATAGCGGCGTCTGGTGGCACACGGATTGGCATAGAAATTACGAATCATAGCGGTCATTTTATGCCATCACAGGAGAGCCTAATGATAGGAGTTGAAGCGTTTAAAAAGATTGGAGTGACATTTTGACTACCACTCAAGAAAGAGCCGATGAAGAAATAATTCTTAAACTTTTGAATTCAAGGGTTGATCGCCATTTTTTGTCCCAACTTCCTCCAGACTTTAACTGGCTACTTCTTGGCTTTGCTGCGAAGTCCAGAGCCCTGGGATCAGACGAGATCAATATTGAACAACGGATAAATGCCGCTGTGCTTGCGCATCTCGCGTGGAATCATTTTGTCAAAAATGGCGGTGAACGAACGGCAGTCGATCTGCCGGAACTTCTGCTTCGTGTGGGAATCTATCGGGAGTTTGGAAATTTATCTGAAGAGTTCTCTGATGACCGTTTGTTCGACTTCATCCATCTAAAAATTTGTTCGATCATTGACTCGTCGCCGGAATCTCTCCGTCCATATATGGGAGAGAATATTTTGGAATTGGATCGCGGAATACTATTGCGGTTGCGGCGAATAAAGAATTACTTGAACACTGCTGAGCCGTACTTAAACGATGTTATCGCCGATTGTTCGAAGGAGATTCAATGGTGGTACAAACGACGTGATCAGCTTCCATAGGTTGGGAACTTGGCACCGAGGAGTGATGTAAATGTCGTCTTAAATCTCAGAAGGCTTACTAGGCATGGAAATGGTCGAGGTCGACGACCGTGTCCCTCAATATGGCGGCGAACAATGTTCGCTCGAGCCGTTTGTCGAAGACTTGGCATCATGGTCGGTCATTACCTTCAAATTTGAAAATCCGTTTGGATACGAGGACTCGCTGGTCGTCGAGCTGATGCGTTCGACGGAGTGGTTGGAGGCCAACCATGTCGACGCCGGTGGAACGGTCCGTTTGGTTTTTGAGGAATTCAAGGTCGAAGATGATGGTTACGTACGCTCGATCTCTTCGTGCCCAGTCATCGCGCAAGGCGAGGGCTGTGGTCACTGAGACGTTCACGCACCTGAACAGCGACATCTTGGAGCTAACATTCGCCAATTCGGACCCGGTCTGACAGCCAACCGCGCTTCATCAAAAGTTGTCTTGAACGTTAATGTTACTTTTTCGTTCGGCTATTTTGTCGCCTCAAGGGCGACAAAGTGCAGCGTTTTCAAAGTGGACACTTGTCATGCTTTGAAGTCTTGCTAATATGTCGTCCATGACGGGACAAAAAGAAACAAAGTTAAAGTGGGTTCTCGACCATGTGCCACATGGGCAACTGATCGATACACGCACTCTGAAGCGTCACGACATCGACCGGAAACTGGCGCACAAGTATATCGAGAGCGGATGGCTCGACCCGGTCGTTCAGGGGCTTTACCGTCGGCCTGACCCCGCAGACAATGATATGGACTGGCAGACCATCGTGCGATCGCTGCAGCACATCATGGACTACCCATCGGTCGTTGGAGGGCGCACTGCGCTTGAGGAACAAGGCTTCAGCCATTACCTCAAACTGGGTGGCAAGCCTGTCGTGCACCTCTACGGCGACCGCCATCCCACCTGGCTGAAACGTTTGGGCGGCGAAACGACCTACGTCCTCCACGGCAGTGGTCTTTTCGCTGATGGCACGACAGAGAATACAGAAGTCGAGAGTTCGGCCGGGCCCATCCTTTGTTCGTCCCCGGAGCGTGCCGTGCTGGAAATGCTCGACGAACTTCCGTCGGCAGAGAGCTTCCATATGGTTGATACCGTCTTCGAAGGCCTTATATCGGCTCGGCCAAATCGTTTGACTGCGCTCCTGCAGCGCTGCCAAAGCGTAAAGGTTAAACGTCTCTTTTTCGTCTTTGCCGATCGGCATGGACACGCCTGGCGCAAGTACATCGACGCAGACGCATTTGATCTCGGCAAGGGCGATAGGGCGCTCGTGAAGGGGGGCAGACTCCACCCGCTCTACCGGATTACCGTTCCGCAAGACCTAATGCCCAAAACGGACGCAGGAGCCCAAGATGCGTAATGCTTGAACGGTATGCCGCGCAGGTCCGACTGCTGATCGAGATCTTACCGGCGGTGGCTGCCGAGGACGTATTTGCGCTCAAAGGTGGCACTGCAATCAATCTCTTCTATCGGGACTTGCCGCGCCTTTCGGTCGATCTTGATCTAACATTTCTTCCGGTTCAAGACCGCGACACGTCTCTGGCTGGAATCAACACCGCGATGGATCGAATAGCGGAAAAAGGTGGTGTCGGCACCATACGGGCATCCCGCGTCGCCGGAGGCGGGGGCGGAGCCACCCGCGTACTCTTCCAGCGTGGCTCGGTTTCCGTGAAAGTCGAAACGTCACCAGTCACCCGAGGTGTCGTGTTCGAACCGGCTCGCCGCCGCGTCTCGCCGGCCGTCGAAGATGCGTTCGGATTTGCCGAGACGGCGGTGGTCTCCTTTGAAGATCTCTATGGTGGCAAGATCGTTGCGGCGCTCGATCGGCAGCATCCGCGCGACCTCTTCGACGTCAAACAGCTCTATGAGAATGAAGGTCTCACAGATGATCTTTTCCGCGTTTTTCTAGTCTATCTGGCAAGCTCGAGCCGACCGCCACACGAATTATTGAATCCAAACCTACGCGATCTGGAGACCGTTTTCGCAAAGGAGTTTGAGGGGATGACCGTCTTGCCGGTGAGCGTCGGTGAGCTCGAAACGGCCCGCGGCAATTTGATCCAGGACATTCGAGCTCGCCTCTCTGGACGTACAGCGGACTATTTAATCGGCTTGGCGGATGGAGAGCCGGACTTCGACCTCATTGGCCTTCCCGACGTAAGCCGGCTACCTGCGATTCGTTGGAAGTTACAGAACATCGCGGTGTTAATGCAGCAAGATCCTGCAAAGCATCGTGAGCAAATGTCAGCGCTTGAACGGATTTTATTATGATAGGACCGCCCCTTTATTTTGCATCAATGATCTGACGGCAGCGTCGCATCCGTGGCCACAACACTGGGTGCCACACTCGGCGAGCGTGTGCGTGAGGCCAATGTCGGCGGTCCGCTCGAAATCATTGAAGATGGGGTCTC
>JBBKVQ010000184.1:0-3811 GCA_037968515.1 Bradymonadaceae bacterium
CAGAATTTCTGGCGTCAAGTTAAAGAGACAGCCTCCTGGAGCCACGCGTCCGAGTCATTTGATGCGGTGATTATGATGATAGAAATTCGAAGCGAAACACAGCTTGAGGATCTCAAAGCGGCGAATGAGGTGCTGCTGACTTATTTTGCACCGCCGAGCTGCAACGTCGGTGAGTCGCTTTTCGATAAAGTCGTCGCAGTGTTGGCGGACCGGCCTGTTAGCGCGGCGCAAGTCGATACAAGCGCCCGTCCAGCCATTGCCGGACAACACCTTGTGCTCGCCTTTCCGACCATCCTTGTTTTTGTTTATGGGCGCGAGTTCGGCCGACTCAGTCGCATCATCTCGATCGGTGACCTTGAGGACATGCTCGACCGAGCCGTCGCCATCGTGGATAATATTACCTAATCTCGACGCTGCATTTATGGGTCTGAGTGAGGGTGGCGCGATGAAAGCCTTGCCAATGATAATGATGGTCTTTGGCGCTCTCATGGGCCCGGCGCTGGCTTACGCAGCCGACGAACCAGCGGACGCCCCGCTCATCGACGACCTCCGATTTGGGTTGGCGTTCACCAGCACTCTGATCAACGGAGACGGCGGGTTCTCGGGCGTGGCCGAATACAATGTTTTTTCGTACGGGTGGTTCGGGGCACAACTCGCCTGGAACAAGATGAAGACAGAGCTGTCGCAAGTCTGGCCTGCAGCCACGTTTCGATGGGTCGCGCCGGCGAGCGACGTGGGTGATTTTCAGGCGTTTTTGGCAGTTGGGGGCGCCGGCCATGGTGTGAATTTTCGACTGGAAGCCGGACCCATGTGGAGATTCGGCGACATCGACCTATCGTTGACCGTCGGTTTCATCCACGTGGGCTCGGCCGTTGAACGTTACCCTAAGGATCTAGAGGGATATTGTCTGACCTTTGGCGTCTTTTGGCCGGGACACTGATGATCATCAACGCCAAATATTTTGTTTGTATTGCCTGTGTTGTCAGCGCTTTGGTGTTGGCTCCAAACCGTCTTGTCGCCGCGGAGCCCGAACAAGATTGGGCGATAGATTTTGACGAGCTCGACGTCGATTATTGGCACGAATTCTTGCCGTTCGTCGCGGTGTTGGGCGGAGTGGCAGGGGCCACCGACTCGTTTGGTGACGACACGCCGCTCTATCGCCTCTGGGGCCCGATGCTCGGCGTCAGGCTTGGGCTTGCAGTGCCGTTTGGATTTCGACTCGCACTCTCCGCACAGAGCCTTCCGTACACGAAGAATGACGATGCGATTTTTGGCAAATACTTCAGCTCAACGATTCTGAGCGCACGCGGGGGCCTCGGCTTTTGGGTATCCTCGTTTTATGTCGGGTTTCAGTACGGCAAGGGGTACGGATATCGAGTCTTTGACGACGAACGCATCAAAGCGCAGACCGAAGAGTGGTCGGGGGTCGAAGAGTTTTCGATCGTGGCCGAATGGCATGTGTCGGATGGTTTTTATACCTGTGAGGCCAGCATCAACACCTTCTTTGGCGGCCTCTTGTGTGGCTACGGCTGGGCGTTTTAACCAGTACCCGATCGGCGCCGTGATTGGTCTATCGGCGCTGTGATTGGTCCGCGTGGCTCCAGCCGCGCTGCGATTGGCCTTCGGCCGTTATCGGCTTTCAGGGGTCGGCTTTCAGCCCCATCGGTGCCGTGATTGGTCCGCGTGGCTGCTGCGCTGCGATTCGGTTCGCGTGCTCCTGCCGCGCCTGCGATTCGGTCCGCGAGGCCCTATGGCTCGCATGGGTCTGAATAATCGCAGGAATCCCATGCAGGCCGTAGGGCCTGCGCACCAATCGCAGTGGCGATGGGTTCATTTGCATGTTTGTGACCAAAACGGTTACAAGTGCCTATGCAAAAGTCAAAACCACGTATTATCGCACGAGAGATAGCTTTGGGGTTCGCGGCCGTTAGCGCGGTCACGATACTTATGAGCGCCGTATTGCTCTTTGTGATTCAAGATGTGTCCCAGCTGGTTTCTGGGATGCGTCATGACGAACACTCCATTCGCCAAGGATTGGAGTTATCCACCGCGGTTCGGCAGGCCACCGTCCAGGTCGGGCGATGTTTGGTCGACCCAAACCCCGCAAATGTCAAAGAATACGAGGTGCTTCGCGAGCAAGTCCGAAGCCGGATTCAACAGCTTGCGGCCGACGTACCCAAAGAGGAAAAGTGGCGGATTGCCGCGCTTGGCGACAACACCCAGCGGATGCATGAACTATTCACAGGCACAGGCATCCCGGCTGCCCGCGCCGGAAAGATCATCGAAGTCCGCCGGATTCACGACGAGATTTCGACCCAATCCACCCAAGCTGCCGGACACGCTGATGCACTTGCACGGGCGGTCGAGGGACGTATGTCACACGCCCACGTACTTGCCACGGGGTCGACGCGCATCGGCTTGGTGGTGGGCATCGTTGGAATTCTAATGATTTTAATTCTGTCGGTGGTTTTCACTTTCAGATTGCGAGCGCGGTTTATCCAACCATTGGCGGCGTTGACTGCGGCGGCCGGAAACGTGGCACGGGGCGATTTTGACACTCGAGTAGGTGACGTCGGTGTAGGCGAATTTGGTGAGCTTGGCAGGGCGTTCGACCAGATGAGCCAAGAGCTTGCGCGTCGTGAAGCACAATTGGTTCATAATGAACGAATGGCGGCGATTGGCCAGTTGGCCGCGGGCGTTGCGCACGAGTTAAATAATCCGATTGGAATTATTCGGGGCTATTTAAAAACGATGGTGGCCGACGGTGATGTCGACACCTTGCGCGAAGAACTTGCGATTTTGGACGAGGAAGCTGTGCAGTGCCAACTGATTGCCGAGGACCTTTTATCTTACGCGCGTGCCTCGGAGCCTGACCTGGAGCTGGTTTCGATGTCGGGACTACTGACCGAAACTGCGCGGCGATTTGAAGAGAGCGCGGCGGCACTCGGCCACAAAGTGAAAGTTGTCGCCGCCGAACATGAGCTGGCCGTGGATGGCCCACGTATTCGCCAGGTGCTGCTGAATCTGCTTGGGAACGCTGCTCATGCGTCGCCGAAAGATTCGCTGGTCTATTTACGAGGCAAAATTGTCGATGGGGGCTACGCGATCGAGGTTGAGGACAAAGGTGCCGGAATCGTGGACGCCGAAAAAGAACGGATTTTTGAGCCATTTTATTCGAAAAGGCGCGGAGGCAGTGGGCTTGGGCTTTCGGTCGTGTTGGGTATTGTAAACTCACACGGCGGGAAAATTGAAGTCCTGGACGCCGTCGATGGCGGCGCATGTCTGGTCGTGTTTTTGCCGGATGGAGTCGCCCATGTCTAAACGTGCACCAGTGATTTTAGTCGTCGACGATAAACATAATATGTTGCGGTTGATGACCAAGGTTTTAAAGGCTGATGCCACGATCTTAACCGCGGGTGGCGGGGCAGAGGCACTCAAGATTTTGGCGATGGAGCCGGTCGATGTGATTTTATGCGACCTTAAAATGCCGGATATGGATGGTCTCGATGTCTTGAAAGCTGCCAAACGCCTGAGACCGGGAGCCGAGTTTGTTTTGATGACTGCTTATGCAAGCGTCGGTACGGCGGTAGAGGCCCTGAAGCTCGGGGCTTACGATTATTTGACCAAACCTTTTGAGCCCGAGGAAGCCCGTGCCGTGGTGCTTCGCGCGTTGTCGATGACCCATGGGTTGGACACAAATGAAGAGGCATTTCCTGAAGTGTTGCCGGGTGTCGTTGCAAAATCCAGAGTGATGCAGGACGTCGCAAGCTTGGTGAAAAAGCTGGCGCAGAGCGACGCGACGACCTTAATC
>JBBKVQ010000185.1:0-14285 GCA_037968515.1 Bradymonadaceae bacterium
GACAAGCCCTGCCCTTTTTTTACGTCATAGAGCGATAGCTGAGACAATTGCGCGAAATCTTTCAGTGGCAAGCCCGCCTTTGCGGCTATGCGCGCGGCTGGGCGCAGCAACGAATACACCACGCGGCGACTAAAACTCAGATTGTCTGTGCCATCATCCATGCCTAATTGATGACAGAACAAAAAGTCCCGGTCAACACTTTACGACATTTTTGGCGAATAGTGTCGTTCTGACCAAATTTGGCGAACGAACTTCTACGGGCGATCCGAGGTCTGTTCCAGATTGAGCCCGCCCGGATACGCATAAGACACGTGGCAATCGTACCCGTACGACACAACCCCGAAAGGGACGTCCGACGTCACTTTATGAAATCCGTCAGACACCGGAACCTGAGCCGCTTCGTAACCTCCGCTGCCCACAGGCTTAAATAAATCGCGGGGAACAGGCACTCCATCGATCTGCACTTCACGCCCTGCTGGCGCGGCAATATTCAAAAAGTCTAACTCGTACGCGGCGGGCGTTAACAACAAATAATCTTTTCGGTACTGATCGACTGGAACGGTAGCTGCCATGGCCGGATCGCCAATTCCTGTGGGGTTTCCCGCATCGATACCTTTGTCGCAGATTCGTGGGATTCCAAACCAATTGGACCCCACCATATATTGCGCCAAAGACACAGGCTTGCTCGCCCCTAAAACAAAGGTCTGGGTCGATTCAAATTGCAGCCAATCGCCGGCGTTGATGCGTTTGCCATGAATGCCGTCGATCGGCGGGATCGTCTGAATCTGTGTATCATCCTCTGCTGCAACAACTCGCCAAACATCAGGCTCGGGCGTTGCTTGGCCCGCTCGAGGACTAAATTTAGTTCCAATATAATTTTTGCCCCAGGTACTGACGGGAAAAAGAATGCTTTCGATGTGGTCACATCGGTCGACGCCCTGTACCACGTTGGCGCATTGATGCCCGCCAAATACCGTGACTGGCTGTTCCGCCACGATATGAGTTCCGGTCAGGTCGGGACACGGCAAGACGTTGACTGGTGGGCCAATCGCATCTTTAAGGCATCCTGATTCCAAGGCCGCATCGTATTCAACCCCCGAGACCGTCAGATTCAAGGATTCACCGGGTGCGAGGTCGATCGTCCGGTCTTCTCCTGCCGCGATTGCCGGAATATCTGGACCGGCCAATATTTCTGCGTTCGGCGAGATAGTCACGCGATTGGGTTGTCCACTGGAATTCACGATCGTCAAGAAACCACGCAGGTTTGGTCCTTGTCGATAAGGCCACGAAAGGCCCCAGTACTCGGTTCCTACGGAATTAGTTGGCAATAATAATGTGCCGTCATTCGAATAAACATCCACGTTATTAAGCGGATTAAATTGGTAGGCGATGATTGGAATATTGGCCGTGACCTTGATGGCTTTGTTTTTCAATACGCGGGTGCCGGAGTGGTCGTAACCCACCGGGATTGCGTAGATTGCAGCTTCTCCCGGTCCAATCGTGAGGTCGAAAGGCACCCCATCGGCGCCAGTGGTTAGCGCGTCGCCGGATTCTCCCAGCGTCAGTTGGATACGCGCCTCGATCGTCGCATTCACGTTGGAAACAACTATGGCGTGGGGTTGCGACAGCGCATCATCGTAGTTATCGAGGTCGACCGACCAGTATTCACAACCAATATAGCTCGAAATCTTTTTGTTTAACTCACACAGTTCTTCGCAGGCGCCGTTAAAACACTCGGTCCCGATTGCGCAACGCGCGCCTGGAACACGGGCTCCAGCCTCGTTGCAGATTTCAAGCTGGGAGTTATCGATGCAGCGGAGTTCTCCCGGCGTACATTCTGGGGCAGCGCACGCGCCGTTTTCACACGGGGCGTTGCCGGGGCAATTATCCTCGACAATTTGGGTTCCTGACTCGTTGCAATACGTCATCAGCCCCAAATCTGTGCAGCCTTGAAAGCCGCCTGGGATGCAGACCTCGGGAGCACAAAGCCCCGTGAAATCGTTGCAGCGAAGGTCGGCAGAACACGCGGTGGCCGTGTAGGCTTGGCCGTCGTCTGCGCAAACCTGGGTGGTCACGAGGTCTTTGCAGATACTGGTGCCAGGTTCGCACAGAGTCGCCATGTCCTTTGCGTCCAAACCCGCATCAGCCGGGGCCGGCGAAGTCGTGTCCGAAGAACATGAAAAAGCGGTTAAAATGAAAAGCAGCACAAACGTTAAGCGCATCAACCCTCCTGAGGCTGAAGACGTTAACAGAAGCGGAGGTGCGGGTCAGCGGATTTCGGAGGCTTAAGCCCGACAGTCCAAGTCCAATCTATTTTGTATTGAAATTGAAGGGGTATCGGACGTTGACCTTGCCGTTGCCATCTGGGGCAGGGAACTTCAGGTCCGCCAAAGCCTTGATCATGCAGTCGTGCAGCATCGCATCGATGAGCGTTGAGGTTTCGTCGTCGAGCTCGGCCAGTTCGACCCGGCCCTCGTCGTTTTCGGCGGCGATCGTGAAAGCCAAAGTGACTCGCCCTTCGGCGTCGGGAAAATCAGCGAGAGTTTCCAGGTAACAGGATTCTACCACCGGGCGCATCGTTTTGATGCCGTCGCGAATCACCTCGCGGTCGAGTGTGCCCGTTGGTTCGTCATCGACTGGGGCTCCCGCGTCCTCAGACGACGGCTCAGGCACAGAAGCGACCCAATCCGGGCCCGGGTCTGCCATCACCTGATCTTCTCGCCTGGGAGGCTCCGGCGAGGTCGCGTTGTTGAGTGGTTCCGGACCGATTGGTGGCGTGGTTTGGGCAGCAGTTTGGCTAACGACCGGTATTGCAGGCAGCTCGATTGCCTTGACAGCGCTAATTACCGCCTCATTCAAGACATCGTCGACTTCCGCGTGCTCTACCGGAGAGGCTTCGTTTTTATCACCCGACACAACGACAAAACCCGCCACTGTGACAAAAACTATGCCCAGAGCTGCGATTACATAAGGTTTTGCGCTTCGATTCACATCCATCAATTGCCCTTGAACGTTGGCTCGCGGCGTTCCATATACGACAGAATCGCCTCTTTGAGGTCGTGCGATTCAAGGTACGCGCTGTTCCAAGTTGCGACGTAATCCAGACCCTGTGCCACGGTCATATCGCGACCGTGATTCAGAACTTCTTTGACGGATTGAACCACAAATGGGGGGTTCTTGGCGACCTCGATGGCTTCGGCCATCGCTGCCTCAAACAGAGCTTCGTCGTTAGCATAGACGGCATCAACAAGGCCCATGGCGTGGGCTTCGGTCGCGGTGAAATCCTTCCCAGTCATCGCCATACGCCGGGTGGCGCCTTGCCCGATGATATAAGGAAGTCGCTGCAAAGCCCCTAAATCCGCAGTGATCGCGATCTTGACCTCACGCAGCGAGAACTTTGCATTGGCCGACGACAGGCGCCAGTCAGCTGCGGCGATGATGTCGATTCCGCCGCCGATACACCACCCATCAATGGCCGCTATGACGGGCTTGGAGCACTTTTCGATGGCGGTGATTCCGGCCTGCCATTCCAACACAATGCGTTTTAGGGCCAAGCGCTCGGAAGCAAGGTTTCCGCCTTGCGACAGACCCATGAAGAGGGGCGCGTTTCGCTGGAGATCCAGCCCGTAGGTGAAGTGCTCGCCGCGGCCACGCAAGACGACGACCCGAACATCATCACGGCCATCAAGCTCGTTAAACGTTGCGCCCAGCTCGCCCCACACGTCGGGGCCAAGTGCGTTGCCGCGTGCAGGTCCGGCCAGACTAACCACCGCGACGTGGTCGCTTACTTCGAGTGTTATTTCGTTCATAGTTCCTCCAATTTTAGACACGCTTCAGCGCGTCGTTCCAGCGGCGTAAGTGCTCGTCGCGGACCTTCCCATCCATCGTTGGCTCAAAAGTAGCGTCGGCTTTCCAGGTCCTCCGGATATCGCTCAGGTCGCTGAAAATTCCGGCACCAAGTCCTGCGAACAACGCTGCACCAAGCGCGGTCGTGTCCAGCATTGCTGGACGAACGATTCGTCGCGACAAAAAATCTGCCTGCATCTGCATCAACAGATTATTTGCGCTCGCCCCGCCATCGACCTTGAGCTCTTTGAGTGGGCGGCCCAAATCGTTTTCCATCGCTTTCAAAATATCGACATTCTGAAGCGCGATGCCCTCTAGAGCAGCGTACGCAATATGGGCGCGAGTCGTTCCACGGGTCATGCCCCACATGACTCCACGCGCGTCGGGATTCCAGTGAGGCGCGCCGAGCCCGGCAAGGGCAGGCACCAAAACAACGCCGTCCGACGTGCCCACTTTTTCAGCAAGCTCTTCGATCTCGGCCGACGACTTGAAAAATTCGAGGCCATCGCGCAGCCATTGCACGACCGCGCCAGCGATAAACGCGCTGCCTTCAAGTGCGTACGTCATCTTACCGTCGAGCTTCCATGCGGCTGTGGTGAGCATACGATACTGCGAAAAAACCGGCTCAGATCCCGTGTTCATGAGCAAAAATGCACCGGTTCCGTAGGTGCATTTTGCGTCTCCGACATCAAAACATGCTTGGCCAAAAAGCGCCGCTTGTTGGTCACCGGCGATACCGCAAATGGGCGTCCCATCTGCCAGTCCAGGGATATCCTTGACGTGTCCAAAATCCGTCGCATTTCCGACGATTTCTGGAAGCAGCGCCTTAGGGACATGAAAAAGAGCGAGCAAATCGTCATCCCAATCGGCTGTGTGCAGATCCATCAGCAAAGTGCGCGAAGCGTTGGAAACGTCAGTTTTGTGTGATTTGCCACCCGTGAGTCGCCAGAGCAAAAACGAATCAATCGTGCCAAAAGCCAGCTCGCCATTCTTGGCGCGGGTGCGGGCTCCGGGAACCTTGTCCAGAATCCAAGCGATTTTGGTTCCCGAAAAATAGGGGTCCAAAAGCAGGCCGGTTTTTTTCTGAACGTGGGATTCGTGCCCTTCATCCTTGATCTGCCGAATGGTTCCGGTGGTTCGACGGTCCTGCCATACGATCGCATTATGTATGGGCTTGCCGGTCTTCCGGTCCCACACCACGGTGGTTTCACGCTGGTTGGTGATGCCAACGGTAATAATATCCGCGGGTTTTGCGTTGGCCTCGACCACGGCCTGCGCGAGCGCATCCAAGGTCGATTGCCAGATCGCTTCCGGGTCGTGTTCCACCCAGCTTGGCTGCGGATAAATCTGCGGAAACTCGCGGTTGATTCGAGCACGAATATTCAGTTTTTCGTCCAACAGAATAACGGTTGTACCTGTCGTTCCTTGGTCGATCGCGCAAATCAGCGTCATCATGGCTCCGTGGCATTTGATTGGCGAGGATTGTGCCAGATGTGGACGAATCAGAAACCCAGAATTTTACGGGCCTCTTGCGGAGTTGCGGGTTCGCGGCCGACTTCGCGTGCCATCGCGGCCATGGCTGCGATAAGCGGGCCATTACCATCGACCTTCGAACCATCGGCCAGATAAAACGTGTCCTCGACGCCCGTGCGCAGATGCCCACCAAGCTCGGCGGTCCGACGGTGAATCGGCCAGACTTCCTCACGACCGATCACAATCGACTGCCAGTGCGCATCCGCAGGCAACTCGTCCACCAAAATCGGCAAGAGATCCAAACGAGCAGGCATGCCGCTCGCTACGCCCTGCACCAAAGAAACGGTATAAGGTTTCTGCAAAATCCCGTTTTGTTCGAACATCGAGATCGAACGTAAAATACCGATATCAAAACACTCACACTCAGGCGTGACGCCGAATTTTCGCATCGCCTCTAAAAACGAAGTGACCTTTTCGACCGTGTTGTCGAAGAGCATCGGAGGCCAGGCCCAATCCCCGTTACTTCTAATTTTCAGGTAGTTCAACGAGCCCGAATTCATGGCGGCCATCTCGGGTCGAACCCGTTCCAAACAGGCGAGTGGACCACTGATATCGTCGCCAAACACACCGGTGGTCAGGTTGATGATCATTTCTGGACACGCTTCGCGAATTCGCCCCACGACGTCCTCGGCTAGGTCCGCGTCCCATGACGGAAACACACCGTTTTCTTGGTCTCTAAAATGAATGTGTACGATCGCCGCGCCGGCGTTGTAGGCGGACTTCGCTGACGTCGCCATGTCTTGGGGGGTGAAGGGAACGGGATGCTGAGCGGGATTGGTCAACACACCGTTCAAGGCACAAGTCAGGATCACTTTTTCGGACATGGAGACTCCCTAAGTTAGTGAACACTTACTAACAAAACTACGTCGGTCGGACAACCGAGTTCAGGCGCAGCAGCATCGTCGTGCCCTTCCCCAATTCGGAGGAGCAAATCAGGTCACCACCCAATGCCTTCACCAAACCTAAAGACACGGAAAGCCCAAGACCTGTGCCTTCGCCCGGAGGTTTGGTGGTGAAAAACGGCTCAAAAATCCGGGCCGTCAGTTCGGCATCCATGCCCGTTCCATTATCAATCACCCGAAGTTCGACCACGTTTTCGGATTCGCTGGCTTGAATCTTCACGTGACCACCACTTGATTGGCAGGCATGCACAGCGTTTGAGATCAGATTTCGAACCACTGGGAAGAGTGCGATTTCATCACCGTGAACCTGCAGGTCTGACGCCACCGAGACTTCCACAACCACTTTAGAACAATCGTTGGCTTCGAGCGCCGCTTGAACCACCTCGTCTAGGTTGACCCGCGACACTCCGATGGGCCTGGACACAATTCGGCCGGCCAGCAGCAAATCGCGCACGATCCCGGCGATTCGGTGCATTTGGGCCAAGGATCGCTCCAACGCACGGCGGGCCTCCGGGTCTTGGCTGGCGGCGAGTTCAACGGATTCAGAGAGGACATATTCCAAGTTCGCGATCACCACAGCCGATGGATTATTGATCTCGTGAGCGACACCCGCAGCAATCTGTCCCAATCCCGCTAAACGTTCGGCACGCGCCAAGTCCTTTTGGCTGATGTCCAACGCCGCAGTGCGCTTGACGATGGTCGCAGACAGATCCGCCGAATTTTTTTCTAGCGCCCTCGCATTATCGGAAAACTGACGGGTCACCTGAGACCAAGTCACGACGATCGAGGCAAAGAGCCCGATCGTCAGAATATACGGCGCGTCCAGTAATCCCGAGACGGTCATGGAATCGTGAAGACCGCATAATATGAGCACGCCCACCACCACCGTATTCAACCAAGCATCCGGCACGCCACGGCGAGCGCTGCGCGATAGTTTCCAAACGACGTAACAAAGGAGCAGCAACAGCAGCGCGAAGATCAGGCTGTCGTAGGCAGTGGCGGCTGGCTCTTGATAGGTCACTGCCAACCAATCGAGGTAACGCGCGTGAACCTCCCCTGGGTACGAGACGCCGGGCAGAAGGCATATTGCAGCGAGAATCAAGATTCCCGGTTCCGCGCGCTTTTCGAAAGACGTGGGTTCAGAATTCGAAAGTAGACGTTCGAATCGCATCCATGAAATCACGTGGCAAGCGGCCGCAACGATTTGGACCCGCAAACACCAGACCACGATGCTCAGATCGACATTAAGAGTCAGGGGGATTTCGCAGGCGGCGTAGGCTCCGGCAGAAAAGGCCAACATGGCCTGCCAAGTCTCACGCGGGCGACGCAGATTCCAACCGACCCAGAGGTTATGAGAACCCATGAAAAAAGCTAACACCACCACGGTCAATGAAACGACCGCTGGTATGGTGAACATCATTGCGGGCCGCCGCTCTTGAGTGCCTCCAGACTGGCTTGAATGCGCGCGTCGGATTCAAGTTGATCCACGAGTTTGCCCACAGCCACTTGAGTCGTGTCGTCAGGCGCGAATTGAACGGGATTCAGCAGCTCCACCTGAGTCCCGGCGAGCGTGGTGAGGTTCAGTAAACGAGCCTTCAGGTCGTTTGATGCCGTGATGTCTGACTTTTGGAGCAACTGAATAATGGCTTCGGATGTGAGGTGGATATTGACGTCCCGGGCATCCAAAACAATTCGACGCAGAGCCGGAGTCGTTGTCGCTTTAAGCAGGGCCTTCGGCCCCAGTTCCTGGTCGGCCGGCAGTCGAAAACAAAACCGGCCCAAAGCGTCGGTTTCGGCGCTCATCAAGGCATCTTGAAAGTCCCAACTGACCGATGACAGCGCCAAATCCACTCGGACTTTGGAAACGGCCTGTTCGTCGAGCAACGAAGTCGCCTGCGGTTTCAAAGTGGCGACCTGTCCCCTGATTTCGAGCGGCCCGGTTCCAACGCAAGCCGCCTCGTCGAGCTCAACCGCGCCTTCTAGGAGCCCAGATTCGTCAAAAAACCCAGAGGTCTCGGCGGATGAAAGATCCGACGGAGGAGCCTCACAGGCGCATTGGGTCAAGATCAGCCCAAGAATCGTCAAAAGACTTCTCAAAGGAAAACTCCCGGATCAATAACGCTCAGTTCGACCGAAGCCGGCGACGCACCCAAGATAACCAGAGGATGTTTTGGCAGCCAATTGTTCTGCGCAAACGAAGTGGGATGAACCGAAATCGCCAAGATTCGACGCCTTCCCGTTCCAAAGTCGACAAACTCGATGCCAGATGGAGTTATGGCGGCCGCTAGCCCGTCATCCCGCAAAATCAGATTCGAAACACGGTCATCTAACGTGATGATTTTTACGACCGCACCGGTCTTTAGGTTCAAAAGCACGAGTGTCCGTTGATCAGTCAAGAGACAGACCGCGCGAGCCACGGCGAGATCAACGAACCAAGTCTTACACGGCCCCACGTCCGCGATTTGGGTCGACATTGAGCCTTTTCGATCGGTCTTGAAGACGTGCCCAGTTTGTTGCTCAAGCACAAGCAGCTTGCTCCCGTCTGCGCTCCACCGCGCATGCGCTGTACCCTGCACCGTCATTATTTTTCGCGCCGACTGGTAGAGCTCAGCAATCCATACCGCGTGAACCACGCCAATCGTCGCGAACACAACCGCGCCACTCCCATCTGGCGCGATCGCTGGGTTGACTCCTTGCGTGCCGTCGCGTTCCAGCTTCAGGGCAGACATCGAAGTCGTTTCGTGGACCATATGCAGGCCTTCGGCGCGCGTGACAGGATGTCGGTCAAACACGATAAAACGGGAATCAACGGAGCAGGTCAGCGGAACCGGCCCTTCGCGGAACCAGGGGCCATATTCGTTGGCATTACGCGCCACGGTCGCCAACTTCTCTCGGCGCGATTGTGATGAGTTGGAGCCAGATCTCAACCGTGCTTCCAGGTTTGCAAGGCTTGGGTGGTCTCCAGGAATCGCGCTGAATTCTCGCGGGTTTTTAGCGCGGACAGTCGACTGAAGCTGGCCGCGGACATAGTCAATACTGACGATTCGGCGTTCTGTGGGCGAACTTGCGTCGATTTCGACCCAGGCCCGGTTGATTTCGCCGTCGACCCGCAACAGGCGATAACTGCCGCCCGCAATCGTCTGGTGCCAGACACGCTGAACAGATTCGGTGTCGATAAGCGCCTGCATCCATCGGTAGGACGTCTGGATCTCTGAATCGTCAGGCCGCAGTTGCAGTGCTTTTTCAATCTCGCGCATGGACCGACCATACGTCCCTTGAAAACGAGCCCTGACCACAGCCAGTCGTTGCAATAATCTGGCATCCGTTCGTGCCGAAAGCGCGTTCTGAAGAATCTCTATCGCCGCGCGGAAATTGCCTCGACCTTCAAACACTGTCGATTTATCCAACACAATCTCGACCTCGTCGCGAGTCAGTTCAATCTGCCTGAGTTTCGCGTGTGTCGTTGCTTTTTTTGTCGACTCGACGGTTGGTCCAGTAATATCCGACTTTTTTGCCGATTGGGTCACGGCTGGGGCGGCGCGGGCCACGCTGACGTATCCGCGGTCGATCAATGCAACGATCGTCTCGTCGAAGTCGAAGGGCAACCCATTGAAAAACGCACGTAGATAACCAAGCTGAGTGGGCCCAGTGAGCCGAGACAACAGAAATGCCTCTGCTGCCGAGACTTCGGCGTCTTTATCGAGTGCAATCAGGCTAGTCAGGGAGTCGTTGGGCTTGAGGTAGGACGCAGGATCGACCGATACACAGAACTTCAGCACTTTGTTCAGCACCGGAGTGTCAAACACGAAGCCAGTGCCATTGGAGTAGTTGTCCGCGGGCTGTGCCACAATCGCAGGAACCGTGAGCGAGTCACCGGTAGGTTCATAGGCCAAGGTCACATTGACGATGGTGTCCTGAGGAAGCCCTTCTACTCCCGGAACAAAGAGGCCTCCGGCAATCAGATTATTGCGATACTCTGCGCGCAACCGCGCGACAGACTGGAAGCTCATGTAAATCGTGGGCTCCTGCTCACAAGACATCTCGATCACCACGGACCGCGCTTCCAAACGCGACCTCGCGAATACATCGGTCTTTTTTTCTTCCTCATCAGGGTGCAGTGAAATCAACGAATCGGGGCTTAAGATTGGCTCCGATTCTCCGACATTCGATCGCCACTGCACGATCGTGGCCTGAAATGCTGCCACAAAGTCTTCAACCGAGGGCCACTGCGCCGAGACATGTGGGCTCAAAGCCCGCAAAAGCACCTCGTCCATCGGTTGCGGGATATCAGCTCTCAGAGCGCTTGGGGGGAGCGGGTCATCACCCACAGGAACTTCGCCAACCAGCAACGCGTAAACTCCAAACGCGAGTGACCATTGATCGCTGCTTGGGGTCGCATCGAATTGTGATTCGACATAGGGCGGCGGGCCGATATCGATTTTCTCTGCCGGTAGGCCTGGGGCCAGCAATTTCCAGCGCCCAGCGCGGTCGCGCACAATATCAGCGCCATCGAGCATCCCGTGGGCGATTCCGACGTCGTGCAGCTCCGCCAGCACTCCGCCCAGATCGACCAAAAACCCCAGCGCTTCTTCGAGTTCAAACTGAGGACTGTCTTTGGCAACAAAGATCTCGGAAAGGGACACGCCCTCAACCCATTCGCAGATGGCAAAACCGCCGAAACGCGGGCAAACGGCGATCTCGGCGACAAAACCCAACAAGTCGCTACTCAAAAGTCCTGCGACATCAGTCACAAACTTGAGGCGGCTCTGGATTTGCGAGTCCGGATAGAGCCCGGGCAGTAGACGTAGGAGGAATCCATGATCAAGCCGAGTATGCCGGACAAAAAGCCTTTCGTGGCTCAGAATCCTTTCAACACGGTAGCGGCCGGCCACAACGTCACCGACGTCGGGAAGGTCGTAGTCGGCCATCACAATCGAGGATGCAGCAGCGGCGTGAGACTCTTCAAGAGGAAGGCCGTCAAACGCTGCCTCTAGGTCGGGATCATCAAACCAAGACATAACAGCTCACCATGGACTCAACGGCAATCTAGCTTACCGACTGCTTCGGCGCGAGGCATGAATCAATTTCAGAAACTTGGTAATGCGCGATCAACACGTTCGAGTGCTGACGGCTTGCGCTTTGTTGGTTTCGGTTTAGTCGGAAGCGCTTTTTTTGCGACCTTCTTTTTCACACGTCGTTTCGTTTTTTTACGAGGCTTCTTCCGAGGCTTTTTCGTTTTCGGCTGGTCGGCTTCGGTCAGGTCAAGCTCCGAAAACGCCTCGGGATCTCCTGGGTCGATACGGGGCGTTTCGGCCGCGAATCGTTCAATCCATTCTTGGGTCAGGAAATCACCGGGCTCCCACGTCTGCCAAACAAAGGCCGCTTGAGTCAATTCTTCGTCCGAAGGGCCCCATTCGTCGACCCACTCTTCAGCAAAAACAAAACCTTGAACAGCAGGTGCGACCGAGAGCGTGGCTTCCACGTCATCTTCCGCTGACTCCCAGGAAAAAAACCAATAAGCCACCAACGCAAGCAGGATCAAGAAGCCGACCATCGACCATGCCGGATTGGATGAGTGCAATTCCGTAGTAGGTCGTGAACGTGAAGGAAGGGCCACAAACGCTGTGGGTTCGCGCTGAGGAGTCGAAACTGTTCCTTGAACAGTCACCGCCTCGTGGGCGCCGCCCTGGATATCAACGACAAGCCGCGCGATCTCGGCGGCCTCTACCGGAGGTTGAGCGTCAAGCCATCGAGTCAGCGCCGTTTTCATGTCGCCAGCGCGCTGATATCGAAGGTCTGGGTCTTTTTGTAGGGCATGCAAGAGGACGTCGATCAGCTCTTGCGGCACTTCGGGGCGAAGGTCGTGGATCGATGTTGGTTCGTCGTGAAGGATCGCCGAAATCGCCGTGAGGTCTCGTCCAAAGGGAGGTTGGTTCACCAAAAGTTCGAACCCGACCACGGCCAACGAAAACAGGTCAGCCCGCGAGTCCACGTCACTCTGCTGAATCTGCTCGGGCGCCATATAGGATAGCTTTCCTTTGACGACCCCAGTTTGGGTCTTGTGATGGCGTTCCGTGGCTTTGGCGACGCCAAAATCCACCAACTTCACCGAGCCTTCGCGTGAGACCAAAATATTATGGGGCGATATATCACGATGGACGATCAGAAGCGGGCTGCCGTCGCGTTCGAATTCGTGGGCAAACTCAAGTGCAGTTAAGACTTTGACTAGAATTGCGACGACTTCCCGCACCGGAAGGAAATGGTTTTGATCTTCTGCCAGCTGAACCAGATCAGCGAGGTCGACCCCGTCTACAAATTCCATCACCAGAAACTGATTCTCGCCGTCATGACCGATGGCGTGAATCGTGGCGATATTGGGGTGCTGAAGCTCCGACGCGAGACGAGCTTCGTCCATAAACATAGCGGTGAAGCGCTCGTCCCGAGCAAGATGGGGCAGGATGCGTTTGATGGCAACGAGGTGACCGTCGCAATCAAGCGCCGTCCAAATCTCAGCCATCCCGCCAGTCGCGACTAGGCGCTGAAGTTCGTATGTCCCGATCCGCTGATTCATCGATTAATATGCGCCGTTGGCATCGGCTAGAGGCCGAGTTGCTTGCGAAGTGCGTCGAGTTGATAGCGTGCGATCGTGGCCTTTGAGCCTTTGGGATGACGGCCGAGGTACAAGTCGTAAGCATCGAAGGCTGCCCGAAGATTCCCACGTTGCCGCTCTGCTGTTCCAAGCCCAATCAGAGCGTCGCCATCTTTTGGATCGAGCTCGCTGGCGCGACGGAAATTGCTCGCCGCCTCGTTAAATCGTCCCATCTCGATATAACACCAAGCGACACCGGTGGTCGCTTCGGCGTTTCGTGCATCCTGATCGAGCACATCTTTGTAGATCGCGAGCGCCTGGGAAGCTCTTCCGCCTTCGAGAGTGCGCTTTGCCTTTGCGAGCTTCTCTTGGGGATCACTGGCGGCCTCAGCGGCGAGCTCAGATTCTTCAGTCGCCACGCCCAACGCTTGAGCCATCTTGGGACGAATGGCTGCCATCACAGCTTGGAAATCCTTAACCGCTGCGGCGCGCTGAGCGATGGCTGAAGCATCAATCGCTTCTTCTACAGCTTCCGTCGGTACTTGCTGCGCGGTTGCCGTGTCTGGACCGTGGGTGTTGCCAAGAGAAACCACGGCCTGAGGACTATCTTGGCCGATGAGTCCATCGAGCAACGGGCGCTGGAAGAAATAGACGTATGCTGCGCCGAGCAAAACGACGGCGACAACAACAAACACTCCGGCATTACCTCTGGGTCGTTCTGTGTGCGACGTCACCTCGGAGGTCAAATGCGTATGCGGCACGTCGCCTCCCAATTCCCAATTGGAGACGGGAGGATTAGGCGTCACGAAGCGTTCGTCTCGCCGAACCCGAGGATTGGGCGGCAAAGGGGCTGGGAGTGAATTCGGAGTCATGCGCGAAGGTCGGGCTCGCTGAGTGACTTCTTCGGGCGTCTCCACTTTTCCAAACTGAATCTCGGTGCGCACGCGTTCGCGCGGCTCAGCCGGTACGACGGGGATCGCATGTTCATCACTGATTTTGCGGGCAGCGATCGCCGAATCTTCAGGGCTGGGTTGCCCCGTCAGGTTCGAGATGCTCTCGACAACTTGGAACACGGGAATGAACTCACCGATTTCGCCAAGAAGCATCCACGTCTTCCCGGTGCGTGAAATCTCGTCCTTATGAGTCACCTGTCCCTGCATGATCCACTGATGCAGAGCGTCAAGAGCATTGAAATACAGGATATCCCCCGTCTTCCGCTTTCGAACCATCCAGCGACGATGGTTCTCTTGAACCACCGCATGCCGTGACTCGAAACGAAACACGTACTGACACTGACTGCATTTTAGCGTGACAAGTGGAGCTTTGACCTGGGTGTCATCCAGTTCGTAGAGCGTTTGACACTTCGGACAACGGACGTCCATTCGAACCGGCCTCAGCTGTTTAGTTGGAGTCCA
>JBBKVQ010000186.1:0-6266 GCA_037968515.1 Bradymonadaceae bacterium
CGCACGATTTGCGGCCGACGCCAGCCGTGCGCCTTCGACGCTGTAGGGGTTCGATTGCGCCATGACGATCGCGCTTTCTTCCTCTCGATACCGATTCAGATTCTCTTGTGCGGTTTCGACCAGCGACAAAACGGCTGGATTGCGACCGCCATTCATCAACACCTTGGCCTCTTCGATCAAGCCCGCAAGCCTAGTCATGAGGGTTCGCAGTTCGTTGACGTCGCGGGTTGCACGAGGCTGACCAGCGAATCGAGCGCGATAGTTTTCAAAAATTTCGTCGGATTGTGACTTGAGTTCGTTCAGTGTGGGCTTCTTCATTCGGAACCATTCCAGGGCAAAAATTCAGGTCGCAGGTGTAAAGGACCGCAATCGTTAGTTCAACATCGCTTCGTGCCTTTATGACACAATACGCATCAGTTGAGACAAGACCATAGCCGCCCAAAACTCAGCGCAAATCTGCCGCGGGCAAGTCAGGAAATCATTATGATTGTACCAAAAGTACGAATTTCGCTCGAAAACGACGCCGCACTTGGTGATGGGGCCTACGTTTTGTACTGGATGACGGCGTATCGGCGACCTTCATGGAATTTTGCGCTCGATCGCGCGATCGAAGCAGCAAAACAGATGAAAAAGGGCCTCGTCGTGCTCGAAGCCCTCCGAAACGGCTACCGGTGGGCCTCCGATCGGCATCACGCATTTATCATGCAAGGGATGGCTGATAATTTGGCTGCTTTTTCCGGCAGCGCCGTCACATACCTGCCTTTCATCGAGGAAGATGGAAATTCCGGCAAGGGGCTGCTCGAGGCACTCGCGGCCAACGCGTGTCTGATCGTGACCGATGATTTTCCTGCATTCATGCTCCCCAAGATGACTCGCGCTGCGGCGAACAAGGTTGGGGTCCGAATGGAGAAAGTCGACTCGAACGGAATCTATCCGATGCGAGAGACTTCGCGCGCGTTTTCCAGAGCGCATGATTTTCGACGTCACCTTCAAAAGACGGTTCGCCCACACCTGAAGTCGTTTCCCAATCCAAGCCCGCTTTCGGGGCTGGACCTGCCGCAGATGACCCTAGGTCAAGAGCTTAAGGCTTGGCGCATGGCCACACGAGCCGACTTGCTGGGCGGTGAGCTTTTGAAGCGGCTGCCGATCGATCACTCGGTTTCGGTGGTCGATGATGTGGGTGGGCACGTAGCCGCACGGACCCGGCTGGCGCAGTGGGTCAAAGACGGGTTGTCTCGTTACGGCGTGGATCGAAATCACCCCGATACGGACGCCTCGAGTCGGCTGTCATTTTGGCTGCATTTTGGCCACATATCGGCCCACGAGGTTTTTGCCGCCGTGGTGGAAGGCACGGGTTGGACAGTGGCTGATATCGCGGTCAAGGCCACTGGATCGCGTGATGGATGGTGGGGTTTGCCGTCACATGTCGAGTCGTTCTTGGACGAACTGATCACCTGGAGAGAAGTCGGTTTCAATATGTGCGCGGCACTTCCCGATGATTATCACAGGTTCGAATCGCTACCCGGCTGGGCCCAGGTGACTTTGGAGCAACATGAGCAAGATCCACGCGAGTACCTCTACACTCTGGAGCAGTTCGAGCGTGCACAAACCCACGACCCGATTTGGAATGCTGCGCAGCGCCAGCTGGTATCTGAGGGGCGAATTCACAATTATCTGCGCATGCTCTGGGGCAAAAAAATCCTGCATTGGACGTCCAATCCCCGTCAGGCGCTCGATATTATGGTCGAACTGAACAACAAATATGCCGTGGATGGGCGTGATCCGTGCTCGTATTCAGGTATTTTCTGGGTTTTGGGCCGTTATGACCGAGCCTGGGGTCCCGAGCGTGAGGTCTTCGGGAAGATTCGTTATATGACCTCGGACAGCACGGCTAAAAAACTGAAGATGAAGCGGTACCTCGAAACCTTTGGAGCCGAAACCCAGTCGAATCTGTTTTAACGGCTGCGTGTACTTCCAAGTCCTCATAAACTAGGCGTTTTTCCAGAATTGAATCATCTCGCGTACATGTCCAAGGAACTGAATATCCTCGGATACACGTTCGCCGATGCGTTCGGCGTCCCGGGTGATCGTGCGATGATCGCGTTCGTTGGTTTCTGTTTGGGTCTCCAGGGCGATTCGCAAGGCATACAGTTGTGATTGAAGCTCGGCGTGATTTCGGTTCACGGTCGAAGCCCAGGAATTTGGATTTTCGCGGTCGAGGACTTCGATCTTGTTCTCCAGCACCTCGAGTCGGTCTTTGACGGCCCGAATATCGTCGATAGGAAATCTAATCCGTTCGCTGGTTTGGGTGAGCAGATTCAGGGTGTACGCATAAAGCCGAGCAGCGGGTCGGGCCGCGGTCAACGCGAGTGCGGCAATACAACCAGCCCAGCCGATTTCGGTGATTTCAAAATACGAAAGCGACGCAAACCCCACCGCGGTGACCGCGTGGATCAGAAGGGCGCCGTAGAGGCTTCGTGTCGCGATGCGCTTGACCAGGTCGGTGTCCGCCTGATCTGAAGCCATACCGCGAGTTTTCGACACCTCGATATCCCTGGCGACTTCTTTGGCTCTAAAGTGGATATTCCAGGGGATTGTCACCACGCCTAGAAGCCACCAGAAGCCAGCCAAGCCGATCATCCAGTCGACGAAAGACCCTGCAGGATGTCCCAACCAGACAAGGATCGCGTACACCGCGAGGCACAAGATTGTGATGAGCCCAGCAAAGGTGACGGTGCCGGAAGAGGGAAAGGGTGAACGACGCATATCAGGCTCCGAGTCAAAGTTCGGATCCAACTATCGCAACAACCCGGCCAGAAGAGTGGCGCCTAGGTGGATGCGGTCTTTACGCTGATTTTGGAGGGGGTTGAGTCAAATTCAAGAAGTAGAATTCAACGAGGCTCACACAGGATGTGTGTGCCTATCATGTACGCCCGTCGACAATTATTGATCGCGGAAGGTGTAGAACAAACGAACGTTCAGCGATCCTTCTTCCGCGGTAGGCACAGGATATTTGCCCGATTTCAGGACGCCCTGCGTGCATTTCGACACACTTTTGTCGGGAATTCCGCTGAAGGTGATGTCGGCCGCGCTGGATTTGCCCTTCTTATCGATCTTGAGGTCGATGATGACCGAGCCTTGGCCTGCGAACGCGTTTTTACGGACCTGGCTTGTGTAGCAGGCCGAAAGCTTGCTGTTGAGCTCTTCAACAACTTTCTGGGCGTCCTTGTCCGATTCAAATCCGTTGGCGTAGACGCTTTCGAGTCGAGCGACCGGGACTCGTTTGTATTTTTTGGCGTTCAGCGAGAACGAGTTGCCGTCGATCGAGATGTCTTTGCCGATTAGGATTTTTTCGGGTTTCTTGTCGCCGTCGAGATCGCGCTCAAGTACCAATCCGCCTTCCGCGGCGGCCATCGCTGGGAACAGGTTCATCACGGTTTCCGACACCTCGGAGTTATCGGTCGACGCTGCCAGCAACTCGCCGTCTGCCCCGTCGTGTCGTGCGTATTTTTTGGAACCTTTGATTTTGCATTCGATGTCGGCTTTGAGGTCACCGTTGATGTCGGCGGCCTTGCACCATTCGTAACTCGAATTGGTTTTGGTAGTCCAAATCATCTGTCCATCATGGGTGTAGATGGACAACGATCGTCCCGAAAGGCACAACAGGTCGTTTTTCGAATCGGCCGCGATATCAGTCACGATGACCTGGTCACAGCTTTTGAGTGTGAACACCGGGTCGGCATTATGATTGACCACAAACGTCGGTTTACCTGCGCCGATAATGTCGGGGTTTCCGTCGCCGTCTAGGTCGGTCACGATCAAGCCGAGTTTCTCGTCGCCCTTGCTCTGCGACCATGTGTAGACCCGGTAGACGGTTTTGTCTTTGCCCAGAAACAACACGCCAGAGTCGTTTGAGATCATGACGGGGACTTCTTTGCTAGGCCACTCATAGACGGTCTGCCCAAAGGCCGAGACTGTCGAAAGAGTAACCGCCAAAAATGCAAATATTCGAATCATACGTATCCTCATGTGTTGCGCCCGCTGAACAGATACGGCAACGCGCGGCGCGGGTCAAATGACCGACACCAGCTTAGGGCTGAGGTTTCATAATTTCGCGGACGCAATAATCGAGGGTGTGGTCAAAGTTCGTGATGAGCTCGGCTTCAACCCAGCCTTTGGCAACCTGCCGCTCGCAGGTGCGGCCTTCGTGTGAGGCTGTCAGAAATAGCGTGTCGCTCATTTTGACTTCGACCGAACCGGGTGCGAGGTCATAACGAGTGAGGACCTGTTGAATCAGCTCGGGTTCACGGGCAAACAGCGCCTCAGTCCATTGGGTTTGGTCCGGTGGAGTGGGTTGCACAGGCGCCGCCACAACTGATTCGACCGGCTTTTGCTGGGTGGTTTGGGCGGCGGTCGTCTCGGCAAGTGGACTTGCGGCCGAAGGCTCTTTGCAGCCCATGCTCAGCACCATGAAAAATAAAATCGTTCGAAGCGTCAAACGCGAGTCTCGATATTGGTGGCGTAAATACGATGGAAGCCTTCGCCCTCTGCTTCAATCACATGGCTATCCACGAGTTCTTCCAAAAACGGGTGAATCGCGTGCATTCGCAACGCAAATTCGACTGGGTTTTCGGGCTGGTAACCAAGGTCTCGTTCAACAAAGCCTGCCAGAGTCACACCGCCGCGCATGGCGTGTTGGGCGTTGCTCAGCAGGTTATTCGCCCACCTTGCAGCTCGTCGCAGGTCCATTTCGCCACGGGTGCTAGGCTTGCCATGGGTCGGATAAACATGGGTCGCGCCCGTGGCTGCTGCGCGATCCAAATCACCCAAAAACGATTGTGGGTTTCGGACATCGGGCGGCAGTCCGTTCAGCGAAAGGTCAGAGCAAAACAGCGCGTTGTGTTCGCGAGCGTGTAAAAGGCACGCGCCTTCGTCAAAACCATGCAGCGGCAGCACCTCGAGGGTCATGCCGCCAATCGACAACGAGTTGCCAACCGAAAGCGGGATGAATTCAAGGTTAGAAGGGGCGGCGCCAAACCAATCCGCAAAAAAGGCGCTCAGATCCGCACCGGTGTGTTTTAGGTAGGGTTCGAGGGCGGTTTTTTGGGTTTCTACCCAATCACGATAGGTCTTGGGAGCGCGCCCATCAGGGCTAAGCAAAAAAACGTCCGCCCTTGGAAAATGTCGCGTGGCGCCTACGGAATCGATCGACCACGAAGTGCACACAATCCGCTCTATGGCCGACGAGTCGGTTCCGTGTTGGCGAATCGACGCCTTGAGCGCATCGACTTGAGACGGATGGCCAGCGTTGATGAGCCCATACGGCGGGCCAACTAGGTATGAATTGACGTCTTGCCCAATGGGTTCAACGTCGAAAGCATTCCCTAGCTGAATGAGTCGGATGGATGGCTGAGTCACGGTCTGTAAGTGAACCGAAGCTCATAATCACAGAGGTAGAAGGTGTCAGCCTCTTCGACTTTTTTCGATTCGATGCGGTTGCCGCGGAACTCGATGCCGTTGGTGGAGTCGAGATCTTTGATGTAATACGCGCCGTTTCTGAAGATCACACAGCAGTGTTTGCGTGAGATATTGCCGTCTCGAATCGTAAGGTCGGTCTGCTGGCTTCCTCGCCCGATGACAAATTTGTCTTTGTCGATCACATATCTGTTGTTGTTGAACATCAGATAGAGCGGCGGTTGAGCACCGGCGCCCATTTGAGGCGCGTGCTGTGGCTGCTGCGGTGGCGCCTGAGGCTGCTGAAAGGACGGTTGTCCGCCGTATGCAGGTGCCGGAGGCGCTTGCTGCGGAGCCTGTTGCCACTGATTGGATGGACGCGGTGGTGGCGGAGGGCTTGGCTGCTGCATCTGTCGCTGTTGCGGCTGCTGCTGGCCAAACTGAACGCCTCCCATCGGAGGTTGTGGCGGTGCAGCAGGCCGAGGCGGCTGCGTGATGGGCGGAATCTGGTTGAACGTCCGATGTTCCATCGGCGAAAATCCACCACCGAGCTGGGGTGCTTGTGGCTGCTGGGGCGGAGTATTTCCGCCACCGTAGCCACCGCCACCGAATCCTGCGCCTCCACCCAAGTCACCAGGACCAGGGGGTGGTGCTGGGTCGTTTGCCGGCACGTAATCTCGACTGCGCGCATAGAGGCGCATCGACTCGTTAATCAGATAATCCATCGAGCAACCGAGATCGGTCGTCATTTGCTCGTAGATTTCCCAGAGGTAATCGCGGCAGTAGAAGCTGCGTAGCGTTTTACGGTTTTG
>JBBKVQ010000187.1:0-23889 GCA_037968515.1 Bradymonadaceae bacterium
ACGGCATCATAAAAAACCCAAGGGTGCCCTTTGCGAATCACGTCTTCGAGGGGCTGCGTCAGTTTTGCTGTAAGATTCGACATCGGTTCAAGGATTCACGATCGAGACCACGCCAGTGCTTGGCATGGTTTGTTGGTTGATGACAAAATGCGCGATCATCAAGGAATCTGGCGCCCGAAGCAGAGTAGCGAAGAAGCCGTGGCTTCCCAGATACGGCGAGCGCCCAGCAAGTTCTTCGACCGTCCAGCCGCCTGCACCTCGACGCGCGATGTGGAGGGTGTGTTGGGTCGCATCTTGGTACGAAACCATAAGCGAACCATCAGCTTCACGGCGCAGGTTCACGTCTTCACCGATATCGTTGACCATCCACCCTGCGGTGGAATCGCGAACGCCTTCGACGATAATTTCTGTGGTTCCTGTGGTCAGGTTTTCGTAGACCAACGTGTCGTTGACCGTGTCCATATAGGCCAAATGCAAGTCGCCTGCGTCATCGACGAGGCCCGAAGCGTAAGGCCCGCCAAAGGTCTGGCGGCTTGGTCCCCAAGTTTTTGTCGTCGAGTTCCACTGCGTCGCAACGACGGATTCCGAGATCCCATCCCAGTTCGTAACCAAAAGGCCGTCGGGCGTTGTCGACAGTTCATTCAACACAGCAATGGATTTTCGGTAGGTCGCCGCTGGGGCCTTCCAGGTGGGGCGGCACGTTCCGGCCAAACATGCAGTCCCATCAGCACATGCGGCACCACAATCAGAGGCAGGCGCGACACATTCAGATGTGCTTGGGAAACACTGTGTCCCAGCTGCACACTTTTCACCGCACGGGTTGCTGGAAGCACCCGTTGCCACGTCTTCGGTAGCCACATTCAGCGCGTTAACGGCGTCACCGGGCGCGAAGGAAGCGTGTCGTAAGACGGATTCAAAATTGGGCACAGTTCCAAAATTATCGACCAAATAGACCACGTGGACTTCGCCATTCAAAAGCACCGCATCAGGGAAAAAACCTGATTGTTTTGCGGTGTCGAACTCACGGGTATCAAACGTCCAAGCCGTGCCGGTTCCTGTGCCGCGGGCGTACCACATCGAGTCTGTTTCCTCGCTGCGGTAGAACGCGTGAATCGTTCCGGCATCATCGACTACCACTGAGGTATGCGACCCGACCTTTGGACCACGGTCCTTAACTCCGCCACGAGGGCCGTCGACATCCCCTTCGATATCGCCGCCCACAGGCAGTCCATCGACATAGAAAAACGTTGGAGCACCGGCATTAACTACGCCGATCATCAGGTCCTGATAGGTCAGGTTATATGCGCTGATGGCTGTCACACCGGCATTCTGATCGATGTCGAGGTACGAGCCCATAAGGCCGGCGTCGATTGGCGGCATTGTTTCGCATGCGCAAGTTCCTACGGTCACCGCACAGGTCTCAGTCACACCAGCTGGAGGGTTAACGACCGCGGGTTGCAGCCCTGGGTCGCAAACCAGTTTTTCACATGGGTCAGGAAGGTCTTCGCAGGCGTTATCGACTGCGCAGCAATACTGGTTGTCCCCACATCCACCTTCGCAAAGCGGCACGCAGACACATTCGGCGCCGGTGCAATCAGCAGTCTGGCCCGTCGGGCAACGAAATGACGGCTCACATTTATTGGCGGTACAAGTCTCGCCGGACACACATTCCTCGTCGCTTTCACATCCGATGACACACTTGCCGTCGGCACAATAGGTTCCCGCCGTACAGACGGGATCACAGGTGTTGGTCGAGGTCTCTTCGTCGTCACACGAGCAACCGGCTACCGTGATGAACGCAGCGAGCGTCCAGATCGGGCTGATGCGGCGTCGACGAAGGCCCATGAAGAGTCCTAGTGCGAGCAAGAGGCCAAAGAGCGAAGCGTTTCCATCGGTTGAGTTGCAGCCTGCCTGAGGCGTACCAGCGGGCGTCGAAGAAGGCGCCGCCTGAAGCGCGCTGCGGCGTACAGTCTGCGTGTCGGAAGACACATGCCCTGCTGCGTCGCGTACTTCCACGTCAACACGGACCAACTCTGGCAGTGTTTTTCCGGCCAAGCTGAGTTCACGAGTTGGGCTCCACGCGGTCCATTCCGCGGCAAGGTTTTCACCCACCAGACGGAAGCGTACCTTCGGCGCGGTATCCACCAAGTCCGACACACTTGCACGCATGATGTCGCCCGAGCGCTCAAGCTCAACAACCGGCGCGTCCCAATCGATCAACACCTCTGTGGAAACAAACGCGCCCTTCGATTCTGGCGTGTTTTGATAACGAGCGCGCAAGTCGACGATGTGTTTGCCAGGCAACAAGAACACGGGGTCCTCGATGCTCGGTTTGGCCGACGACCACATGCTCCAAAATCCTGAGTCAACGCGGTACGACCACTCCACCGGCAATGGGTGGGCGAGCTGGCCGTCGCTTCGAAGTGCTGCGGCAGACAGGTCGACTTTGGGCCGAACCAAGCCGCTCAAGCTGCGACCCGAGTAATCTACAGTCGCCTCTGAAACCAGCGACTCGACGGTAACACTGAGCGTCTGAGGCGCGACGCCCAAGTTGGCGTAAAGCGCGATCATTGTGTTGTTGCTGATGCTGGTGATGTCTCCATCGCCAATCTGAATCTGAAGACCAAAAAGGTCAGGCAGGGTGATTGGGTCCACAAGCGAACCCGTCAAGGACGGCAAAGCCGCGCCAATCAAGGTCGGAAGAAGGTCGGCCAAACGTTGTGGGTCCTCAGACGACAGTTCGGCTCCCATTGGACGGATATTAACGATGGCGTTCGACAGATCTCCGATCACTGGCACGATCTGACCAGCACCGTCGTAGACAATGGCTACGGGCACTTCAAGGTCTCCACGCAGCGTGAAAAGGCGCATCCATCGTTCCTGAGAGAACGCGTAGATATGAATGTCGAGGTCCTTCCAGTCGATGTTCATCAGCGGGTCATTAATATCGTAGCTCGTCCCGTTCGCCGTGACCGTATTGGCACCCAAAACAACATCTGGCGCCGTCTGTGGCACAATTTTGATGTAAATCGATGAATCGCCGGGAACGATTGCCTTCAGACTTGGCAACAGGGCCGTGAACAGCGAACCGGTCAACGACACCTGTGAAATCGACGCACCGTCAATAAGCAAGCAGGTCGCGCCACTGCCCCAGACCGACCACAACAAGTGCTGAATCGCTTTCTTGTGGTAGCCAAACCCGAGCATAAATGGCTGGTTATTGGGCTTCAGATTGCCAGTGATCGCAGGATTGAGCGGGATCGGCAGGTAGTCTGGACGGCTCGTCGGGTCCGCTGGAATGCATCGCCGAATAGCATCGGGATGAAATCCGGAGCGAAGGCCCAAAGTCAGTCCGTCATTGACCGAAGCGTGGTCGGCGACTTTGACCAATAAGTCCACGCCGGCCTCTGGGTGCTCGGTGTAATCGGCCAAAACATTTCCAAGCAACAAGCGCCCTTCTAAGCCCAACGGCTGGGGGACGCAGGTTCCATCTGGACGTTCGCAGATATCGTCTGCGGCACACGTCGATCCTGCGCCACAGGGATTCACATCACAGGCACGGCAGAGCTGTCCTCGAACGGCGCCATCGACGGCATCTTGGATGGTTGGCTCAAGAAACCCGAGGAGCAGGTTTCGGACGGCGCCAACATTGGCGGCGGCGCTTGCACCGATGCACACGAAGTTGTCTAGGAAGTCACGCCCGCGAATCACGAGCTTGAGGTCCGATAGATCGCTGGTGACCTTGCCGACATCAATGCGCACATCTTTTGTGGGGCTCTGAGCATCCACTGTGAACTTAACCGGCACGGTCGCCAGCACGGTCCCTGGGATAGTTGCGCCTTGAGGGCTCTGCATCTTGATCAAGCAATCCGACGACAAGAATCTTACGGAGAGCTCCTCGTCGAGTCCGCCCAGACGCACGCCCAAGTTGAGCGTGTCTGTGGGCGCTGGCGTGATCGTAGCTTCGTCGATCGACACGGTAATATCGCAGCCAAGGGCACCGCTGGCACAGACATTATTATCGTAACAAATCTGTGGGTTACCGTTGTCCTCGGGCAGGCAGAAGCTCAGGCCGCCAGGAATTGCCTGCTCCACAAGCGGCGTCAGGTTCTTCTCGAGGAAGTCCAAGCCGGTTGGAGTGACTCGAATTTGCCCGCTCAGCTTCACGGTCTCGTCGTAACGTTCCGCGGGAAACGGTCGGTTTTCGAGCCCGCCACAACCGCCGCAAGCTGAGGAACAATCCCCGCTACAAGCAGCGATGAAAACCGCAAAAAGCAGTTTAAAAAAGTGCGGGGAGACATCGAAGCCGACGATTTTTCTGACCTGGTTACGCACGGCGGACTCGTCAAGCAATGCCATCAAACGATGGCGGGTTATTTTCAAGGTACTCGAGGTAAAACTCAGCGGATTCGCCACTGGGAATATCACCCTCGATGATCTTTTCTTCCAATAGACTCTTGTAGTGGCCTATGACCGGCCCCGGACGCAAGTCGAACGAACTCATGATGTCTTTTCCGATGCCTGCGGGAAGCTCCGGACGAAGCTGTTGAACAGCGTCGAGCGCCCGTATTCGGGATTCCAGGTCATCGATTCGCGCCAATGCTGCGCGACGCCGAGCATCGTCGGCGGTGCCTAAATCGATACGAGAAAACGAGAGAACGAGCTCCAGATAGGGGTCCATTTCTCGTACAAATCTACGTACCGATGCATCCGTCCATTCGGTCGGATATTCGGCGATTCGAGTGTGGTTTTCGACGACAAAACGAACCTCGGCTGCAAGCCGCTGATCGAAACGAAATCGCTGCGCGATACCCTCGATCATCATCGCCCCGTGGGCCTCATACTTAGGAAACTGCGCGACTTCTCTTCCATCAAGACGGGTCCAGACCTTGCCGATATCGTGCAGCAATGCGGCCCAGCGCAAGGTGTCGTTGAGCGGACAGTGCGCAATAAGTTTGAGCGTGTGCTCCCAGAGGTCCTTGTGCTCGTGATCCGTGGACTCGTGAAATCCAACGAGGGCAGCCACTTCGGGCAAAATGATTCCCAAAATCCTGACGTCGTAAAGAAAGCGTAACCCAGCCGCGACGTGGTCGCCTTTTAGGAGTTTTGTGAACTCCTGCAACCAGCGCTCACGGCTGATATCCAGGATATGGTCGGCTCGATCCTCGGCAGCTTCCTTCAAGGCTTCGTCAACGCTAAACCCAAAACGAGCCACAAACCTGCCCACACGAAGTATCCTCAATGGGTCTTCGGCTAGCGTCTCGAGCGGGTCTCCGACCACTCGCAGGATTCCGGCGCGCAGATCGAGCAAACCGTCGTAGGGATCGACAAATTGACCTTGGTGGTCCAACGCAATCGAGTTGATCGAGAAGTCGCGCCGCTTCAGGTCCTGCATAATCGTGTCGCCAAAACGCACGACTGGATGCCGGGACCCGCGCCGATAGTACTCCTCCGACCGATACGTCGTGACCTGGCAATCTTTTGGAAACCCCGCATCCTTGGGGCCAGTCAACACGCAGCCCACCGTTCCAAACTCGAACCCCATGTCGTACGTGGCAAAGCCGGTCCTCTTGAGCAAGTCGAGCGTCTCCTGAGGCCTTGCATTGGTGCAAAAGTCCAGGTCGTCGAGCTCTGACATCGGTATGCCGAGCGCGAGATCGCGTACGGCTCCACCGACTAGAAAGAGCTCCTTCCCTGCTCTTTCAAACGTGTCAAAAAGGCGCTTCATCGTTCTATCCGTGTGACGGTGCTAACTCATAACACAGGCAGAAACCCGGTGCGAGCACTGGCCTCAGTCTGGCTTCCTCTGCGGGATTGGCAAGGTCGGCGATTCCACTTTGCCAACCGGTTTGATCTCTGTTTCAACGGTTCGCTGGTCGAGGCCAGCCATCGGGGCTGTGTCGTGAGCATTCGCCTGATCGAGGTCCTCGTTCATGCGCTTGAGTAGCGCGCCACGATCAAATTCCGTCGTCGCTGCTCGCCTCAACGCCTTCAGAGCAGTCGCCACTTCGACCAACGCAGGCCGGTGCTCGGGCGCCTTGGCCAACATCGAAACCACGATGCTGTCGAGTTCGAACGGCAAGCTTTCACGCAGGGCCGACGGAACCGGAGGTTTCGCATCCAAATGTTGCCTAATCACTTCCATCTTGGTGCCGTGAAACGGAACCTCGCCCGTGAGCACTTGGTATAATGTGCAGCCCAACCCATAAACGTCGAAAGCCGGCGTTGGCTCGCGGGTTCCGGAAAGCTGCTCAGGACACATATAATCGATCGTGCCCACGGCTTTTCCGACGGCGGTGAGTTCGACATCGTCCGACTCCAATCGAGCCAGACCAAAATCACATAATACCGGGTCCATTTCGCGGGTATTCCGAAGCAAAATATTATCGGGTTTTACATCCCGATGAATCACATTTTGAGAATGCGCAAAACAGAGTGCATCGCAGAGACGCTCGAATAATAAACACGCATCGATCAAGCTTAGAACCCCGACGCCAGCCAACCATTTGTCCAGTGAAGGGCCTTCGATCAAATCGGTCGCAATGCCCAATCTGGGAAGCTGAATCAGGTCTCGAACAGCCAAAATATGGGGATGATGAAGCGACGCCAAGATCTGCATTTCTTTTTGAAGGCGAGTCTCGGCGTGGTCTTGGCTTGGGTGCGGCGACAACAATTTGATCGCGTAGACTTTCAACCCGTCTAACGACACACCTCGATAGACCTCAGCCGTCGCTCCGCTGCCCAATAGCTCGCCCAACACATAGCGTTGCGAGAGGCCCTGAACTGTCTGAATGAGATCCGTTTTCATGGGTTGAAATCTATCAGGGCCATTCCATCCGCGCGAGCCTCGAAAACTAGGCTGAAATTTCTTTCAGGCCGCTTCGATTCACAAAACCAGGTGCCAGAATGGATTCATAACCAACGTCACGGAGACACTATGAATGCCATCGCGCCCCCGCCACCCATATTGAGCAAGAGCCGCAAACGACTCGTCGTTGTCGCCATCATGATCGGCCTGTTTTCAGCCGCACTGATGTTTTTATATGTTCAAGAGGTCCAAGAAGCGACCACTCAGGTCGCTGGTCCACCAGTCGAAATCATCGTGGCAGCCACCGAAATTCCGCGTGGGACTCCGATTCAACAATCGCATTTCACCACCCGAATGGTGCCCACCTCCTACTTGCCGCCAAACCCGATTTATCCTGACGATATCGCGATTTTCATCGGCCAACCGACCTCAGTAAATATCGACAGCGGTGCAATGATTCTTACCAGCGACTTCGTAACCGAAGCGCAGGTGTTCAAGCTGAGCATGCGCATTCCGCCCGATCAAAGGGCATTTACCCTGCCCGTCGATGCAATGTCTGGGATGGCCGGCCTACTTTCGCCGGGCGACCGCGTCGACATCGTCTACACGTTGCCGCTTTCCACCGACCAAGAGGCCATCAACGAGGACGGCAAAAAGGGGGTGGGCTACGTCACGATGACACTTGTGCAGAACGTCACCCTATTGGCAGTCGGAGCGCAGATGTCCGAGACCCGCGACGACCGCCGCGGCGGCTACACGACGGTCACAGTGTTAATCAGCCCCGACGAAGTCGAGCTTCTGACGATCACGCAGACGCGTGGCACCCTTGGGCTGTCATTGCGCGGGCCTGAAGATTACACGGAGCTTCCCTATCAGAAAAAATCGTTAAGGGACGTGCTGAAGACCTTGGACCTGATCCAACGACCCAAAAGAAAGAAAGAATGCGTAAAATGGGGACCGGAAGTGATGATGGGCGACGGCGTGGCGCATAAAAAGTGTATGACTTGGAACTAAAGCAACGATCGTCCCAGCAAAGAAAATGACGCAAAAAGGAGAATCCCCCACGTGGCGAATTTGAACGTCTTTTCGTTCACTGCGTGGTGAGCCTTTTCGCCCAGCCATAAGCCCGCCATCAACGCAGGAAGCATCCAGGCCGAAAGTCGTGCGGTGTCGGCGGTGAACATACCACTTTGTACGTAGCCAAAAACCAGCACAATATTACTGGCCAGCCAAAGCGCAGAAAGGGTCGCCCGAAACGTCGTTTTTGACGGTAATTCCCGTCCGGCGACATAAACGACCAGCGGCCCGCCGCTTCCAAAAATCCCGTGAATCACTCCGCCGACGGTCAGCAAAAGGAACGAAACGACCGGAGGTAGCGCTCGCACCGGAAGCAGGCGCACCGGCTTATAATAGGCCTTGGTCAGCTGAAACAGTTCTTTGACCGACACGACACAAACAAAGACTCCGAACACCGTGAGCAAGTGCTTGGAGTCGATCGTTCGAAACAAAAACATGCCGATGCCCATCCCGATGGCCATCGCCGGCATCAGCCGCGACCACAAGAAACCACGTGCGATATGGATCCAGTTTCGGGAAACAATCGACAACGAGAGCATCGCGCTCAGCGGCACAAAAGCTGGCAAAATCGTGGTAAGATCAAGAAAGTTTGCGGCGAGCGATAGAGTAATGACGGTCGCGCCGAAACCAACGACGGCCTCGGTAAAAAACGCCACGAATACGATCACAACAAGCGCAGACAGCGCGATAACCGACATGATATTTTTCGTGGAATGAAGGCAGTCGTAGGGTCAAAAAAGGAAGAACGCTCCGGGCCTCTCGGTGAGCTCTTTTTCCTCGACGATTCGTACGATTCGTAACCCCTGATTCTGCTCCAGGGCAAGATCGATAATGCGCTCGGTCGCATCGAGCATCCGAATGATGGGGCGCACTGCGTTTGAAATTCGATTTTCAGTCACAACCTCGGGGCTGCGCATGACCACCGCACGCTCTCTCGACGACAGCTCGATGACGCAGCCCACTGGATAGATGCCCACGACATTCACAAAAATCTTCATCAAGTTCGGATCGTAATGAGACCCCATCGTCATCATCATGGCCTGCAACGCGCGGTCGGGGGTCTTCGTTTCCCCTTCGAGTCCTTGCGTCGCAATATCGTAGTGGCGAGCGATTTCGACAATCCGGCTCAATAAGTGGGGCCTGAGCTCTTCGCGATACCAAGACGCTGGCAGCGGTTTATTAAACGGAAACCCTCGCTCATAACTTGTGACCAGTCGTAGTGCCGATAACACATCGGTGGCCCCAATGCGGCTCATCGACGTCACCGACGACAAATTGGTTTTAAAATGTGTTTCATCACCGGTCGAAAACACTTCGTCGGTGTCGGCCTCGATCACTTGCAGGCGGTCGATATCCTGCGTCAGCGCGGTCATGCCGCATCGCACGATATCCATTCGTTCCAGTCGAATCGCGTCGGCGAGCATCATCGCGTAAATCGAGGTGTTGACTGCGTGCACAAAATCTTGCCCAGTCACCATCCTCAGATTAATCAGGCCGACAAAAATATCGCCTTGGTCACTGAGCCTTTCGGCGATCTGTTGCACCAGTCTCTTGATGTATTTTGACGACGGCTGGGCGCCCCTGCGCAAGCGGTGAAAATACACGCTGGCTTTAACCAAAAGTGACGCATAAATCTCGATAACGACTCGCCGCTCGTCCTCCGTTTGCGGGATATCCAGCTCTTGTTCGGTGACGTTCGCAAGTTCAAGGTGAGGCTGCCGGAAATCTTGAATCGAGAGTAAACCCGCGCCTCGGACGTCGTGCAGCAACCGCACAAACTCAAGCAACTCATCGGATACAATCCCACGACTAAACGTCAGTTGGTTCAGCGCATAACCAAGCAACGTCGTACGAACATCGAGGGTCGTCGCGTAAGCGCGCGCGTCCATCCGGATGAGTTGCCCGTTGATGAAATAGTTGGAATCTGTCATCTGCAGTTGCAGAAACTCTTCGGAATTGGCTCGCATGGCCTCATCGAGCCACTCTGCGAACTCGCGACATGCCAACAAGGTCTGCGCATGTTCGACGGCAAAAAGCTGTGACAGTTTGATAATTCTCGACAGGAAAACGCAAATCTGAGGCCCCACCTCACGGACCAGAACGTCGTCGGTTTTGGCCGTTCGCTGTTCGAGGAATAGCGTGTTCTGAATCGTGTTGGTCGAAGTATCGTTCACGATGGCTCCTTGTCTTTGTCAGACTTGGCATTCAGTGCTTCCAATCCGGGCACCTTGTTCCACGAAACTGATAAATCTCCGACTCCGACCAGGTCTTCGCCCTCTTCCCAGGGCTCGCTGGGCACACCATCCGCAAAAAAGACGCCGTTTTTATCCGCCTCGATATAACGACGCTCGGCGACCCCGACTTTCCCCCTCAGAGGATCAAGTTCAGCGGATTCCGAAGCCGAATCTTGGGATTCGATTGCGGCCTCGGGCGGACAAAAACGGACCAAACTCTGGTGCCAGGATTCGCGCAAATCGGGATGGGTCAGCGCACTCGCCGCACGCTCCGTGACAAACGCGACTGTCTCTTCATCGCCAAATTCCATCAAAACGGCGGCGGCCATCTTGGCGAACTCTCGGTGCGCTTTGTTGAGCCACCCACGGGTATCCAAAAGGCCCCTCAATGTCTGCGGTGAGTCCCCGCCTGATTCCAAAAAGATGCGCATCAAGAAGCGAAGTTCAGCGTGAGTGCGCCCCTTAAATTTCCGGGCAAGAACAGACTCACGAATCGCCGCTCTGAAACGTTCTGCGTGGTGCTCTCCCAGCCGGCGCAACGCCAGCTTACGAAGCTCTTCATCGTCGTGGCTCGACAAAGGCTGCAGGTATTTGTCGGCCAGCGTTTCGTCTTTCCAGACCGGATGATCGACAAGGAGGGCAGTCTTAATAACCTCACGGTTGTCGAACTGTAGCGCCGCGCGAATCAATCGAGGCATCGGCTTAAATCCGTCGGATTCGCGGTCTGCCAGAACCGGAAAAAGCCGCCGAAAATAAGTCTCAGTCAGGACTTCTTTTGCCAGAAACTGCAGCTCATTATCGGGCTGAATCGTTTTCAGCAAAACGTCGACCATTTGAGGAATCGCTACGACTTTTCGCTTTTCGTCGGCCAACAACAAAAGGATCTGCCATTGCACCTTCGCCGGTCCCAACATCAAGAGCAAAGAAACCAGCTCGTCGCGCTTCGAGGTGTTCGTCTGCATGGTGTAAATCAGGGCCTCAAGACGCATCGGATCCGACAGCTCATCGATCAGCGCCCCCATCGGATCGTACTCAAGATTCGCGAACAACTCGCGCCGATCGTGCAGCAGTTCAAGCACGCGCGCCGCCTGCGCGAACATATCTTGATCCAACAGATTATGCGTGACCTGGGTCACCAGATCCGCAGCGTTTCGTCCTTCCTCGCTGTGCGGAGAAGTTCGCACGATACTCAACAACGCCTCGATCAACCGGTACTCAAGGTCGACACCTGAAGTCCACTCAGTCATGAGCTTCAAAATCACGGCATCGTCGACGCCAAATGCATAAGCCAAATCGCGGTCGCTCAAGGTCGGCACGGACATCTTGGCCTGAGCGGTAACCTGCATGCGAGTGAACAGGTCGAGATGAACAAGGTTCAGGTTAGAAAACAGCGCTAACAGGCGGTCGGCTGCGGCACCTCGCGGCTCAATCGCGGCCTCTGAAACCACCTGAGTGGCCTCGGTTTCGTTCATCTCGCCAAACGAATCCATCGAGCCGGTGTCGACAAACCCTTCGACAGCCGAATAACTGATCGTGTCCAGGTCGAGTTCCCATAACAAGGTAACCGTGTCGTCGTCCGAACCAATTCCGCCCTGCGACGCTCGATTGATCACCCCAAGAAAGTCCTGCAAGTTCTTCGAGGTTATTCCCTCATGGAATTCCACCCGAATTACACCGTCGGCGTAAGCATTATAATAGATGAATTGTTTTCGTTCGGATTGTTCAGCACTAAAAAAAACCGTGCCGCCAGCGGTCTGCAATTCCGTCGCGCCTAGGTTCACCTCTAAATCGCCAAAAGTCGCGATGGCGGGACGAATTCGCGAGATAATACCTTGTGCAATCTCGTCCAAAATCGGATGCCCTTTGGGGTACACCCGCATCATGGTTACGAGTCGGTCTAGCTGATTGAAGATCGTTCCAAGTTCGGACGCGATCTTTTGATCAACTCTCTTCTCGTTTTGTTGCTCCTCGATCACGCCGTCCATGGACATCGATGAGCGCTCCGATAGATTATCAGACACTTTTCCAACCTTTTTTGCGAATGTGCGAGACGTTACAGGATGTTGGCTCAGAAAAACAAGTTCATGAATGAGGTGCGAAGGCATCCTGACTGCCAGTGATTGGTCCGCCGCCAGCCGGGCATTGCGATCAGTCCCTATTCGTCGCAGAATCGCGCCCACTGCTCATCTCTGCACGAGTACCCGTTAGATGCCCAACAACGATCCCTGCCGACTTCCACCACTTGAGTGGGGTGAACTTGAGCTGTTGCGGTTCTTGCGGCGGTTGCCCACCGATTCTCTTGACGACTTTTGCGAACAGACTCGGCGTTGGCTTTCTGGCCAAGGCGAAATCCCGGACGAGCAGCTGCGCCCCTTGGAACTTGAGCCACACGCTATGGGCTGGATCCACCAACACCAAGGCGAACGCCAACGTGCGCTCGCCTTCGCCGCGCATCACCACGCGGAGGCAAAACACTTCAATTCAACCGCGACAACTCAGGTCTACACGCCGAGGTGGGTCGCACATATTCTGGCCGAGTCCTGTTACGCGCTTTCCGGTGAGGCCGACCTGCTCGACCCTGCGTGTGGCAGCGGGCAGATGCTCTTGGCTTGGGTCGATATCCTCATCAAAAACGGAACACCGCCACGCCGAGCTTTCGAGTTGGTTCGCGGAGTCGACCTAGACCCAGAGGCCGTTCGCACCTGCAGAGACGTCGTGCAGCGGCACGCACATTTCATCCTCGGGGCTGAGGCAAAGGACCTCGCACTTGTCTTCGAAGCCAATATCATCCAAGCCGACGGTCTCTTCGACGAGGTCCCCGCAGCCAGCGTGGTCATCACAAACCCGCCGTATATGGGTGCTCGCTCGATGCCCAAGGCCACCCGGGAAGCACTGAAGAGCTTCGCCCCTTTTGACGGCGACCTGTCGGCCGCGTTCGTTCGACGGTGTTTTGACCTCGCGACGGTCTGCACCGGGGTGCTGGCCCAGCAGAGTTTCTGGTTCGTCCGAAGGTTCGAGGTCGCTCGAATCGCGCTTCTAAATGAAGGGCATTTGGATACCTTCGTTCATTTCGGCCCGGGAGTTTTCCGGGCCCTCAATGGCGAAAAGGCATCTGTGGTGGGGTTTGTCCTCGACCGAAACACCGGTGCCACGAAGTTCCACGATTTGCGAGCCGGCAAGGCGGCCCAAAAACGGCTTAATTGGCGGAAAATTAAAGCCACAGAAATGGACACCTCGCGATTTGATACAATCCCCGGAAACCCCATTGCACACTGGCTTTCCGAACCACTCATCCATCAATTTGATGCGATGCCAAAGCTGGGTGATTATTTCGAAATCCCTGCACAAAACAAAACCGGAAATAACCTGGAATTTGTTCGCAAATTAAATCAAGTGCGCGACGAAGATCTAATCAGTTGCGAACTTTTTAATGCTGGAGCACTTGCCGAATGGGTCGAATGGGCGAGCTCAAAAGATAATTGGGTATCGGCCGAACTGCCCTACGAATCCGCTTGGGCGCTTTATAGTAAGGGCGGACCGGTCGCGCCTTGGTGGGGAAACTGGGAACACGCCGTCGACCTAAGCCTGAATGCGCGCACATTTTATCGAAAAAATAAAACCTCGAATCTAACCGGTCATGGTTCTGTTTTCAGAAAGGGACTGACCTACACTGATTTTGGCGGTCTGCAATTTTCGGCGCGAGCGTTTCCCGTCGGCGCCGTGGCTGACATGAGCGGCCCCGCGATTTTTTCGATTCACGACGATCCCGTCCATATTAACGCTGCGATGGCCGTCCTGAACTCGAGTGCTCCCCGCGCCTTATTGAATGCCATGAACCCAACGCTTCACTACCAGGTTGGCGATGTTCGTAACTTGCCCTTCCCCGAGCCAGGCGATTGGTGTGTGACCGTGTCGCCTCTGGTCGATGTGTTAGTCAGCACCGTTCAACGCCTCTTGGCTCAGGACCCAGATTCATCGGAACGCCGCTTCGGCATCACACCTTCCGACGATTTCGAGACCGTTCGTCATCTTCAGCATCAAATTGAGCAGATTATTGCAGCGCTGTATGGGGTTTCGCCCGGAAGCTGCCTGCCACATGCAGGCCTAAAGGCACTGCAAGGAGCCAAATGAAACTTCGACTTCGCGGAAATTCAATCCGACTGAGACTCAGCCAAACTGAAGTCAAAGCACTGGCTAACGGCGACGAAGTGGTGGACACGACCGGGCTCGCCTTGGGCAAATTCCTAGAATTTGGCATCCGCCCCGCTGATGCCAAACACGTCGAAATTTTAGCGACACCCCACGGCTTTTTTGTTCTGGCACCGAAAGAGATTCTGAGTCGATGGGCAGCTTCAGAGGACGAGGGTTTCGAAGCCAAGGTGCCTTTTTCGGACTCCGCGACGACTCAAGTTGTGGTTCAAAAGGACTACGCCTGCCTGAAACCACGTGGCGAAGAAGACCACGACACCTTTACGCATCCAGACGGTGGAAACCAAAAATGTTGAAATTCGATAACCGATTTGTAGACGAACTCCCTGCGGACCCTAACCCGGAAAATACTCGCCGTCAGGTGCATGGAGCGTGTTTCTCGAGAGTGAATCCGACACCTGTCCGCAATCCAACCCTGGTTGCGTACTCAAGCGAGGTTGCCGCTGACCTTGGACTGGATGAAAAATGGGTAAAAAGTGATGAATTTGCTCAGGTTTTTGGAGGCAATAAGGTCCTCGACGGCATGAAACCTTCGGCAGCGTGTTACGGAGGCCACCAATTTGGCCACTGGGCAGGACAGTTGGGTGACGGCCGGGCGATTTCTTTGGGAGAAGTCGTGAATGACTCGGGTCAACGCTTCGAGCTGCAACTCAAAGGCGCCGGCCCTACGCCTTTCTCGCGTACCGCCGATGGACGGGCAGTGATGCGGTCGTCAGTCCGCGAGTTCCTCTGCAGCGAGGCCATGTTCCACTTGGGCGTGCCGACAACCCGTGCGTTGAGCCTCATCGACACCGGCGACCTTGTGGTGCGTGACATGTTCTACGACGGGCGAGCACGGCCCGAACACGGCGCCATTGTGTGCCGAGTATCCCCATCGTTCATTAGATTTGGATCGTTTGAGATTTTGGCGTCGCGCGGCGACCTTGAAACGTTGAAATCACTTGTCGACTTCACGCTCAGCCGTGATTTCCCAGAGTTCGACACCAAGGCACCAGAACGTTACCAAGATTGGTATAATGAGGTCTGTCGCCGCACAGCGGTGTTGGCCGTTGAATGGATGCGCGTGGGATTTGTTCACGGCGTCATGAACACAGATAATATGTCGATTCTAGGCCTGACGATCGACTACGGCCCCTACGGCTGGCTCGAAGATTTTGATCCCGATTGGACTCCGAACACAACGGACGCCCAAAACAGGCGATATCGATACGGCCACCAACCTTTTGTCGCGCATTGGAACCTCGCCCGGCTTGGCGAGGCGTTGGTGTCGATTTTGGGTATCGAGGGTGTAGAAGCTGGTTTGGATGTGTTTGCTGAAGCGCTCGAAGACGCACAAAAAGATATGATCGTGCGGAAGCTTGGGCTCGACGAATTCCTTGATACCGACGAGGCACTGGCATCGACGCTCTTTGCGCTCTTGGCCGCTTCGGAGGCCGACATGACCCTCTTTTTCCGCGACCTCGCCAGCGTTGACGTCAAGGCGCCGTCATTAAGTGCGTTGGAGCATGCCTTCTATCGCCCAGCCAAACTTGAGGCACATCGAAACGAACTGAACGCTTGGCTTGAGACTTGGGCGACGAGGGTTCGCGAATTAGATGGTGCAAAGCGAATCGCTGTCATGAACGCTGCAAATCCCCGCTTTGTACTTCGCAATTACCTGGCACAACTCGCCATCGACGCAGCCGAGAAGTCAGACTACTCGTTGGTCAACGAGCTTTTGGACACGCTGCGTCATCCGTACGACGAGCAACCTGGCCGTGAGCACCTCGCCGAAAAACGGCCCGAATGGGCCCGCAACCGGCCTGGATGCTCACAGCTTTCGTGCAGCTCGTAAGCTCAATGGCACTCTTGGGTTTGAGTGCGTGTCGTTCGAGTCCCCGTGCATGTGCTTGTCGTGCCCTGACGAGTGTATTGACAGTAGGTGTAGGTGCCGCTCGTCCCGCAATTGGGCGAAAAGGTCACCCAACCCTCTGATGGATCGGCAAGCGCAGCGAAACAAGCTCCGCCCCCAATTGAAACCCATTGCACGTTGGCACACGGGTCGCTTGCCTTGCCTAGATTCGGCAATTTTTTGGTGGCCTGGCCGTCACAATTATAATCAAAAGTTCCAAAGTTGGTCAGCGGCGTTCCTGTCATCGCCGATGCAAAGAAGGCGTTTTGGCCCGGGTAAACGTTGGCATTGGTTGGGTTGCAGTCAATATCAGTGGTGTTTGGCGCAGTATCCGTCCAAACACCCGTTGGCGAACCACATACCATCGACGCAGTCGCGGTAGGCGGCGCAACACAGCTCACCTGAGAGCTAGTCGTCGCTGACGCATAGGTGTCGGCATCGCAGTCCAAGTAGAACGTCGAAGCGTCGGTAGCGTTGACGTCGATCGTGCCGCTGCAGTTGTTATCCACGGCGTCGCATACCTCGATGGCGCTGGGATTAACCGCAACGACAGCATCATCGCAATCGCCTCCGCCTTTTGGACAGGTTGTCGACTGCAAGTAGATGAACTGATCGTCACAATAATCGTCTCTGTCGTCGTCGCAGCCCTCATCCGCTACGCCGTCACAATCGTTGTCGAGATTATCACACATGGTCTCGGAACCACTTGTGGGCATGATAACCAGGGCGCCACAAGCCAAGTCTGCGCCGGTTTCGCTGCACACCAACGCACCTACACTGCGGCAGACTCCTTTACCGATAGCACACGTAATGCCCAAAGACGGGAAATCCTCATCCACCTCGCCGTCGCAATCATTGTCGAGTCCGTCACACAACTCTGCCACCGGTTCGACTCGATCCGCCTCGCATGTCAGCTGACTTCGATCCGCTTCATCACAGATCTTAGTGCCAGAAAACGCGCATTCACCCAGGCCGCCCGAGCAGGCCGTTCCAAGCTCAGCAACAAAATCTTCATCGATTTCGCCGTCACAATTATTATCGATTCCGTCACAGATTTCGACGTCGCCGGGAACACCCGCGATTGCATCACACTCAGCCGACGCTCCGTCAGCAGAACACACCGTGACTCCTGTGTTCGCGCAAGGGCCTTCGCCTACTGAGCACGCAACGCCAAGGTCAAAGCCCTCATCAATTTCGCCGTCACAATCGTTGTCTTCACCGTCACAGATTTCAGCGCTTCCCGCAGAAGCAGCGACCTCGCAACGCGACGCAACCTTGTCGGCCGTGCAAACAATCACGCCGGCACAGGATGTACCCTCGCCGGTGCACGAACTACCGACATCAAAACCGTTATCGGTTTCGCCATCACAGTCGTTGTCGACACCATCGCAAATCTCGACCCCACCCGCCGTGGGCGTGCACGTCGACGTGTTATTTGTGTTCGGTTTCGTTGTTGTGGTCGGCCCATCATCGCCGCATCCAATCAAAACCGCTAAAAGAATAAAAAATGGTTTTAATGACATGATTGCACCTTGGCGGCGGCTGTTCGGGTAGAACTTGTGCAATTGAAAGTTGATCCCGAACGCGTGTAGTTGGAACAAGTGGTGTAGATAGCGTTTACCCCGCACGCTGGCAAGGAACCCGCCCACGCAGTCGCGGTGGCCGGGGCCGAACATCGATTATTGATGAAGTCGTAAGTCCCGACTGGACAAGGATCATTAATATTTCCGGTAAAAACATCGCTATCAAAACGCTCGATCACGTTGCTACAGTTATAATCGAACGGCTGCACGTTGCCCGTGGGATTACCTGACGTGGTGAAAAACGCCGTCTGGTTTGGACGAAAATCAGCATTGGTGTCGACACAGTCAATATTCCCGCCCATGGGCGCCGTGTCCGTCCACGTCGCCGTCGATGCGCCGTTGCAACTGGTCATCGCGACCGAAGTCGCTGGTGCGGCACAACCGAACACACCGTTTGGCGTGGCCGCGGCGAAGGTGTCGCCGTCACAGTCCAAATAATACGTGACCCCATCTGAAGGCTGGTCGTCCACCGCGTTATTGCAGTTATTGTCGATATTATCGCAAATCTCGATTGCAGCCGGGTTGATCGCGGCCACCATATCGTTGCAGTCATTGCTACCCTTTGTGCAGACCGTACCCCCCATGTTCGCGAAGGTTTGGTCGCAATATCCGTCGCCATCGTCATCACACCCCTCATCCACCTGACCATCGCAATCATTATCCAGATTGTCGCAAATCAGCTCCGAAGCGACCTGCGGGACCAACGCAAGCGCATCACACTTGGTGGACTCCCCGCCATCACATACCCGCATGCCGGCGACCATGCATACACCCTGCCCCGACGTACACGCGGTGCCAAGCTCATCCCAACCGTCGTCGATGGTCCCGTCGCAGTTGTTGTCGATGCCGTCACAAAGCTCGTCAGCGCTGGGTGTTCCCGCCACCGCGTCGCAGACCACGTCGCTACCATCGGCAGCACAGATGACTGTCCCAGAGGCTAGACAAGCGCCCACGCCAACATCGCAGGCGTCCCCAAGAGTCGCAAAGCCTTCGTCAATCTCACCGTCGCAGTTATTGTCCAGACCATCACAAAGCTCATCATCGCCCGGATCTCCAGGAATCGCATCACAGGCCGACCCACCGTCATCACCACATTGAATGGTCGCCTCCACGGCACACTCACCAACGCCGACCGTACACACTGTACCGACGTCGAAACCCTCGTCGATTTCGCCGTCACAGTTATTGTCGATGCCATCACAGATTTCGGTTTCGACCGCCGGAGCTGCGACTGAACACACGGCCTCAATTCCGGTCGAACTGCACTGATAAACCCCTGTGCCTTTGCAAACGCCGGTCTCGACCACACATTCACCGCCGACATTAAAACCCTCGTCGGTATTTCCATCGCAGTTATTGTCGATACCATCACAAATCTCGACCCCACCCGCAGATGGCTTGCAGTCCACGTTATTTGTGGCCACGTTGTTGTTGGTCTGCGAGTTGGTATTCGGACCGGGCGTTCCGGGTGTATTTTCATCGCCGCAAGAGCCCGCCATCATTAGCAGCATCAAAAATGCCGCGGTTCGTTTCATCTTATTCATCATGTCCCCCCATTTGTAATCGTCACAGTAATTTCTGAGCTAGCCAGTTCCCCTTCCGAGTCCGCCACGGAAGCCACAAGTGTGTGGTCCCCAACCGTAAGCTCTGGGCTGATTGAAGCACCAACTCCAATCAGTGTTCCGTCTGCCTTCCAAACGATGCCACTGCTTAAATCTCCATCTTCCTTGTCCGTCGCCACACCGGTGACCACCAAAGGACTTGTCGCGGTCGCGCCATTTTCGGGCGTTTCGATCACGACGACAGGGGGCTCATTCTGGTCCTGAATAACTCCGTCCGAAGGCTCGTAGTCGAGGTCATAACAGCCAACCAAAAAAATCAGCGGCCACAAGTACTTTAAAACTGCCATGTGAAACCTCCGCCAGCCGGTTCGATATGTTCGGGTGCATCGTCATCAAGCAGCCTCCAAACTCCCCACGCGATCGCGGCCACGCCGGCGGCAGCCAACGAAATCCCACCAATTCGAAGCGCATTTGCGGTGGTGCGTTCACTCTCGAACTCGGACTCAGAAAGCGGAACTTGAGCGCCGTCACAATCGCTGGGATCGGGCTTTTGAACTGCTGAGCCCGAACATTTGATATCCACCGCTTTGGCATTTCCAACCAAAATCAATGCCCCTCCGCCCGCAGCGGCAAGAAAACCGCCCCCAACAAGCGACCAGCCGATAAAGTCGGGCTGCTGTTCTGCCGCTGTTCCGGCGGCAACCTGAACATCAAAAGTACGCTCCACGAACCCAACAAAAGCCGGCACATCGCGAGTTTCGGTCCAGGTCACATGACCTTCGCGAAGGTGGCCAAAAAGGGTCGGTGCGTTTTGTTGGGTTGTGGGCTGTCGAAGACCAACCACCTCGTCAAAACCTCCCCAAAACGCGATAGCCTGCATCACAAGCTCCGCATCACGACGCGATTGGTACGAGTCGTCAGACATCGCAAACCCGTCCTGATAACTGGGAACAATGGGCACGACCACATTGCGGCCAGGCTGAAGGCGAAGCTCCCACACCGCCGAGCGACGTCCCTGGCATTCAACAAAAACATAGACTGGAGTCTGCGACGCGACGGGATAGGACCCATCCTCGACTGGGGTGCCATTTAGGTACCGACGACAATCCTCTGCTCCCTCCACCCTCACCCCCACCTTCGCGCCATCTTTTTCAAGCACGCTCGCCTTGGCATTTCGCATCATTTCTAAGACGTCAGGTGGTGCTGTTTTTAAGCTGGGCGAAAGCGCAGGAAATAATCGCGCAAGCAGGCGCGCCGTCGCTTTCACATCATCTGGGCGTTTTAAACCTTGATACGCCCGCAAAACAATCAGTCCTGCCTCGTAATATTGCGGAACTAAATCGGGCCGGGACGCCAAGTAGGCAAAATTCCGAACCCCCAGCTCCAGTATCGGCGAAAGGATCTCAAGTGCTTGGGTCTCTCCCTTGTAAAAGAAGTCGTTTCCACCTTGTGCAATGCGCTCGCTCACGCCAACAAACTCGCTGGCGATTTCGTTTGGGACATCAATTCGATGTTGAGAAACTGCCTCAAACACAGGCCCGCCATTTACAACGTCGCGACCGGCCCCGGCGAGCATTTCGGCCATGCGTGAAGCGGCCGCACGTGATCCATCGGTTTGATCAAAAGGAATGACCGCAACCCTTCCTTCCTGCGCAAACACGGGTGCACTCAAAAGAACCATCAGAAACACCAAAAGCTTCATGGGGTCTCCTGAGTCGCAGGAAGGGCCTCGGGCTCGTCAGGTGCACCGGCGATCCACCAATAGATTGCTCCGGCAAGCGCGCCGACGCCCAGCGCGCCCACGCCCACGCCAAGCGCCGTGGACGGTTCCTCAAGCTCGATGCAGTTGCCTTGGACACTTTCCACCTGGCAAGTCTCAGACACCAGCAGCAAGACGGAGCCGACCCCAAGTCCCAAGCCAGCCGCCCCCAACAAAATAGGCCCAACAGTGTTCAAAGTGGAGCGCTCGGGCGCCACCGGTGTCGGAACGACGACAGCGGTGTTGTCGCGCAACGATTCTCGCAGGCGTTCCTCGACCAAATAGACGTCCGGAACCGAGCCGAGCAGCTCCCGGTTTTGCTCAATGATATCGAGCGCCAAACGAGGCTCCCCCATCGACTCAAGCACGCGGACGCGCAAGGCGAGGGTCTCTGGTTTTTCTTCAAGCCTCCACGACCTCTCCAGCTCCAGGATGGCCTGGTCAAAATCCCCCGCATCATTGGCGGCTTGAGCGTTTTCAAAATGCTCTTGAGCACTGACCGCAGGGGTGGTTTGTGCCCAACCCATCGAGCTGAAGCTCAGTAGCAAAAGCAATGTCATTATTTTCATTTTCGGATGTCCAAAACACAAAGGCCACCGGTTATCGGTCGAAGCGCCAAAATGTTGCGAAAAAACGTCCGAATTCAACACAGCAAAAAGATATCAACGACTTACACGGCCTTCGCTTTGTTCAAACCGATCGCATTGATGCATTGACAGGCAAGGGCAAAATCGCGTCTGATAGCGGCAACTAAAAAATTTCCTCGAAAATGGGGGGAGAAAAAATGAAGAACGTATTTCTTATGATTTTCGTCGCGAGCGCATTTATCGGCTGCAGTGACTCGACTAATCGCTGCGAAAACGGCGAGTTGTCTCAGGCAGAATGCTGCGCAAGTGATTCAAAATATTGCGGGAGTGATGCTGGCACAGATGTCACGGTGACCGATGCGGCCGATGTCGGTGAGGACATCACCCCCGATGTCGAAGTGGATGCCACGGTTGAGTGCGATCCGCCGTGCACCACCGGTGTTTGCGACACCGGCACCAAGACTTGTGTGGGATGTGTCGGTGACGTCGACTGCCCGACCGCCAAACCCGTATGCGACAACACGACGGACATGTGCGTCGGATGCGTCGACAGCGGCGACTGTTCTGAAGATACAGGCGTTTGCAACCCCGCGACCAATGCCTGTGTCGCATGCGTAGGCATCGAAGGGTGTGGCGCCGACGAAGTCTGCACCATGACCAACACCTGTGTGGAATGTGTGGGTGATGAGAATTGTACCGACGAGGTCTGCGATACCGCCACCAATATTTGTGTGGCGTGCCTGAATGGCGTGGGATGCGGCGGGGACTTGATGTGCAAAGAAGAACAAGGAGGACTCACCACCGACAACGCCTGCGTGACTTGTCTTGATAACAATAGCTGCACCACTGCGGCCGAGGCCAAATGCGACCCTGGGACAAACGAGTGTGTGAAGTGTTCGGTAAAAGCCGATTGTTCACATATGACGTTAGCCAAAAACTATTGCGATCCAGTGAAAGGATGCCTTGAGTGCACCAGCGCCACCGAGGCTGTGGACTGCACCGATGGAGTCGATCCAACGGCGTGTAACGTCGTCACAAACATGTGTTCATCGATCAAACTGAAAAGCGGAGGAACATGTCAGCCCTGTGTCAGCAACTCCAGTTGTGCGGATGGATTTGCGTGTGTGCCCACCACTTTTGGTGTGGGTGCGACCTTTAGTGGCAACTACTGCATGCAGATTTACGACAACAACACGTGTCCGAATCCTTATGGTGCGATTGAGTCGACACGCAACGACATCACTCAGACAGGAGTCAAAGTTTGTATGATTACGGAAGTGCTCACCTCTTGTCCGGCATATGACCAATATTTTGATGCATGTGTCGACGACAGCACATGCACAGGCCAAGGGGGAGTCTGCAAACAGTTCGGTGGAACACGACGCTGCACGTATGAGTGTGCGTCGGATAGTGATTGTACCAATGGGATTACCTGCAAATCTATTGTTGGAGGGAAGTTTTGTGGCGCAACAGGGCCCTAGAACTTTTAACTTTCGAACAAGATGTTTACGAATTTCTAGATTAGATGGGCTGAAATATGCGTTGATGGCATTAGGATGTTCGTCCGACTCCGAAGGCTCAAAACCCATACCTCAGGTGGATGCTGGCACCGATATCGCCGTGACCGATGCGGCCGATGTCGGTGAGGACATCACCCCCGATGTCGATACGACCATCGATGCGGGGGATTGTGACCCTGCTTGCACCACCGGTGTTTGCAATACGACTACGGGCGCATGTGTCGAATGCCTGACAAGTGCCAATTGTGACGACGTTGCCAAGCAAGCGTGTGACACCGTTGCGAACGTGTGCGTCGCCTGCGTCGGCGACACGGATTGTGATGATGGTGATGTCTGCAACACGACAACGAACGCGTGTGTGACATGCCGTGGCAACGGTGATTGCGGTGGCACGACACCTGTGTGTGACCTCGCGAACGACGTCTGCGTGCGATGTCTTGGAAACACCGATTGTGGCGACGACGTTTGCGATACCGCAACCAATACTTGTGTGGCTTGTCTCAACGGCGCGGGATGCAGTGGTGAATTAGTATGTAAGGAAGCAGTTCCGACCACCGACAACGCCTGTGTTCAATGCGTCGATAATGCGACCTGCACCACTGCCGTTGCCTCCAAATGCGACGTAGCAAACAACGTATGTGAAGCGTGTTCAAACGTGG
>JBBKVQ010000188.1:0-12473 GCA_037968515.1 Bradymonadaceae bacterium
AGCTACATCGATACCACTGGCCGGGCAACGTACGCGAGCTCGAGAACGCCATGGAGCGAGCAATGGCCCTGGCTCAGGGGGACAGGGTTGAACTCGAAGATTTGGCTGAGGAGCCCCGAGTCGCGCCTCGTCGTCCATTGACGAATGGAGCAAAGATTCTTCCGCTGAACGAGGCTGAGAGGGAGTACATTCAGTCGGTGCTAAAACTGAACGACGGCAATCGTGTTAAGACGGCGGAACAGCTCGAGATTGGCTCGTCAACTCTGTACCGCAAACTTAAATCCTACGGTTAGCTTCTCAGTATTCTGGGACGTCCTGAGACCAGACCTCCTCAGACCTGACCTCCTGAGACCGGACCTCACCAAGGTGAATATATGAGTGGATACGAGAAAAATCAGGAACGAAAACTCGCCATGCAAGACCTAGGAAAAGACCTGGCACGGCGAGCAAAATCGAAATGTGAGTTGTGCGAGACCAGCGGATTAAAGCTGCAACCCTATGAGCCACCGGCAGTTCAAGACGACCCAATATTGGAGCGAACCCTGCTGCTCTGCGAACGCTGCGCTGACGCGGCCAACGGCGATAAAATGGGTGATGCCAACGAATGGAGATTTTTGGCAGACATCGTCTGGACCGAGTTCATACCCGCACAGGTCGTGACCATTCGGCTGCTTCGTAGATTGGTCAAAGAAGCCAAAGCAGACTGGGCCAGGGACACGCTGGATATGGTGGCACTAGGCGAAGAAACGCAGAGTTGGCTGGCCGATTAGGCCGCGTTTATACGCCTAAAAATCCGCGATCTTTTCTACGAATTCTGGGTGGTCCACAAAAGGGTTTCGATTGCCCTGAATCTTCTCGATCGCGTCGTTGCGTTTACGCTCGAGGTCATCGACCGGATCTTGAATATGCCATTGCCGCAACGGTTCTTCCTCCCAAAATGGAATCTCGTAATCGTAGATCGTCGCAATATAAAACATGGCGCGCGCTGTGTTCCCCCGCTGTTCAGGACGAACCTCGAACGCCCGTTTTTGTCGAATATTATCGCCCAATTTTGAGCCGCCTTTTTCCCAAACGACTTTTATAACATCACCAAAATAGATGTTGGACCGCGTTTTGTTCGCAAACGAATCCGCGGGGAAAAGATGGTGTAAATCCGATTTCGCCGCGCCGGAAAGTCTGGACTGCGGCCACGAATGCTCACAATTCATCACATTAGGATTAGGGATCTTCTTCGTCTGAACACGCAGACCTGTGTAGACCCCCTCGACCCACCCATCGCGATTATCGATCGTCGAAAAAAGATGCTCACGCGCCTTTCGATAATCAAGCGTGGTGTGTTGGGCGTATTTTGCGCGCAATTGACCGCGCACATCACCGGCTAGTGGCTCGGCTTCAGGCTGAGGTGGCGTGTCGGCCGAAACGAACGGCGCCGGCACGATGGGGGCCGGCGAGGGAGCCACAGGCGTTGGCGTGGCCGCGTCATTGGGAGGTGCCTCACAGCCCACCGACACTAAAAAAACAACGAAGAGGAGTTTTATCATCAGCTACGAATAGCATGTCAGTGAGCAGCGAGCAGCAGGCAGTGAGCCGCGTTAGCGTTTAGATAGTGACCTACTCCCCAAAAAGGCCCGGGCATTCGGCATCTAACTCGAGGCACGAAGGGGCGTACGTCTCGTTGGCAAAAGGATCGCCGTCGACGGTGGCTGCAGCGCAATCCAAGAGCTCAACCGCAGCAAGTTCTGATGCGATTTGTTCCTCAATGCATGCCTCAAACAGGCCAATCGTGGCTTCGCAGCCCTCGGTATCTATTATGCAATCCGTGCCCGGATCCTCTTCCCTAGCAAACGGCTCTGCCATGCATTCGTCATTCGCCTCCTGACACACTTGCTGCACCTCAGCATCTGTTTCGAACGTGCCATCATTGGATTCATACGCTATCCATGCGCACTCGATTTGCTGAGCTTCTTCGTCAGTGTGCGCGGTGTTAAAAAACGCTGTTGAGACCTCGCAAACCGTTTCGCCATCGAGCGTCGCGAGCATTTCGTCGTCGTCTCCGAGCTCAAATTGCGGCGACGATACGTTATTGTCCCCGTTGTTTTGGTCATCCGGGTCTCCGTTATTGGTCGGATCTACGTCGTTGTTCGGGTCCACATCGTTGTTCGACGAAGAGTTGTTGTTCATGGTTTCATTGTTCATGCTTCCAGAGGTTGGGTCGGTATCTTCGCCCTCCGTCGAGACAACACACGCGAACTGAAGGCAAACAAGCAAAGGAAGGGTAAGTCGGATGGTTTTCATTCTAGATCCTGTCGATGTAATTAGTTTTTAAGACCCCCTACTTCTAAGACCTGAATCCGACCTCAAGGAGTGACAAAAATGACAACACTGGAATCTTGGACGGATTGGGAGCGTGACGTAGTTGAAACGATTGCACGCGGCGCCGGTCGTGCTGTGGCCTGTATTGGCATGATGGAAAACCGCCGGAGGTCCTTAGACTGGGTTCGGGACGCATTTTTCGAATCGATGACAGACTACTTACGCGAAAACGGCGTACCCAACCGGGTTGCGGCCGACATGTGCGGGATGAGCCACCGTACTTTCCTGCGACAGGTGCAGGGTTTGCGTGACCGCCGAGGAGAAGTGGGAAGCACGTTGTGGTTGCAGATTTTCCGGTTTTTAAAGGAGCAAGGACGGACAAGGGAGCAGATCTTCCATCAATTCCGTCGTCAGGCGACGGATGTCTTGGCGTCGATCCTTCGTGACATGGTCGAGGGCGAACTCTTGGTTTTGAGCGGAACTCAGTATTTGGTCAATCAACACGCGACGGGATGGGATATCGAGAGGCTCAAGGACCTGGTCTTCAGCGATCGCAGCATGGGACGAACTACCGATATCGATGAGCTCGTGACGCTCAGCGGCTTGCCGCAGAATGTTGTGGAGGCAAATGTTCAGGAAGTTGAACGTTCGACGGAGCTAAGAGCACCCAGCGCGAAATCCCAACACTGGTGGGCCGCAATTCAGCAGATAGCGGTCCATCACGCTGACGTAATGTTGGCCACCTTCACCAGCTCCGGGATCGCGACTACACAGTTGGTCCAGATAAGATTCGCGCCGGAAGAACGACAATTAGTAGAGCAATTGCGGACTGAGTTTAGGAGGGTACGTTCCGAATTCTGGACAAAAGGCACGGACATGAAGATTGGAGAGCAGACAGTTCCACAGGAAATGCTGACATGGACCTTTTGCGAGCTCACGGACTTTCTGGACGAATCAACTGCAGCGAAACTCGAGTGACGGCTCAGATTCCGAATCGTCATGCTCGCTCGCTGCCAGCTGCCTACATAACGATGCCGCCGTCGACGTCGATGCAACGGCCCGTGAAGAATTCGCATTCGACGATGAACTGCACAGCCTGGAAGATTTCTTCTGGCTTGGCGGCGCGACGCAGCGGAACTTTCGAGAGCATCTTTTCGAGCATTTCTGGGCGCATGCCATCAAGCAACGGAGTCTGAACAAAACCAGGAGCGATCGCGCCCACGCGGATGCCGTGTTTTGCCAGCTCTTCGCCCCAAAGCTTGGTGTCAGCGACAAGGCCGGCTTTGGCGGCGGAGTAATTGCTCTGGCCGCGGTTTCCGTGGCGTGAGCATGACGAGATATTCACGATACAGCCGGTCACGTTATCGCGGACCATCTGCGCCGCAACTTCGCGAGCAAACAAGAATGGACCGGTCAGATCGACGTCGATCACAGCCTGCCAATCGTCGAGTGACATCGTCGAAACTTCACCCGTCGTGCGGTCTTGGCGCACAAGCAAACCATCGCGAAAAATACCGGCATTATTAACGACGCAATTTACGCCACCAAAATACTCTTTGCATTTGGCGACCGACGCGATCACGTCAGTTTCTGAGGCAACACTGCCCTTAAAGGTCTTGATCTCTGGGTTTTCAGCGACCAAGGCTTCAAGTCCAGCAGCGTCCATATCAAACGCCAGAACCTTTGCGCCATTTTGGGCAAAATTGAGTGCGAAACAACGACCAAGGCCGCTTGCTGCGCCGGTCACGATGACTTTTGTGTCTTTCAAATTCATGTCAGATCCTTAGTGTTTTTCGAACGGGTCGTTCGACGAGGGGTTGATTTGGTCTTGGTCGCGGCTGGTTTGGTTTCCACCACGGTCGGCTTTTCCGAGCCTTTCTGGTCGATGGGGTCTACGGCTTTTGCGACAGGAGGCTGAACAATCGCGGGGGGCTCATTGACGACTCGTACGCGTTTCGCTGAGGACCGCGGCGCAAGATGTTTATCGAACCAGTCGGTCATCTGCGGATAAAGCTCTTTGGCAGCGCGGCTACCGACCACGGCACCCACATGTCCTCCACGAACGACCAACATCTGCTTAATCCTTGACCCCACGTGGTCGTGAAGACCCTGCGCGGCAAGAGAAGGACAGATATGGTCGGCAGAGGTTGCGACCGTCATTACTGGACATTTGATATCCCCAAGGTCAACACGACGACCATGGGCGTAGTGTTTGCCAGCGACCAGGTTATTGGCCTGATAAAGCTCCGAGATATACGTCTCGTAAGCTGCTGCCGGGAAAGGGATATTATCGTCGGCCCAGGTATTAAGGGCATCAAAAGCGGCGCGGGCGTCCGGATTATGGCGTTTATCGAGCCAAGTCACCCATTTGCCAATCTGGCTGGTCGGGCGCATCGAGACAAAGCCACTCTGCATTTGTTTGGGCGAAACATTACCGGCCGCTGCAACTGCAGTTGCATCAAACCACGCAGGATTTGTCATTAAACCAAGCGTTCCGGCATGACTAAAATCAAAAGGCCCCGCAAGGTTCACAAATGAGGCCACGTGCTCTGGGTAAAGAGCGGTGTAAATGCCTGAAACCGTCGCACCCATGCAGTAGCCAAGGACACCGATTTTTTCTTCGCCCGTGACTCGAACCACGCGTTTCACAAAACGATGCATCCTAGAGATCACGTCGTCCCAATTGAAATAACGGTCTTCGTCTTTCGGCACGCCCCAGTCCAGCAGATAAGTGTCAAAGCCCGCGTCTACAAAGGCTTTGGCGACGCTGGCTTTTTCGTGTAAATCCATCACGTACCAGCGATTAATCATCGATGGGACCAATAAGACTGGGCGGCCGGGATTTGATTGTGCACTGCGAAAGCGAAGCAGTGAGGCAATCCCATCGCGGTAAATAATATCGTGAGCGGTCGGTGCAATCGGCATGAAGTTCTCCGTTCTATTTTAAAACAAAAGAGGTCAACCCGCGTGCCACTTCAATGTCCGCTGAAGTCGCGTATCAGGTTGACCTCTTTAGTTGTGGCGATCAGCTGCGAGGAGCCATCCAGTCCATGGACCGTTTGGTAGCCTCGATCATCAGATCGCGCATGTGGGCCTGCATCTCTGCGGTGTAGTCGATGCTCGACTTCCAGATGCGGGTCATTTCATCGATGGAGGTATGAGTCTGATCAAGCGACTTCTTCTGAAGGCGCTCAACCTCACCAAAAGCACTCTGCATGCGCTCAGCTGAGTCTTTCATGTTCTTTTGGAAGAATTCGGTGGCTTTGTTTTCTGCTGCCATGATGGGGCTCCGTGTTGTGCCGCACAAAAGAGCGCGGTGTTGTTTTCACGAAGCCAACCTAAGCAAGAGCCATCGGACCGTCAAGCGATATTTTGTTGCAGTGCACAATAGAAATTATGGCGAAGCATTTTTTATATCTTTTATCATGGACTTAAGCTCTGCCAATTCATCCCGCAACGCATCAACATCCGAGGGCTCATCCTTGCGACCGACAGCCTGCTTGAACATGCCAATCCCCTGCCTTGTAAGATCGAAAGGCAAGGTTGCCATGGCCATATAACGATGGATCATGTCGCTTCCCAACGAATCACCGGGGTTTGCAGCACCAGTGGCCCGGTTGTACATGTCCAAAGCCCACGACATATATAGGGTAAGGAACTCTGTGAGCGCCTTATCTTCCATCCGAATCATCTGGGTCAGAAGAGGGACCGGTAACAGCTTTGCTGCGCCGCGAGATTCAACCACGATCTGCGCAAGGGTTGTCTGAGTCAGATCGGTGCCCTCGCTGGCGTCCACCACCTTTACATCCGCGCCTTTCCTGACGATTTCGGCCAACTCGTCAAGGGTGATATATTTGCTGGCATCGGTGTCGTACAGACGTCGATTGGAGTATTTCTTGATCAGCTTCGTAGGCATGTAAGCACTCGCGATAAGTAACGAATGGCCACACTACACAAAGGTAAGCCTCGACGCCACCCCTTGCTTTTTGTGCAGGTGCACATTTTTATCGTCCGACTCCTTGACATGTGTATGTTGCTTCCCTACCGTCCAGCGCTATGAAGACTATGTTGCACCGCAGAAAAACCATTCTCCTTCTTGTTCTCGGCCTCGCAGCTTGCGGCGTTGACGACGATTCACGCACGTTGAATCGCGACGACGCGGGGCAAAGCGACACCGGAACGGATACCTCGACGTCCACGGACGCAACGATCGACGACATGGCTGATGCCGGTGCCGATGTTGCTCAGGAAGACACCGGGACTCCCATCGTGTGCTTGCCAAACAACGACGACGTGATCGAACGGGGGGAAGTCCCTGTGGCCGCCGGCCTACGCGCCACATTCAAGATCGCAACGGACGCAACGTTCGACACCCGCGGCACAACCACGGATGGCGTAACGACCTGGGACCTCTCCGGCGAGCTGAATAATGACGGCCTTGAAATCGTGGAACTAAAAGCGCTGGATGGAAAATGGTTCGAGGGGACTTTTCCCACCGCGATCTATTATTCGAAAATCTCGACAGCCAGCGAATTACTGGGGGTTTTTGGCGCCACAGACTCGGCGTTAAATCTGCTCGGTGTGGTCTCGGCTGCGGACGGGTTCTCAAAAACTGAGCTCACCTACTCGCCGCCGGTTTCTGCCCTGAAATTCCCGCTCTCGGAAGATTCAAACTGGACGACGGACACCACGGTGAACGGCACAGCCAGTGGAATCCTCAGCCAGTACACCGAAAAATACACCAGTGTTTATGCGGGTTCCGGAAAATTGGTTACTCCCTACGGCACGTTTAATGTGATTCGAATCCGGACTAACCTCGAACGCACCTTGGGTTTTTTAGTCACCAAAATTAAAACCTATTCTTTTGTTGCCGAATGTTTTGGAACGGTCGCAGTGATTCGCTCCAACGATAACGAGACCGCCGTCGAATTCACCAACGCCGCCGAGATTCGAAGGCTTGCACCTTGAAAATTGTTCAAACTATTTTCTGGCTCGTGTTGGCTTTGGGACTCACGGGGTGCCTTTCGTTCCATCCCGGCACTCCTGCTGGCGCGCCTGAAGACGCGACGTTCATGAAAATCGCCGAAACGAAGGTGCGATATGTGGACGTTGGGAAAGGATCAGCCGTGGTGCTTCTGCACGGTTTTGCGTCGTCGATGGACAACTGGAAGAGCGTGATCCCGGTGCTAGAAGCGCACCACCGCGTCATCGCTCTCGACCTCAAAGGTTTTGGTTACACCTCCCGGCCCCCAGGCGACTACTCGCCGCAAGCACAGGCTGAGATGGTGTTGGCGCTTTTGGACGAGCGTGGGGTCGACACGTTTTCGATCGTTGGGCACTCCTGGGGTTCTTCGGTCGCGCTGCAGGTCGCGTTGATGGCCCCCGAACGAGTCGACCGAATTGCCCTCTATGATGCCTGGGTTTACGCCGAACAATTGCCGACTTTCTTTTGGTGGGCACGCGCATCTGGCGTGGGTGAAACGCTCTTTGCGTTGTTCTATAATGAACGGCCCGACGAAAAAATGAGCTCGGCTTTTTACGACCCGAGCACCATCGACCAGAAATTTGTAGATTCGGTCGAAGAATCGCTGTCGCGGCCAGGGACTCGCGCAGCGGCGCTCGAGGCCGTGCGCGGGCAGCGTTTTGAGGAATGGCAAGAAGACTACAAAAAGATACAGCAGCCGACCTTGCTGATTTGGGGACGCGAAGACGCCGTCACGCAGCTGAAATACGGCGAACGGCTTGAGCGTGATCTGCCAAACGCCGAGCTGGTGGTCTACCCGCGCTGCGGACATTTCCCGATGAAAGAAGCCAAAGAAGCTTCGACTAAGAGGTTGCTCGACTTTTTGACGCCCACAATCCGCCCTTGTTACCAACGCAACGTTCTACTCAGCGGAGGTACCTCAGCCTCTGCCCCTGCCCAAGAGTGCCCAAGCGATATCGACACACCTGAAGATTCGTTCAAGCCCGTCGAAGGAGGTGCAGAATGAGGCACCTAGCGACCTTGACCATCATGGCAACCTGTCTGGTTTCTACCACCGCTTCAGCCGGGAATTTGCGTGAAGTCGGCGATGATTTCGACGAATTCCGCGAGAGTGTAGTTCAGGTTAACGGCTATTTCCGAGCCCGCGGTGAGGCCTTGTATAATCTGGACCTCGACCGTGGGCTGACGCCTTCGGGTGATGCGCTGTTTCAAGTCCCGATCGACGACCCCAACGCTCAGACGTTGACCTGGGCCGATATGCGACTTCGCACCGATGTCGCAGCCTATTCGCCGTTTGGAGACGTCGCGGTCAAAGCCCGGATCGACGCGCTTGATAATGTCGGGTTCGGCACGATGCCTGACGGACCGCCCCAAACCACCACCGGTCAGACCGCTGGTGTGTTTTCGGTGAAACGCGCGTGGGGCGAAGTCCTGACGCCCTTTGGATTGCTCTCAGTAGGCCGAATGGGCAGCGATTGGGGCCTTGGAATGCTGACGAATTCCGGGGATTGCAGGCAATGCAATTCCGGGGACGCCGCAGACCGCGTCGCCTTTGTCACCCCCGTCTTGGGCCATATCTTTGCGCTGGCCTACGATATCGGCTTTGTCGGTCCGACCCAGGAACGCGCAAATAACCGCGCGATCGATTTTGCGACCTCGGACGATGTGCGAGGCGCCACGTTTGCGGTGATGCGCTACAACACCGAGGCCTCCCGCGACCGGCGTGGCCAAGCCGGCAAGCCGACCTTCAATTATGGCGCCTTCGCTTCGTATCGCTGGCAAGATACCGATGTTCCATCGTCGTACACGCCTGGGGCGCAGAACGCCCCGATCGACCCCTCACAGGTTGTGCAGCGCGGGTCGAAAGCCCTAGCGAGCGACTTATGGCTTCGTTTGGACCTTCCCAAGGCACGTTTCGAAGCCGAGGTTGCGGTTCTTTGGGGTTCGATCGAACAAGGCTCACTGATTCCCGGTGTGAACCTTCCGCAGGAGCTGACCTCGCTGCAGTGGGGCGGCGCGCTAGAAAGCCATATCCAAGTCGTAAACGCGTTGACGGTAGGCCTTGACCTTGGCATCGCTAGCGGTGACACAGCCCCCGGCTTTGGAGCCCGTCCCGACCCATTTGGCGACGCCCCAGAACCCGGCGATTTGGACGGCATTCAGGCCTCGTTGCCTCGCGACACGACCGTGGACAACTTCAGGTTCCATCCGGACTACCGAGTCGATCAGATTCTATTTTCCGAGATCATCGGAACCGTCACCGACGCCGCTTACGTGCGGCCTCACGTGGAATGGACCTTGGCCCAATTCAATAAACGCGAGCTTCGTCTATCGATTGCAGGTATTGTCTCGCAGGCGATCGAGCCCACATCGACTCCAGGCGGCGAAGCGTTCCTAGGGGTTGAGCTCGATCCTTCCCTGAAATGGGAATCACCTGGATTCAGTCTGGCATTTGATTATGCCGTGTTTTTTCCGGGTGCTGGTTTTGACAACGTTGCCGACGGCCTCTCGGCCAAAGCGGCGCAATTGGGCAGAGTCAGTGTCTGGATGGAGTTTTAATGAAGTACCTAATTCCGCTCTTCCTTCTGGCCGCAGCATGCGGAGATAACGCGACCCCTAACGAGACCCTCGATCCCGTTGTCGGCAGCACAAATAACGCCCTCGAATGCGTTCCAAATCTGGACGGAGTCCTTGAACGAGAGGAGATGAAGGTGACCGTCGGGGTGGAAGCGCGGTATCGCTACAACACCAATGTAGACGTCGACCTTGAAGGCCTGCGGGACAACGAAGGCGTCCGTGTTTGGGATTGGACAAACACCGATCCGGGCGACAAAGAGCTGACCATCGCGGCGACCCGCGTGGCAGATAAATGGTACGCCGCTCAGTTTCCGACCGGAGAATTTAATACCCCGCTCGACGCCGCCGGAAATGATGTTGCCATCTACCGCACCGACAGCAGTGGCCTTTGGTTGCTTGGGCTTGCGTCGGCCAAGGAAAACGCCACCGGCGGTCAAACCCTCATCAAGTACCAAGAGCCCGTGCTCGTAAACCCGTTTCCACTCAAAAAAGGGGACACCTGGGTTAGCGTTGGCGTGGTCCGAAACTCTACCTTCAAAGGCCTGCCCTACGCAGGACGAGACACCTACACCGGCACCGTCGAAGACGAGGGCGAGCTTTGGCTGCCCGATGTAGAATTCGAAAACTCGCTCAAAGTTGTGACTAAAGTGACTTCGGAACCCTCGGTTGGACAATCGTCGACTCGGGTCCAAGTCTCGTGGCTTTTTGAGTGTTTTGGCGAAGTCGCCCGCGCCGTCAGCGCAGACGGTGTCACCGAAGCAGACTTTACGAACGCGGCAGAAGTCCGACGTTTGGGCTTTTAAATAGTTTTTAAAAACGGCCCCTGGCCAACTTACAAAAGGAAAAGATTATGATGTGGGAAATGTGGAAAAAGGGATTTAATGCTTGGGAATCAAGCACCGCTAAGCTCATGGAAGAAGTGCTCAAGAGCCCGCTCATCCTGTCGCCTTCGGGCAAAATGATGACCGGTATGATGAAAGCAAAGGCCAAGTCGGATAATCAAATGGCGGATGCCTGGGGACGGGTCGGCCTTCCGACACGCCGTGATCAGGAGCGCACCCTGCACGCGCTAAATCAGCTTCAAAGCCGTATTCTGGATCTCGAAGAGAAACTGGACTCGCTGAAGAACTGAGAGGTATGCCGTGGACGTTAGCGCATATTTAGACCTTAAAATCGCCCCCCGTGCGGTGTTTGATACGCTGTCCGAGCGCCGCTCTCGCGTGCGATTCATGGTGCCCACTGGCCGTGATTGGACGTCGGTGACCTGGGGCGCTTTTGCCGAACAGATCCGCGAAATCAGCCTTTTTATGGTCAGCGCTGGCGTCAAAAATGGCGACCGAGCCACGATCCTTGCCCCGAATCGGGTCGAATGGATGTCTGCAGCGCTTGGAATTCAGGCCATCGGCGGCGTGATGGTGCCGATTTACCCAAATAGCACCGCGGACCAGATTGGCTACATCGTGCGCCATAGCGACGCGCGCGTGCTCTTTGTCGACACACCCGCACTGCTTGCCAAGATCTATCAAGCCTGGGGCGACCTTGAAGGCGTCAAAAAAATCGTTCTGTTGGACGAAAGCCTTGACCCTGTCAAAGTGCTGCACGAGCAAAGAACGAAAGGCCAAAAGGTCCCAAGCTATGCCGAGGTCGAACCGCGCGTGATCTCGTTTGCGAACGCCAGAGAAATCGGTAACGCCCTTGGGCAGGAAGAACCCAGTCTTTTCGACAACCTGATGAACTCGGTGTCTTTGGACCAATTTGGCACGATGCTCTACACCAGCGGCACCACCGGACCGCCTAAAGGCGTGCCCTTGACCCATCGCAACGTTGCGGTCAATGGCCGTGACTGGCTTCAGAATAATGCGTCGCTTGTCGACGAGGCCTCAGTGGACCTGCTGTGGCTTCCTATGAGCCATATTTTTGGGTTCGGCGAAGCTTGCCTTGGCAATACGCTAGGGTTCATGACCTATCTGGCAGACCCGGTGACTGCGCTGGAGCTGCTGCCCGAAGTTCGCCCCAATATCTTCATGAGTGTTCCGCGATATTTCGAAAAAATCGCATCGCTCGCCATGAGTGAAAAGGACCCCGAACGTCGCCGCAAAAAGCTTGCGGAAATTACCGGAGGACGGTTTCGATTTTGCCTGTCTGGCGGCGCTGGGTTGAAAAAAGAAGTCAAAGAGTTCTTCTGGGAAAACGGAATTCTAATCATCGAAGGCTACGGCCTGACCGAGGCCAGCCCTACGATTACGCTAAATCGGCCTGACGCTTTCCGCTTCGATTCGGTCGGCAAACCGCTGCCATCGCTCGAGGTCAAATTGGCCGAAGACGGAGAAATCTTGGCCAAAGGCGAGAGTATTTTTTCGGGTTATCATAAAGACCCGGCAGCCACGCAAGAGGCGTTCACCGAGGACGGCTGGCTTAAAACAGGCGACCTTGGACGTTTTACCGACGATGGATTTGTCCAAATCATTGGACGAAAAAAAGAGATTCTGGTCACTGCAGGTGGCAAGAATATTTCGCCGGTAAACATCGAAGATCGATTCATGGATGACCCATATTTTGCGCAGGTTGTGCTGTGGGGTGACGGCGAAGGCTATCTGGT
>JBBKVQ010000189.1:0-5183 GCA_037968515.1 Bradymonadaceae bacterium
TGCGTACGACGTCGTACTCGCGCGAGAAACTACCGAAGAACTGTGTTCAACGTAAGAGCTTCATATTGGATGTTTGGGGGGATTTTATCTGAAGAGATAAAAAAAGTGTCTCGAAGGACCCGTAGCCATGGAACATACACCTGACTAACGACCTGGGGGGAACGCATGTCGACCGTCCCTCGAGACACCACAAGAGTAGGATTTGATTTACAGCGTGTCAAGCGAATTTGAAACATAGTGTAACTTTCCACCCCCACAGAATATCGAGGGGCGGAAAGTCAGACTAGAAATCCGGTTTAAGCTCCGATTCCTGCGGCCTTGAGCTTCTGAGTCAGCTCGGGCACCGCCTGGAAGGCGTCGGCCACAAGACCGTAATCAGCGACCTGGAAAATCGGTGCTTCGGCATCTTTGTTGATCGCCACAATGCACTTCGATCCCTTCATACCGGCGAGATGTTGGATCGCACCGGAGATCGCTACAGCAAAGTAGAGATCTGGAGCGACAACTTTGCCGGTCTGGCCAATCTGCCAGACGTTGGGTGCATAACCGCTGTCCACGGCGGCACGGCTTGCGCCGACAGCTCCACGGAGAAGGTCAGCAAGTTCGGCCACCATGCCGAAGTTCTCGGCTGATTTCAGTCCACGGCCACCAGCCACGATGACCGCAGCATCGGTGAGCTCTGGGCGCTCGCTCTTGACCTGATCGAAGCTGACGAATTGGGCGTTCTCGACCGCAGTAACGCCAGTGGCGACAGCTTCGGTTGGGCACGGCGCCGACTCAGGCAGGGCTTCGAACTCGGTGGTACGGACGGTCACAACTTTTGAGGGCGTCGTGACTTCAACCGTGGTGATGACGTTTCCAGCCCAAAGCGGGCGTTTAAACTTCAAGCCACCGTCATTCCAGACTGCGATTGCGTCTGAAACCATGCCCGCGTTCAACTTACCAGCGATGCGTGGAAGGAGATCCTTTCCGAACGTACTGGATGGGCCACAGATCAGGGTCGAACCGCTGGTCTGGGCGATCTTTACGATCGCAGGCGTGTAGGTTTCGGCCAGGTAGGTTGCGAAGACAGGGCTGTCTTCGAAAAATACCTTGTCGGCGCCGCTTGTGGCGATTTCAGCGACTGCGCCGCTGATATTATGACCGAGCAAAGCGACGTAAACTTGTCCACCTGTAGCTTTGGCCGCTTCTTTAGCGAAGGCGACCGTGGCAAGGGAGACTTTACGCAGCTTTCCGTTCTGATGTTCTGCAACGACAAGAATGTTGCTCATGACTTACTCCTTAAGGCCGGCTTAGATAGCCTTGGCCTCGTTGCGAAGGACGGTGATCAACTCATCAACCGAAGCGACAATGCGCCCGGCTTTGCGTTCGTCAGGTGCCTCATAAACCAGGACCTTAACGCGCTCGGTAACATCCACGCCCAGATCGTCTGGTGTGAGGGTATCGAGCTGCTTCTTCTTGGCCTTCATAATGCCTGGGAGAGACGCATAACGCGGCTCGTTCAGGCGAAGGTCGGCCGTGATCACAGCTGGAAGTTTCACACGTTTGACGCTGGTTCCGCCGTCGACTTCTCGACCCACGGAAGCCCAACCGTCAGCGACTTCGAGCGAAAACGCGAAGGTTGCCTGTGGATAATCAAGGTACGCTGCGAGCAGCTGTCCCGTCTGATTACGGTCGCTGTCGACCGACTGTTTGCCCATAATGATGATGTCCGGGGCCTCTTTCTGGACGACTTCGGCCAATAATCTGGCCACAGCATCGCTGTCGAGGTTGGCACCGGTTTCAACGATGATGCCGCGGTCGGCGCCCATCGCGAGGGCCGTACGAATCTGTGTGGCGGAATCGGAAGTACCGACTGACACCACAACAACTTCGCCGCCATGTTTGTCCTTAAGACGGATGGCTTCTTCCACGCCATACTCATCAAATGAGTTCATTTTGTATTCGACGTTATCGGTCACAATGCCGGTACCGTCGGATTTGAGTTTGACCTTCATGTCTGGGTCAGTGACCCGCTTGACTGTCGTGAGGATTTTCACAACTTCCTCCATTGGAAAGCACGCTCAGCGTGCACGTAAACCGTCGATAAATATATTGGTCACCTGGCGAGTCATTTCAACGACGTCGCGATTGGGTGACCGAGAAAACGTCAGTAATAGAAGCACTTCGTCCAGAGCCCCGAATATGACGCGGCCAAGCAGTCTTGGTTCCACATCAAGTCGGAAAACTCCCTGTTCCTGACCATCTTCCACAAGGCTTTCAAGAAGCTTCAAGTAGTCGAGGAACTTTGGATTTTTGTATTCCTTCATGAACTTCGAGCTCTGTCGTAGTTCAACCGTGATGAACTCGGCAAGGTCGGGCTCCTCCACCGCGAGCTGAAAATGCAGCTCAACCGCTCGGCGGAAGCGCTCTTCGACACCGGCGACCGTGTTCAGCTCAGTCGTTAACCGGTCGATCACCCATTCCATGCGGTCTTCGAAGAGCGAGATCAGAAGATCGTCTTTACTCTTGAAGTAGAGGTAAATCGTCCCATCAGCGACACCGGCTTCGGCGGCAATCTCCGAGACCTTCGTATTATAGAAACCCTTGCGAGCGAACGCCTTGAGCGCACCATCGAGGATGCGTTCTCGCTTGTCGGTTGCTTGACGGGATTTGTCAGCCTGCGACATGTTGGGCACTTCGTAAGGGGAACGCGCCCTGATGGCGCAGAATGAATCACGATTCAGTTTCTAGTAGCCCCCTAGTTGAGTGTCAAGAGCACTTAGCGAAGCGTCCAGCCAGACGAGCCCGCCGAGGCGTACTTTGCGTTGATGCAGCCCTGGATTTGACCGCTTGAGGTGTCCCCGGTTTTGAGCACGTTGCGACCAAGCTGGGCGTCAAATTGGAAGTTCACGCGCGACGACGAGTTGTTCACATCGACGATCGTGAAGGTACCGCCGACAAAATTAAATACTTTGTCGTCATTGTCCGAAATCAGACCGGGGTCTGCGGTATCGATCGCAAGCTGGCCACAGGTTGTGCCGTCGTCGATGGAGCACGAAAACGTTGCCAGATCGGAGCGTCGGACGGCGGTCGCGGAGGGTTCTGAGGCATCGGTAAACGATAGTGTTTTAGGCGAGGCAGCCGCGGAATTTGCGAAGTTGTCGAGCAGATCATTGGTCTGGGTGTTTTCGCGGATCTTGAAAAGAAGGTTCGGAGCATCGAGATCGCGCTGGACGGTTCCCATACCGATCAGAAGTTCCTGATCCTTGATCAACCCGTCGGCTTCTTTAAGCGCGACGTTGATAGGAAAAACACCTTCTTCAGTGACGTACTGGCCGGTGGCAAAAATCGAATACCCCTCGACTTCACAGCGATCGATCGCTGGCACTGGGGCTTCGTCGTCTCCACAACCGATGAACGCAGGAATCAAAGAAATCAAAAGAAGGCGTTTCATGTCAGGTCTCTCATGGAATCAGGGAGCGGCTCATCGAGGCGCAAATTATCGATCAGCCGCACATTTCCGAAAAAGCCCGCGACGGCGATCAACGCTGTTTCGGGCAAGGTGTCGGACTCAACCAAACGCTGCAGGCTGACGGGATCGACAGCGGTTACGTAATCCACCCCGACCCCGGCATCGGACATTGTTTTTCGCACAAGTTGCTGCAAAATCGCGGGATCGCGTTCGCCCGCTTTCCAAGCATTCCAAGCGGCGATCAACCCACGGGAGAGCGAAAGGGCCTTGCCGCGTTCTTGTGGCTGCAGGTTCCGATTACGACTCGACATCGCGAGGCCGTCGGCCTCGCGGACTGTGGGCATCGACACAACATCGACGGGCATATTGAGGTCGAGCGCCATCTGCCGAAGGACCGCAAACTGCTGGTAGTCCTTTTGGCCAAACACGGCGACGTCTGGCTGAACGATATTAAACAGCTTGGTCACCACCGTGGTCACACCGCGAAAATGCCCCGAGCGAGATGCTCCACAAAGGCCGTCGGTCAATTGGGTCATGTCGACGTAGGTCGGCTGGGTCCGCCCGTTGACGTATATCTCGGACGCTGGTGGCATAAAGACAAGCGCGCAGCCGGCGGCCTCACACTTGGCGAGGTCGCCTTCTTCGTCGCGTGGATAGACGTCGAGGTCTTCGTTGGGACCAAACTGGGTCGGGTTCACAAAGATGCTTACGACCACGTGATCAGCCAGTTCTTGGGCGTGTTCTATCAGCCCGACATGGCCCGAATGCAGGGCGCCCATCGTTGGAACGAGCGCCACCTTTCCGACCAACGCTGCCCGCGCGGATCGGAATTCCTGAATGGTCCGTAAAGTCTGCATCAAAATGAATGCTCTGAGTCCGGATAGGTGCCGGCGCGTACTTCGTCACGATAGTCTTCCAAGGCTTGGATCACCGTGCCCTCAAGGCTTGCGAAGTGTTTCAGGAATTTGGGGGTAAAATCGGTATTCAGGCCAAGCAGGTCGTAGATCACCAGAACTTGCCCGCTGCAATCGACGCCGGCGCCGATTCCGATCGTCGGGATTTCAAGCGCATCGGTGACTTTCTTGGCCAACTCGGCGGGAACCATTTCGAGCACGATCATAAAGGCGCCTGCGGCCTGGAGGGCCAGCGCGTCCCGCAGAAGCTGGTCTGCGGCGTCGTCTGATCGGGCTTGAACGTGAAACCCGCCAAAGGCATGAACCGACTGTGGAGTCAGCCCAAGATGTCCGCAAACCGGGATGCCAGCACGGACCATTCGTTCCACCATCGGGGCAAGGTGGGCACCGCCCTCGACCTTGACCGCTTGAGCCGCGCCCTCTTTGAGCAGGCGTCCCGCGTTCTTCACGCCATCATCATCGCTGGCTTGGTAACTCATGAAGGGCATATCGGCGATGATCAAGGCTTTGGTGTTGCCTCGAGCCACGGCACGGCTGTGATAAATGATGTCTTCGACTTCGACCGGGAGGGTCGTGTCATGGCCTTGAACCACGTTTCCGAGGCTGTCGCCAATCAGAATCATGTCGATATCGGCTTTCTCGACCAGCCTTGCAAACGTGTAGTCGTAGCAGGTGACCATGAGGAGCTTTTCTTGGGCTCGATATTGCCGTGAGAGATCGCGAGTGGTTTTACGTCGGCCCATGGCTTGCTCCAAAGCAAGTGAAGACCGCGTATTTAACAGAATACGGGGATTACCAGAAGAGAAAGAGCGAAT
>JBBKVQ010000190.1:0-3170 GCA_037968515.1 Bradymonadaceae bacterium
TGACCGGTCAAGAATTCACGCCAGAGATGATGGAGTTTGTGAACCAAGCGGTTGCGGTTGTGCCCTTTGGCTGCGGTGATACGACTCAGGAGGGTTGGTACGCTGACCTGATGTTTAGACCATCCAAGACCTTCAACTTTGACCCAACAATTGCGGACGTTCACACGCAGCCGACGGACGAAGTCGGGACGCCGGTTGGCAAGGTTTTGCATGTTGCGACAGGTGGACCACGTAAGATGATCGTGATTGTGGACCAGTGTGATGGCCCACGGGCGTACGCTGGGGTGGCTTCCTCGTACTTTGAGCATGTCACCGTGAACTATGAGCGTCTCAACGACCAGGAGTGGGCCGGCATGCTGGGCGACCCCAATCCGCCTACGCCACGTTTTTAAATCTGGAGCCCGCCAAACCTACGCGAAGTCAGTCGCAATGCAGGCCATAGGGCCTGCGTACTGATCACTAGATAGCTACAAATGCCATAGTCCTACTTTGACTTGGCTTGCGGGGGCCCACGTTAAGTGATAGACGCGCGCTTCTCTTTGAAGCATTTGCTCAAAGAAGTTTAACACTTGAAAAGTTGAGCGTGGTTTCGTAGTCACTGCGCTCTAATTCACCCCCGGCGAGCCAGATGGGCACGTCACGGAAGTAGGTAGGACATCATGGCGAACGATCTGAATCTCATGCGCAATATCGGTATCTCGGCGCACATCGACTCCGGTAAGACCACGTTGACGGAACGTATTCTCTTTTACACCGGTCGAATCAATGCGATTCACGAGGTTCGAGGAAAAGACGGCGTCGGCGCGAAGATGGACTCGATGGAACTTGAACGTGAGAAAGGCATCACGATTCAGTCGGCCGCGACGTTCACAAGCTGGGGCAAGTACAACATCAACATCATTGACACCCCTGGTCACGTTGACTTCACGATCGAAGTTGAGCGCGCCCTGCGCGTCCTCGACGCCGCGATCCTCGTGCTCTGCTCGGTGTCAGGTGTTCAGTCGCAGTCGATCACGGTCGACCGTCAGATGAAGCGCTACAACGTTCCTTGTATCGCTTTTGTGAACAAGTGCGACCGTTCAGGTGCCGATCCACTTCGTGTGTGCGCCCAGCTCCGAACTGACCTCGGTCATAATTCAGTGATGATTCAGCACCCGATCGGGCTCGAAGACAAACACAACGGCGTCGTCGACTTGCTCAAAATGAAGGCTTATTACTTCGACGGCGATAACGGCGAAGACATCCGCGAAGAAGAGATCCCAGCAGACCTTGCCGAAGTGTGCAAAGTCCAACGTGACACGATGCTCGAGGCCCTTGCGGATTTCGATGACGAATTGGCGATGCTTTTCCTTGAAGGACAAGAGATCCCAGAGGCCATGCTTCTGGAGACACTTCGTAAGGCCACGTTCACACGTAAGTTCACGCCAGTGTGCTGTGGATCAGCTTACAAGAACAAGGGCGTTCAGATTCTTCTCGACAAGATTTGCGAAATCCTTCCAAGCCCGCTTGAAATGGACTACCGCGCACTCGACCAGAACAACGATGAAGCCGAAGTTCTTCTTCAGCCTCGCGCTGACATGCCGCTCACGATGCTTGCATTCAAGCTCGAGGACGGCCGCTACGGTCAGTTGACTTATTGCCGCGTGTATCAGGGCAAGCTCGAGAAGGGCGACACCATCTTCAACTGTGTGAATCAGAAGAAGAATAAGGTCGGCCGTCTGGTTCAGATGCACTCGAACGAAATGAGCGATATCGACTACGCTCAGGCCGGCGACATTGTTGCATTGTTCGGTATTGACTGCGCTTCGGGTGATACGTTCACCGATGGCAACGTCAAGTACACGATGACCTCGATGTACGTGCCTGATCCGGTCGTGACTCTTGCTGTTGCACCTAAGAAGAAAGAAGGCCTGGCCAACTTCTCGAAAGCCATCAACCGCTTTTCGAAGGAAGACCCGACCTTCCGTGTTCACCGCGATGACGAGTCCAACCAGACCATCATCGGCGGCATGGGTGAGCTTCACCTTGAAGTCTACATCGAGCGAATTCGTCGTGAGTACGGCGTGGAAGTGGAAGTGGGCGCGCCTCAGGTTGCGTACCGCGAAGCCATCACGAAGCACGCAGAGTTCAACTACACGCACAAGAAGCAGACCGGTGGTTCGGGTCAGTTCGCGCGTGTTGCTGGTTACCTTGAGCCGACCGAAGAAGACGGCGAAGTTTACGAATTCCTTAATAAGGTTATCGGCGGCTCCATTCCGAAAGAATACCAGTCGTCATGCGACAAGGGCTTCCAGCAGGCAATGGTCGAAGGTGGCTTGATCGGATTCCCCGTTGTCGGGCTTCGCGCCTGTATCAACGACGGTTCATCCCATCAGGTTGACTCCAGCGATATGGCGTTCCAGCTGGCCTCACGTATGGCTTTCCGCGAGTGCTACATGAAGTGTGCTCCGGTCATCCTTGAGCCAATCATGAAGGTGACCGTTGATACTCCTGAGGAGTTCTCGGGTACGGTTCTGGGAACCTTGAACAAACGTCGTGGCGTGATCCTTGGAAACGCCAACAAGAACGGTCTTGCAAGCGTTGAAGCTGAAGTGCCGCTCTCGGAAATGTTCGGATACTCGAACGAACTTCGTTCGGGCTCACAGGGCAAGGCCGAGTTCTCGATGGAATTCAAGAAGTACGGGCCTGTGCCTCGCAGCATCCAGGACGACTTGGTCAAAGAGTACCAGGACAAGCGCAACGCTGGTCGTTAAGCATCCTGCAGAAAACGAAAAAGCCACCGGTCACCCGGTGGCTTTTTTTTTGGTTGGGTCAGTTCAGAACGTGAGGCCTCCGACGGCCGTGTTAGCAAGATCAAATTTGCCCGACACTGTGCTGCCAAACATCTTGACCGCTGCAATCACGAAGCAAGCGACCAGAATCAGAAGGATGATGTACTCGGTGGCGGTTGCGCCGCTTTCGTCGTTATTGAATGCTGCGAGGGTTCCGATGATTTGCTTTTTCATTGAGTGCTCCGTGCGGTTTGTGTCTCGTCATCTGGATATAGATTCGCAGACACGTACGAACGTGGTTTGAGCAGCGTATGAAAGGTTCTTGAGTCTCTTGTGAACCTGAAGTGAACGGGCGCTTGGTGGGCGTGGCTCCAGCCGCGCATGCGATTCTGCGCTTGG
>JBBKVQ010000191.1:0-7104 GCA_037968515.1 Bradymonadaceae bacterium
CTGAGCGTGCTTTTCGATTGTCGCTTCTAAAACGCGGTGATATGCCACGGCGCGAATCCCGCGCCCTGTAAAGGGCACACTAATGTCGACAAGTTTGTCTTGTTTTCAAAAACGGTTGACCTATGAAAGACGATTTTTCTTTAAAAGGCGAAATTATTGCGGCTCTCGAATCCATCATGGATTCAGCCACAAACAAGAGCCTCGTTGACGCCCACATGGTCGAAGCTGTGAATGTAGCTGCTGGCATCGTGGACCTTGTGATCATCGTTTCCAAAGACCGACCGCGCGAAGATCGAGTCGCGCTTGAAGACAATATCTACGACAAAATTGAAGCCGTAGACGGTGTGCGCGAGGTCAAGATCAAGTTGATGTCTCCTGAAGCCATCAAGAAGGAAGCCAGCGGCGAAACCGAAGCAGCACCTGCTCCCAAACCAGCAGCTCCAAAACCTGCTCCTGCAGCAGGCGGCGCTGTGCCTTCGTCTTCACCGATTGAAGGCGTGAGCAAGGTCATCGCTATTGCCAGCGGCAAAGGCGGAGTCGGCAAATCCACCGTCGCAGCGAATGTCGCGCTTGCCCTCAAGAAGCTCGGCTACCGTGTTGGATTGCTCGACGTCGACATTTACGGTCCAAGCCTTCCCACACTTTTTGGAATTACCGGCAAGCCGGCCGTACGCGAACGCCGCATCGTTCCATTAGAAGCCATGGGTCTTCGCGTGATGAGCCTCGGCTTCCTCATGGAAGACGACACCCCCGTGATTTGGCGCGGACCCATCGTCACTGGAATCATTCGCCAGTTTTTGCGAGACGTGGATTGGAGCGGCCTAGATTACCTCATCGTCGATATGCCTCCCGGCACCGGCGACGCTCAGTTGGCGTTGGCACAAACTGTACCCGTTGATGGTGCGGTAATCGTGACGACCCCATCTGACCTGGCTCTGATCGACGCCGCTCGTGGCCTTCAGATGTTTAAGACGCTCAATATCGACGTCATCGGCATCGTCGAAAACATGTCGAAGTTCGTCTGCCCGAGCTGCGGAACCGACAGCTTCATTTTTGGCCAGGGTACCGTCGAGCTCGAGGCTAAACGCCTTGAAACCAAAGTGCTCGGCTCAATTCCGCTCGACATCGAAGTTCGTAAAAGCGGAGACGAAGGTCGACCAATCGTCGAGGCCAACGAGAAGAGCCCAGTTTCACTGGCCTTCATGGCACTCGCCGAGGCAATTGCCGCGCAAATGCCGCTTGAAGCACCAGACGAAAAAGCCTCCGGGAAAAAAGGACTGTTTTCGTTCCTTAAGGGTTAGCCTTGCTTCTAAGGCGCTGACACAGGTATAGTTTCGCCAGTTAAACTTCCCTAAGAGCTGTGCCGTGAACGGGACTTTGATGCCAAAAAGAGGCCGCCCCAAGAGTCGAACTTCAAGCGTTGTCATTTCGGTGAGAATCGATGAGGGCGTTCTTGAGGAAATCGACCGGCTTTTGCAGTTCCGTTTCCGGGCTCCAATCGGTCGCGAAACCTACCTTCGAATGATTTTGTACGGCGATGAGCCCCCCGTCAGCCCAGCGGTTGAACGCGGATCCCTAGTCCGTCTTGATTTCCGACTTCCAGACCCCAGTGCCATTGAACTCGCCGATATTGTGGGTGATGGTGGAAACCGGTCCGAATATATTCGGCGAATTCTTCTGGGCCTCGAAGACCCTTTGAGCCCGATCTCCACGCGCTAGACCACATTATGTCGTGGGACGGTGAACCCTCTGTGGTAACCTCCCCAACTCCTATTGCCGGGCGCTGCGCCGGCTGACTCCGGATTGGAGCGTCGTTGAGTCGATTCGGACGACATTTCGTGCGTATTCGCGAACTGAAAGCTTTTGAACGCAGGCTTGTAAAGCTCCTGGTCGACCGACCGGGCGCACTGCACCAGCGCCACGAAGCCCTGTTCCGTTACGCGCTTTCCATGGCGCAACTCCACTTGTTTCGCACGCCCGTTGGGCTTGACGTTAACCTTGCCGACGAAGTGGATGACTTGCGGACGTGGGTTCATGAAGCCATCTTGCCGCTCTTGCCACACGACGGCGATGCCAATATCGACGGACTTCGTCAGATCGCACCCACCCTTGCGATCCGAGTCGATCGGACCCGCAACAACCTACTGGCCACTCATATCAATGAGTTCGGCCCTGAGCACCTCGACGAGGAACTGCGCACCAAACGACTCGTGCTAGTTCTGGGCGGCGGAGGCGGATCGGGCCTCTTGCACCTCGGGATGTTTTCGATGCTCAACGAAATGGGTGTCGTTCCGGAATTGATCGTCGGCTCGTCGATGGGCAGCATCATGGGATTGATTCGGGCCATCGATCGTAGTTACGACCCCGTCACTACGGCACTCGCCTTGCCCCGCGGGCTGGATTTCCAGACGGTTTTCAAACCTTTCACAGGGTATTCTCGTTATGGATTCCCGGGGGCATTCCACCTGAATCTACTCAGAGTAGGTCGCGAAGTCTTCGAGTCTTTGGTCGGATCTGGTGTGCCGACGTTTGCAGATCTGCCAATCAAACTCGAAGTCGTGGCGACCGGAATCCGCACCGGTTTTCGCATCGATGCCACGCCCTACGAAAAGCTCGCGAAAGAAGATCCCAACGTCTCTGCCAGTTCGATGCGCAAACGACTCGCCCTCTTTTTCTCGGCGACTTTGGAACTGAGTCGAAACTCACGGTTTCTGACTCAAATCGTGTTCGGCCGAGACGGAACCGAGAACTTTCCCGTGATCGAAGCCGTCGGTTTTTCATGCGCGGTCCCGGGTTTACTCAACTACGATATCTTTCACGATGACCCCGATACAGTGCGCCCCCTCGACGAGATGTTCGAAAAACACCGACTTCTGCGACTCTGCGATGGAGGGGTCGTGAACAACGTCCCCAGCCAAGTGGCATGGGAATCTGTGCAAACGGGAACGATTGGCTACAGAAACGCGTTCATCCTCGCAGCGGATGTTTTTGCCCCCGTGACCCGCGGTGCCAACATGTTATGGATCCCGATTCAACAAATCGCTCGCCCCACAGTGGTCGCAAACCGGCCGTACTCCGACTATCACAAGACTTTTCGGAACACGCCGAGCCCACTGCAGATCGTCGTCAACAGTTACTCAAAACTCAAGACGATCGTCGAGCAATCGCGCGAACAGTTGAAAGCCGATGAAGGCTATATCCGCAAAGCCCTTGAAACGTTGCCACCCTACGGAACTTGGGACATTTCCAAGCATTAAACATGGCCACCCAACCTATCGATCTTGATCACGAACTTGCTGGCCTCAATGGCGAGTTTCATGCGGACAAACTGCATCGCCTGCTTTTTGCGCAAGATGCGTCAATCTACGCGATCGAGCCCCTCGGGGTGGCTTACCCTCGAGACGAAGCGGACATCCAGCTGTTGATGAACGCCGCAAAACGCGGCAATTTTTCGTTGGTTCCCCGCGCAGGCGGCACGAGTCTAGCGGGCCAGGCCATGGGCGCGGGCCTGATCATGGACACCGGCCGGTTCATGAACCAGATCCTGGAGCTCAATGTCGAAGAAAAGTGGGTCCGTGTTCAACCCGGCGTGATCCTCGACGACCTCAATCGATACCTCGCACCGCACGGCCTGTTTTTTGGTCCAGACACCTCAACGTCCAACCGCTGCATGGTTGGAGGCATGATCGGAAACAACTCCTGCGGCAGTCACTCCATCCTGTACGGCAACACCATGCGTCATGTCATGGAGGTACGTGCTGTGTTCTCGGACGGGGTCGTTGAATCGATCGAAAATTGGGATGATGAAGCCTTGGCCGAGGTCTGCGAAAGAACTGACGCGCTCGGAGCCGGCGTTCGCGCACTGCGTGGGTTGATGGACGACCAGGCGCAGCTGATTCAAGACAATTACCCCCCGCGTTCGTTGGTTCGTCGCAACACTGGATATCCACTCGACGACCTCGTATTTCGCAAGTCCGACAAGCAGCCGTTTTCACTTCCTAGATTTCTATGCGGAACCGAAGGGACGCTGGCCGTTACCGTCGAAGCCAAGCTTGGTTTGGTCGATAAACCCAAACACAAGATTGTCGTTTGCGCCCACTTTCACGACCTAATCGAAGCGCTTGAAGCCACGGTGATTGCTGTCGGCCACGATCCGGCGGCGGTGGAACTCATCGACCGCAAGATCTTGGAATGTACAAAGAATAATCGCGAACAAACTCGAAACCGTTTTTTTGTCGAGGGCGACCCGGACGGGGTCCTCGTGATCGAGTTTTATCGGGACTCCGTGGAAGCAGCAGAGTCCGCAGCACTCGGAGTGATCGAGGCACTCACGCAGGCCGGAAAGGGCTACGCGTATCCAATCGTTCGCTCCCCCGACGACAACAAAGTCTGGGAGCTTCGAAAGGCCGGTCTTGGTCTTTTGATGGGCATCAAAGGGGACGTGAAAGCGATCTCGTTTGTCGAAGATACCGCCGTCGACATCACCGTCTTACCCGCATATATCGCGGACTTCATGAAGCTCATGGAGAAACACGGCAAAGACAGCGTCTACCACGCCCATGCCAGTGTTGGGGAACTTCACCTGCGCCCAGAGATCAACCTGAAGGACCCTGCGGACGTCAAAAAGTTCGTCGAAATCGCCCAGGATTCGGCGGACCTTGTTCGACACTATCGCGGATCATTAAGTGGCGAACACGGCGACGGACGGGTGCGATCACCAATGATAAGGCGGGTGTTAGGCGATGATGTGTACGACCTGCATTCCGTCGTAAAGGACGCGTTTGACCCCGGTCGTACACTCAACCCAGGCATCATTGTTGATGCCCATCCGATCGATCAACATCTACGAATTCCTTTGGAAAAGGCTACCACCGAACTTGAAAACACGTTCTTTGACTGGTCGCCAGATCTAGGTTTCATGCGCGCTGTCGAAAAGTGCAATGGCGCAGGGGCTTGCAGAAAACCAGCGGCGGCTGGCGGCACGATGTGCCCAAGCTACATGGTCACGCTCGACGAAAAGGACTCCACGCGTGGACGAGCGAATGTCTTCAGGAACCTGTTGCTCGAAGGACCGTCCAAAGCGATGAGGTCCCACGACCTGAATGACGCGTTGGACCTGTGTTTGTCGTGCAAGGCGTGTAAATCCGAATGCCCAGCAAGCGTCGATATGGGGCGACTCAAAGCCGAATTCACCCAGCATTATCACGACGCCCACGGTGTCCCGCTGGCCTCTTGGTTTTTCGGAAATTACGCCCGTCTAAGCCGCTTAGCCGCGATCATCCCGGCGTTTTCGAATTTCTTGATGACCTTCGGACCAACCCGAGCACTGTTCGGCTTCTTCTTGAAACTGGCCCCACAACGCACCATGCCAGCCTATGCAAAATTCACTTTTTCGCATTGGTGGCGCAAGCACACGCACGCCAAGCCTGGCGAAGTGGTCTGGCTATTTATCGACCCTTTTACCGAATTCACCGAACCCGAGATCGGCATCGCTGCGACCCACGTGTTGGAACATTTCGGCTACACAGTCGAGCTCTTACCGATTCAGGACGATGGACGTACCCAGCTTTCGAAAGGACTCATCAAAACCGCAAAGAAGCTTTCAGATTCGAACGTTCGTAAAATGACGGCGTTGCTCAGCGAGTTCCCTGAACGACGTATCGTCGGGCTTGAACCCAGCTCTTTGTTGACCTTTCGCGACGAACTTCCGGACCTCGTCAGCCCATCACTCAAAGATGTTGCGCTGGACTTAGCTTCTCGTGCGGACCTGTTCGACGAGTTTCTCGATCGTGCCCTGAGCGACGGGAGAGTCACCCTCGATCTGCCTCGTGTAACCCCACTAATTCTGCATGGCCACTGCCACCAAAAAGCGCTTTCAGACGTAGGCACCACCTCACGAGTACTGAAGGCAGCCGGATACGATGTCCAGACCGTCCCAAGTGGTTGCTGTGGCATGGCAGGATCATTTGGCTACGAGGCCAAGCACTACGACCTCTCGATGAAAGTAGGCGAGCTTGTGCTGTTTCCCCATATTCGGAAAACTCCGACCTCGACATGCATCGCGGCGCCGGGAACTTCGTGCAGGCATCAGATTGCCGACGGCACGTCGCGAGTTGCTGAACACCCCGCCGTTTTGGTGGCAAAAGCGCTTGGTCTGTAACACCAAGGCCGCAGTCTGGCTGCCGTCGGAACCAAATCACTGGCAGGGCGGCCCAAGAAACAAAAAAGGCGACCAAAGGTCGCCTTCTTAAGATCCAAAGCTGGTGGCTTAAAGCGCCACAACCCAGACTTTAACGTGAGCCAAAACGCCGCTGGCAAGCTTGATCGGAACTTCGTAAATGCCGAGCTCACCAATTGGGCGAGTAAGCATCACTTGTTTACGATCGATTGCATGTCCTTCTTCCAAAAGCACCGCCGCGATTTCGCGGTTGGTAACCGAACCGAACAGGATATCGTCCTCTCCGGCACGCTTTGGAATCGTGATCGCCACGCCATCAATATGACCAAGGAGCTTACGCGCCTCGATCTGCTCTGCCACTTTACGACGCTCAATATCAGCAAGCTGATGATTGAGCTGCTTCTTGTTTGAAGTCGTCGCAGGAATAGCCAAACCTTGAGGGATCAAGTAGTTGCGGCCGAAGCCTGGTGCAACACTAACAACTTGACCCATTTCTCCGACGTGAGTCACGTCTTCTGTGAGAATAACTTCCATGATTACTCCTCCTCGCTCGAAAGCACGTCCAGTGACTCTTCTTCAACTGGCTTCGCAAGTCGTTCAGCAGCGATGAGGTTACCCTCAAGCTTCACCGTGAGGAACTTCAGGACAGGATCGAGAATTCGGAGGTTACGCTCCACTTCAGCGATTGTGTCGGTAGGTGCCAGGAAACGGTAGTAATGATAGTGACCGCGGTCGTGATACGTCGCGTTGGTACGGTCACGAATATCGTAAGAGAGACGGCGAAGGCCCCAATCGTCGAAGCGAAGAACGTGTCCGCCCTTGTTCTCGATGATGCCTTGAACACGCTCACGCGTCTTCGCTACATCCGTGTCGGGCGAACCCGGGCGAAGGATGTAGACTGTCTCGTATTCTGTTTGCCTTTCAAC
>JBBKVQ010000192.1:0-4688 GCA_037968515.1 Bradymonadaceae bacterium
CGATGCAGGTATTGCTGAAAGCACCCTCGGTCCCGACGCGAGCGTGACGCAGGACAGCGGTGCAGTCGAGCCTCGTGACTCCGGGGGGCTCGATGCTAGCAACCGCGACATGAGCAGCCCTGACCTGGGCGATGCAAGTGTCGCTGTCCCTGACACCGGTGAAGAAAACGTCATCGTGCTTGGCACCCGCCGGGCCTTTCCCAGCGCGGTGGGCGCCGGATCCATTACAACGGGTGGGCGGGATGGCCGTGTCATTCACGTCACCAATCTTGATGACAGTGGATCGGGAAGCTTCCGTGAAGCGCTGCTCGCCACTGGACCAAGAACCGTGGTTTTTGACGTCTCCGGACGCATCAACCTGAACAGCCGAATTGAGCTCATCGCCGAGAACAGCGACCTGACCATCGCCGGCGAGACGGCCCCAGAGGGCGGCATCACGATTTCGGGAAAACCGCTGCTGCTGGCAGGCGGATATGACCGCGCGACCTCGTCGACCGATAACGTCATCATCCGACACGTGCGTTTCCGAAATGGCAGCTACACCGGCGAGGCAGATGTCGGGGATCACAACGGCATCATAAGCGGCGGCACCGATCGGTTCATTTTCGACCATATGTCTTTCAGCTTCAACGACGACCAGGCGCTCTCGCTCGCGCCGTTTTTTGCCCCACTTAAAGACGGCACGATCCAACGCTGCATATTCTCTGAGAATGCGACGGGTATCATCATCGGTGGCACAGCTCAGTATCTAGGCGGCACCGATCGGATTAGCACCGTGGAAAACCTTTTTGTGCACCAAGGCCACCGCACGCCGAACCTCTCGCTGAACGGGCGCGCGGATGTCATCAACAACGTGCTGTTTAGCTGGGGCTCGCGCCTAACCAACTTCAACGGTGGCGACGGGGGCCTGAACTTCATCGGCAACCACATGACAGCGGGCTCGGACTACGCGCCGGGGGCCGGCCAGGACAACAAGGTACAGGCGCCCGCCACGCCCACGATCTACACCGCGAACAACTTTCACAGCGTGCTTTACCCGACCCCGCAGCTTGATGACCGCGGCGTCTGGACCAACTTCTCTAGCAGTGACGCGCTGCCCGACGCGCGCTTCACGACCACGCTACACCCCCTGCTTGCTGCGACCGTCGTGATGACAGCGACGCAAGCCCGCACGAGCGTGCTCGCCGATGTCGGAACCAATGCTTTTGTGAGCGATACAGGGGTGAGCGGCCGGTACCTCGACACTTATGACACCCTGCGCCTTCAGGACGTGCGTGACGAGGTCTCACGCAATCCGTTCAACAAGGTGTGGACCCAGCCAGTCCTGCCGACGAACACCCGACCCACGAACTTCTACGGCGCGCTCTCGGACATCCCCGAGTTCTTCGCGAGCGCGCACGGGATTACCTCGAACGATCAGGTCCTCGCGACCTACGATTTCGGAACATTCCGAGTCCAAAACGACGCAGGCTATTCGGCGCTAGAGATGTATCTGTTTTTTGCCGCGGGCGACTTCGACCGCCTGCGCTGATGCCTGCCGGCGTTGTGCCTGGTCAGCTAGTTCATGACCAAATGCTGCTCATCGTCATGCTCCGCGTCGTGCCGACCATGACAACGCTAGCAGCCGATTCGGCAAGTTCATGAAACACCATCAAGTCCGTTCACATTCGGCTAGCTCTCATATCCCTTCTTCCGCTTGCTCTTGATAAGTTTGTCGGCGTCTTCTTGCGCGCTAGCAGCGTCGGCAAAGGTCTTGGTCTTACTCTGCCCGGCCGTGCCGATTTTCCCAAAGGTCACGGTGTGCTCGTTGCCGTCGACCACGATACGCCAGAACTTCGAAGACGTGCCCTCCACAAACTCCAAATAGGTCTCTTCCTCACCGCCCTCATCGCCACCCGCGCTGAAGTCGCCGAGGCTGGCCAAAAAATCGTCGAAGGTATCGTGAATCAGGGCGGGTGAGCCATCGTGACCCCAGATAAGCACTGGGTTCTTGGTGTTCGCGGTATCTACCAAGAAGATCTCTTCGGAGTAGGCGTCTATATGAGACGTGTCGCATCCCTCCCAGGCCCAGTCCAAGACAGCGAGTGGCACAACATCGCTCTCACCTCTGAGGATCGCGGCCCCTTCGCTCTCCTCGTCGTCCTGAATATCATCGATCCATGTGAAGTCCTCGATCGTGCCCAAAAGCTCGTCTGGCGGGCCAAACAACAGAGGGAACCCATACGTTCGCTTCCTGTCCTCCTTGCCCTTCAGCTTCCCGTACTCGCCGCTCTCCATGAAGTGCGAATAACTCATTTTGAGCCCTTCGCTGGCATCCTTCGGGCCAGCACTGGCTATTGCGTTTTCAACATCCGCTATGGCGTTTCGCTTGAGCGATGCGCAGTATTGAGCATCAAACACTCTTAGACTTGGTAGGCCCACGAGCACCTTGACGTCTTTCAATTTTCTCATGCTGTAGAGAGTCACATGCTCTAGGTTTTTCAACTCTACAAAAGATTCTGGGAATGCGTCGACCCCGTCGAGCGACGACATCTTCAACGTTCTTAGGTGCGGCAACTCTCCCAAAACCCCGACATCCGAGAGCGCCTTCATATCTCTGAGTCTGACGTGTTCAAGGGATCTGAGTGTCGCAAAGGATGGCGGCAGCTTGTTTAGATTGAGAACGGCAGCCTCGAACTCATGAAGGCAAGGCAAGTCGCGCAAGTTTTGGATGTTTTCCAGTTTTTTTAAGAACTCCAAGGTAATCTTTTGAAGCCCTTTGGCCTGGCTGATGTTAGCCGGGAGCTCCACGAAGACATCCGAGCGGTGAAGTCGAAGCTCTTGGAGATGGGGCATCGACGACAAAGCCCCAAGATCGGCCTCGCCGGTGATCGCACCGACACTCAACGAACGAAGATTCGGTATCACGGGTAGCTTGAAGTTTGGCTGGCTTACCGCCAACTTTTCAAGCGCGGGTAACCTGGCCAGATAAGAGTCGTCGGTTGCTTCCGCGCCACGAAAAAGAGTCAAATCCTTCAGCTTCGTCAGGGTCGGTGGCAACTCATCAAAGAGCACATTGGCGATGTAGAGCTCCTCAAGATTTTCGAGAAAAGGCAGGAAGCTGATAGGACACTTTTCAGCGTTGAGCTTGAGAACCCTTAAACCATGCAACGTGCCCAATGTTTCCGGCACCGCTTTCAACTTACTGAATAGCTCAAGCTGCTCGAGTGCGGGCAGGTCTCGCAAGCCGGGAACAGACTCTAGGGGAGCGTTGTGCGAGAGGTTCAGATATTTGAGTCCCTTGAGGGTCGAAAACCCTTCAGGAATGGTCTTGATACTGCAACTCGCAAGAACGACTGTCTCAAGTGCAGGAAGGTCGTGCAGGCAACTGATATCTGCTAGCCCCTGGTCTTTGAGCGTCAGCTCCTTGAGTGCTTTCAGCTGCGTGAACTCTTCGGGGATCACTCGCACGTTGGCGCCAGAAATCGTCAGTTTCTCAAGCTTTGTGAGTTGGCCGATGCCCTCGAGACCTTTCAGAACATCGGCGGATTCGTCCCAATAGATATCAAGCGTCAGCTCGCGAAGATTCGTCAGGCGAAAGACTCCCGGGCCAACAGCATTATCACCACGCGCGTTGGAGAGCGTGAGCAGCTCGAGCCCCTCCAACTCCCAGAGAACGTCTGTGTCTTCGAGCGTATAGTTTCCGAGCAGGTCAAGGTGGCTCAGGTGCTTGAGCTTCAGGAGTTCCCTCGGAATCTTCTTAAGTTTATTGTTCGCAATGTAGAGCTTCTTCAGATTTGGCAGCGCCTTTAGAGGGGCGAGCGTGCTGATGCTATTGCCATAAAGGCCAAGGACTTCGAGGCCCTTTACGGCGAGCACTTCGTCTGGGAACTTCTTGAGCCCGCAATCACTGAGTCCGAGGTCGACCAGGTTAGGCAACTTCCGCAGGACCGAGAAATCGCTTATCGGATTCTTCCCCAAAAAGAGCGTCGTAAGCTGCTCAAGTTTTCCTACCTCGGCCGGTATCTCGCTGAGATTAAGGTCCGCCAGGTAGAGCTTTTCGAGTTTCGGGAGCTTCGCAAGGAACGTGAAGTCCTTCACGTGTGGGTTGCCCGATAGATTCAAGGACCGGAGGTTTACGAATGCGTCGATGCCATCAATCGCAACGATCTTTTCTTCGACTGCGACAACCTCGCTGGGGTCGCTGTGCGCAATAGCCGCCGCGTAACTCAGTTCCTCTTGGTTCACTTGATTCTCCATGTGTCTGAAACTCCATAGTCTATGCTTCAAGGTAGCTTCCTGTCCCGCTTCTTGTATCGGTTTGCGCGACTGAGCAGAGACATGTCTTATGTAGTCCTCGACCGGTGTCCAATATTGCGGATAATAGATCAGAAAATGTCGATGCCTTGATTTGGAACAAGCCATGAAAAAAACGACGTACGGCTTAGTGATCGCCGCACTGATACTGGTTGTCGCCGGTTGCGGTGAGACTGCCTCTCCCAGCAAAAACGGAGAGGGAACAGCGGTTGAGTTAACAGGCAATGAGATGCTCGACGCCCACAACGTGGTTCGACACAACGTCTCACCAGTGGCCAGCCCTCCAATCCCGGACCTTGTGTGGGACGACGCGCTCGCCGCCAGCGCACAGGCGTGGGCAGACGGATGCAAGTTCCAGCACAGCGGTCCAGGCGAGAACCTGTTCGCCAGCA
>JBBKVQ010000193.1:0-3770 GCA_037968515.1 Bradymonadaceae bacterium
TTAGGACTCGGACCAGCTTCATGCTCTATCTCCTGTTGCTGTTCAGCCGCACAGGCCTTACGAATGAAAGCCTTATATCAGTGCACTTCTACCTTGGCAACAACCCCATCAGAGTTGGAGTGAGGACAAACCAAGTGGTAGAACGCCAAGCATCCACAGTAAAGAGAAACACGTGACGTTTGCGCTGCGCTCCATTTTGATGCTCTTTTTTCTAGCTCTATCGACGTTCTCGGTATCGCTAGATGCATCTGCCGCTGAGCCCGAGGCCGATGTTCCATCGGTTCCTACGGTTGACCTCAAGGTCGAAAATTTCGACGAGACTTGGCAGACGTCCAGGCAAAACTTAGTCAAATCGTACTCTTCTCTGCTTGATCGAGAGGACTTTTCGCTCGACACGGATATCGACGAAACGCTGATCGATTGGCTCGTCAGCGAAGCCGCTACTGGCAGCCAACTTTCAGTCATTGGCGTTGCTAAACGTTACGCGCTGCCGCTGGGCATCGTTCTTCTGCTTTTTGTTCTGGTTGCGGGCCTTGGCAGGCGTTTGATGCGTACGGCGCATCGCCATCAAGCAAGCGCAGACCTGCATACGATTGAGTGGGTGAATGCTCTTTATCGGACTGTGATCGTGGTGGCAGCGCGGTCTTTTCCTTCTCTGGTGGCGTTGGGAATCAGTTTCTTTCCCATCCAAGCCGTGTTTGACCGAGCTCCCTGGACTCAAGCACTCTCTGGTTTCCTATGGGTGTTTCTTGTCTGGCGTTTGGCGAGTTCGCTCACGACGGCGGCGCTGGGATTTCGTCTGGTCCGGGTTAGCGACGAATCGGCCCGCCGGCTGCTGGTGGTCACATCGTGGGGCCTCCGGGTCTTTTTGGTTTGGATGGCCATCGGACGGGTGATGACCGATTTTCAGGCGCCGATTGGCGTCTTGGATTGGATCAGATTCATGTCCACGGCGTCGGTTGCTTTGGTCGCGGCCGCTCTGTTGACTGTTCGAGACGAGGTCGTGGAGGTCGTCGCACCATCGCGTGACGAAGATGGGCGATTCGCGCGCGGCGTTCGGCGGTATTATTTCCCGACCATTGGCGCCACAGCGGTGCTGCTTTTCTTAGCGGCACTTGGCTATTGGAACGCCGCCTTTTTCATCCTAACCAGAGTCTACGGCATTCTGGCGCTGCTCTTCGGCGCCGTTCATTTCTCACATCTGATGTCACGAGCGGTTCAAAACCGTGTCGATGCCGCCGAATCGGCCGATGAGGCTGACCTTTACAAGGCAATCGGAGGAATGGCTCGAGTTGGAGCAGCTCTTGCCCTTGCGACGATCGCCGTCCGGCTCTTCTTGCTTGATCAAGCGCTCCGCACGCTTTTCGGAACACCGTTTCTCACGCTGGGCAAAATCGCGATCGCCCCGCTCCATGTCTTTGACGGCATCGTGGTCATCTTCTTGGCCGTGCTCGCCAGTCGAGTTGTGCGCGCAGTTCTGCTCGGCGCCATATACCCCAGAATGGGTATCGAAGTCGGTGTGGGGTATGCCGTCAACACACTGTTGAATTACGGCTTCATCTTTGTTGGTTTCATTGTCGGATTGGCAGTGCTGGGAGTTGACCTTACCAGCATGACCGTCGTCTTGGCTTCGCTCGGTGTCGGAATCGGACTGGGACTTCAAGCGCTGACCGAAAACCTTGTTTCAGGCTTCATCCTGCTCTTTGGACGCTCGGTCAAAAAAGGCGACGTCATCACGGTCAACGGGATGTATGGCCGAGTGGAAGACGTCGGGGCTCGCTCAGTCATCATTCGAACACCCGACAACTACGATATGTTGGTGCCCTCCAAAAACTTGGTAAACGGCGACGTCATCAACTGGAGCTATCGCGATCCTTTCATCCGACTGCATGTTCCTGTGGGTGTTTCTTATTCAGCCAATCCCAGAGAAGTAGAGCGCGTGCTGGTTCGCGCGGCCCTGGCCCATTCGAGAGTGCTGCACGATCCTCCACCCGAAGTTTGGCTCACAGAGTTTGGCGATAGCGCCGTAAATTTTGAGCTTCTGGTCTACTACGACCTGCGAGAAATCACGCGAGGCAGGCTGATTGGCGAGCTGAACTTCGTAATCTGGGACATGTTGCATGACGCTGGCGTCGAAATTCCGTTTCCACAACGGGACGTGCACATCAAGTCGATCGGCGGATTCTCCGAATTGGCAGAGGCCGTCGACAAACTCTCGGCGAAGCTTGGCAAGAAAGACGACTAGCGCGCTTTGGCTAGCTCAGAAACGAAATCCTTCAGTCTCGCAGTCAGGTCCGCCCCTTTGCCTTCGATCAACCAGACGATCGAAGACCCGACCATAACGCCGTCCGCAATAGCCCAGGCCGCCCTAGCGTCCTCGGCAGACTGAATATGTGTGGCGACAAACACGGGAAGATCAGTCACTGCCCTGAGCCCCTGAATTCCATCCCCAATTTCTTCCAGCCGAGTCACTTGATCGCCACCCGCGTGTGCGGCCCACAACAAGAAGCCATCTGCTCCTTTTGCGATAAGGTCCCTGCGGTCGGGGTCTGTGCCTAGACTTTGCACCAGCGCGATCTCGTGGACTGAGAGAGCATCGCGTAAATCTGAACATTCTTCGATTGGAAGATCTGGAACCATCAGCGCCGAAAATCCACCTCGGCTCATCTCGGACGCAAACCTCTCGTGACCGTGCACGATGATGCGGGCGTAGTAAGTCGTGAGCACGAGTGGAATATCGAATCGGGCGACAAAAACAGCGGCAGCGTCGCAGGTTTCTGCCAAGCTCACCGGCTCTTTCAAGGCCCGCTGGGCGGCTCGCTGCAAAACTCGCCCATGGTAAGCGGCTTCAGGCAGCGGCAAAATCCACTCCACCACATCGGCGCCGGCCTCGGCGATGGCATCGGCCGCTTCAATGAACCCCTCGATATGAGGATCACCAACCACCAGGCCGCAACACAGCAGCTTCTTTGATCGATTAAGCCGAAACATCAGTGCTCCTCGGCTTGACCGGGACGGGAAAGATCGCGGATTCCACTGCTAGGAATTCCCACGACGATCACGTCTTTGGGATCGAGTGACGGCGCCAGTGAAAGCGCATGAGCCACCGCATGCCCGGCTTCCAAACTCACCAAGATGCCGGCTTCGGCCAAGATGACCTTGCAGGCATCCAAAGCGGCAGCAATTCCAACCTGCTTGTACGAGACGGCATTGCGTTCACTCCAGGCAGCGTGTTGAGGACCGACCGCATTCTGCGACAGCCCACCTGCACGAGATTCGCGATAAAGAGGAAGACCTTCGGAGTCCTGAAGTACAGAGGTCTTGGTGCCATACATCACGCCTTTAGACGCCTTGATGCATGGTTTGTCGCCATCATTTGCCTGCACTCCAACCAAGTGAATTTGTTCGTTCTTGAGCGCGAACGAGAACAGACCTGCGGCGTAGGTCCCGCTGCCGACAGGTGCAACCAAGTAGTTGAGGTTGAGGCCCTTACGCTCAAGCTGTACTCGGAGCTCCGCGCCAATCAACCCACTGAAGGATTCGAGAATTTTGGGATACGGCGAGGGCGCTGCAAGCGCTGACGCCGCGTACATACTCTTGGGGTGCTCCGCCCAGTAGCGCATGGCACGGGCCCATGCTGCGCCCCGGCCGCGATGGGTCGTGTCGACAACCTGAAGCTGTGTGCCAAGCTTTTTTAAAATTCGGGCATTATGAGGCTCGGCATCAAAATCCGCTCGGCCCATGAACACTGCCGATTCCAGCCCAAGCGC
>JBBKVQ010000194.1:0-10824 GCA_037968515.1 Bradymonadaceae bacterium
CCGCGGACCCTTCGGCTTTCGAGAAATCATCGTCAGTGAGTTCGCCCCACGCTTTACGCGCACGGCCTTTGACTTGCTCCCATTTGCCTTCTACTTGATCTCTATTCATTCGAACCTCCCCGGCTGTCGAATCGACAACCGATTATTGCCGTCCACTAACCCAGACCGGGTGGTGAACGTTTCGTCGCCAGTTGGTGACGAGCACGGAACTTAAGCACGGCCAGATATTGGTCAACAAAAGTTCGTCAAAATTTTGACGCCGTGACGTAAACGAGTTCCTTCAGACACGTGACACAAAACAGCGATGCCGGCACATTCAGGCGCCCAATCGAACGGATCGACGCAAGAAATGCCGCAACGCCTGGCTCGCGTTTTTTTTTCCAGGCCCGATCGTTCGAACATTTGTCATAATTTTGACGCCTGTCTGGTAGAAGAGGCTCTGATTTTCAATTGCATGAGCCAAAGGAGGCCCAATATGGGTGACTTGAGCGACCTCGATGAACAAGAGAACACCGGGGTTATCACCCTATTCCGCCGAGGGCAGTGGGACGCAATCCCGGCGTGGCGATTGAACTTGATGAAACCGTTGTTCACACTTTTCTACGCCGTTCGAGAGTTTTTACGCGATGGCGGACAAAACTTCAGCTCCAGCTTAGCTTACACCACGGCCCTTTCTTTGGTGCCGTTGCTGTCGGTGATCACGTCAGCTTTGGCGATTTTTGGCGCCTTCGAAGACAACAACGACGCACTAATATTGTATTTAGAGCCGGTTTTTCCTGCCGCAGCAGGTAAGGCCGCGCAATATCTGCAGGAGTTTGCTCGCACCAGCGCGACCAGCGTCGGAGGGGTCAGCGCGGTCGGTTTCCTTGTCGTCTCGGTGCTTCTATTTTTAGATGTGGAGAAAACGTTCAACACAATCTGGCAAACTCCAAATTCACGACCACTTTTCAAAAAGTTATCGACTTTTTATTTTGTGGTCACATTTGGCCCTATTTTAGCGACCACCTCCGTCGGACTGACTGCGCGCGCCCAAGTGGCCTTGAACGGGGTTGGGGTTGAGCTCGGATTCTTTGCTTGGATCGCGCCTTTTTTGATTACCTTCTTGTTGTTCACCGGCATGCATTGGTCGCTTCCCAGCACTAACGTGCGATGGCGCTCGGCCATTTTGGGCGGTCTTTTTACAGCGCTCGCCTTCGAAGCCGCAAAATTCGGATTCAACCTATACGTCACACACGTCTTGCTGGAGTCGTACGATACGATTTACGGCGCGATTGGCTTGTTTCCTATCTTCTTGGTCTGGATTTACATCTGTTGGATCGTCGTGCTTCTGGGTGCTGAACTTGCGTATACGGACCAAAATCTAAGGACCATTGTAGACCTCGACGATGCTCAGCGGCGTATGCCGACAAAGACGAAACTGAATATATTCAACCCACTGGTCGGACTGGAAGTGATGGGCCCGGTGGCTCGGCAATTTAAGGAAGGTCATGGGGGCTTTCCTGTTAAAGACCTGATTTGTGAGCTCGGGTACCACGAGGGTTTCTTGCGAGAAGTCGTTGAGGAACTTGAACGCATCGGCGCGGTTCGGACGGTTGACGACCCTGAAACGGGCGAGCACGGTTTGATTCCGGCCAAACAGCTGGAGGATATTGACCTGATAGGAATCGTCGAAAACTTCTTTGATTATTCAGATCCAAACTCGGCGGTGATGGCTGAGTTACAGGAAGCATTGCAAAGAGTTACAGCCGACACGATGCGGGATAAAACTGCGTTTACCCTCGTCGAAACAGTGCCTTGATCTCATGGGTCGCACCAACGGTGATCGAGCCGCGGAAGTGGCTGGTCATTGCTCGCCGACAACGGGCGGTAGCGACAGTTCCAACACCACGCGTCGATTGGCCGCTGCGGCTTCGGGCGTACCCGCGGGGTCCACGAGTTCGAAATCGCCTCGACCCTCCACGGCGATTTGTTTGGCCGAAACACCCGCCCTAATCAGGGCCTGGCGCACAGTCCGTGCGCGTTCTTGCGAGACCAAAAGTTTTGACTGTTTCCTACCCTTCCTATCCGAATGGCCGACCACCAAAATCCGGACGTCGGGCCCAAGTCGACGAATAACCTCACCAAGCGCATTGATTGCGGTAGTTTCCTCGCGGCCTAAGCGAGTTTTGTTTCGGCCAAACAAAACCGGTTTCATGCGACTTTGAAGGTCAACCAAACGCGCCGGTGCATCATCAGGAGCACCGTCATCGTCCAGACTTCCGTTGAAAGTTTCGCGGGAATCAGGCGCCTTATCTACCGTATCGGGAACACCGTCTCCGTCGTTATCTGGGTCCGGACACCCATCAGAGTCATGGAACCCATCGATGTCTTCAGGCGCTATCGGACAGAGGTCGAACAGGTTCGCGATTCCATCATCGTCGTCGTCGCTGTAGTCGGGCGGGGCCAGCCTATCCCAGGCGTCCGGGGACGGCGGTTTGGTGGGTGGCCCGCCAAATTTGGTCCGCCAAAACACACCCAAACGCCCCTCGGCGGCTTCGCCAAACGTCGTGTCGACCGTCCAGTTTCGGGCTATTTGTTTTTCGATATGCCCCTCCATCATATTCACGCCCGCTGGGGCGCCGTGACGGTAGATGGTCTCGACATACAGGGTTTTGGTCAGCTGTTTTCCGACCGTCAAAACCGGATTGGTGATCGAAGAGGCAAAGCCCAGCCCCACCCTGTCGACGCCCAGACGGTCAAACAGCTGCCGCTGCAGCGACGGGTTATGGTAGCGCTCCACCAGTTTCGCCACGGCCTTGCGGACGTTCCCATTTTTATCATCCACTGCGTCCACTCGCCCCGTCACCAGTAGCGTCATGATTTGGTATTCAGGAACCGGCGGAAGCGAAGCAAGAGTAAGGGTGGGCCGTTGAATCGCCCCATCCAGTCTAACCAGAACGTACGTCCCCTCCACTTCGCTTTGGGCCGCAAGCGCAATCACCGGCTCCATGGCCGAAGGCTCGAGCGCGCCGTCTTCGCCAACCCTGGCCGCGCGTCGTAAATTGCCTTCCGCAAGGGTCACGCGACCTTTCGTGATTTTGAAAGCGTTGTCGAACAGAGAAAACACGCCCCCGCGCTCCGCTTCAAGGCCACCTTTCACCCGTACAATATCGTCCTTTCGAATCAGGTGAACGTCTCCGCCCGCGGTGATGTCCGCGCCCTGTCCGACAAGCCTAACGCTATCGACATGAACACTCAGGTCCAGATCGTGATGTCCGGAATTCGCCAAATCGGCATCTTCATCGACGTACTTGACGTCGTTATTAAACGGAATGCTCTTGGTTTTGGGCAGCTGTTCTTCGATCAAGTCGATCTTGGACTTCGCGACATCAACGACCAACTTTGCGTGCGCTGCCGTCCATTCGCCGGTCATCTTAAGGTCTGAATCCACCAGACCAAATGGGAAATCCCGCTGTACAAAAGGGAATCGAACCAGGGTCATCTGGGCCATGGCACTTGCCTTCCAACGCCCCCAAATCCCCTCGCCAGTTTCGGCACCCGTCGGGGAAAAACTAGCAGTACCACTGGCTTTGAAATTACCCGGAATGGCCACTCCCGTAAGGCTCCATGCGGCATCTTCACCCGCAAACTGGATACTTCCCGTCGCGTTCTTGATTCGGCGATGGAGGTCCACATGAGTGAAGGACGCCTTTTGGGTCATCAACTCCCCGATCCAGACCGGCGAATCAAACGTCCCGTCCCAAGCGACCTTGCCTGCAATCACTCCGGTCGCGTCGTGAATGCTTGGGAAAACAGCCGCCAAGGCTTCAAGGGGTAAAGCGGACTGCAGGCTACCCGTCCAGTGTTCTTGGGGAATCGTCAGCGGAGAATCCAGAAAGCTTTGTAACGAAAACGTGGATTTAACCTGGCCACTCAGGAACTCACCCCAATTCGCGTCGATTTGATGGGCATGTTTGACCGTCGAAAACCAGATTGCCAACGGTGCAGATACGCCGCCTGCAACCGCAACACCTTCGATCTTGCCGGCCCCGGTCAAGCTATCCAAAGTGCCTGTCGCCTGAAAATCACCGGACAGACCCAGTTTTAGGCCCCGCGGCAAACGGACAAAGGGCTTGAGTAAGGCCGAATCTAGGCCGAGTAGTTTCGCGTTGAAGGTCAGCGGGTCTTGTCGGCGAAGGGTGATGTCCCGGACGACGGCATTTACATCCAAGGGCAGTATTGTCTTGACGTCGATTACTGCTCGACCAGCGTTCATCCAACGCCACCCAATTTGTGATTCTTTTGAATGAACCCAATCCAATTGGAATTCGCCAACATTTTTGCCATTTACCAAGGCGTTTTCGAGCTTAAAACGCGCAGAAAACTCAGGCGATTCAGCCTGCCCAGACATCGAAAGGTCTAAAGACGCTTGGCCAGATATCGCCTTGCCCCAATAGCTGGTAATGCCGGTGATATCCGCGAGGCGCACCGTCAAGGCACCGCGAATCGGACCGGGACGTAGGGTGACTCTTTTAGAAACCAAGTCGAGGTCCAGATCTCCTTCCAGAACCACCTGAGCACTCCCTAGCAGCCCTTCAATCACAAGCTGCAGCCGCGATTGAGTTGACGCCTTCGAGCGCCGCCACGTGCCTTTCACGGTGCCCACAGGCATATTTCCGACGCGAAGCGCGTCACAGGTCACGTCCATAATGACGAGGATATCGTTTTTTGGGGTGGTGCCGCTCATCTGGACGTCGACCACACCGGATAAACCCTCGAATGGCGTTCCAGCCACAAAATCCTCGACCGCGACTTTGAAGCTTGCCGCTGCCGCTGGGTTTGCTTCGGTTTGAGCAAAAACGACCGGCGAGATGAACATCAGGAGCACAGCCAAAAGCGTGATTCTCATAGCGTTTCTCCCAGCCCAAGATAGATGCCCCAGCCTCGTTCGTCGGGATACACACCTGTATCGTTGAGCCGGAACCCGGCATCCAGCCGGACCAAACCAAGCGGCGTGTCGACGCGCACCCCAGGGCCTGCAGAATAGTTCCACTGGTCGAATTTGACCGTGAGCTCGTCGCTCTGGACATCAGCCACATCAGCGAAAGCCACCAACCATAAGGGCTTTAGGACACGAAACCTCAATTCAAGATTTCCCTGAACCATGCTGTAGCCACCGATTGGAATGGAGTCACAAACACTTTCTTCGGTACATTCTTCTAGGCGTGGCGAGAGCCTTCGAGCCCCCCAGCCTCGGACGGTATTGGCACCGCCCAAGTAGAACCGCTTGTTGAACGGCACGGACGGATGCCGTCCAAACGGCACCAACAACCCGGTTTTTGCCCTCGAGGCCACCTGAAACCAATCCAAGGGGCTCCAGTAGCCGCGAAGCTGGAAGGCTGTCCGATGAAAATCAAAATCACTGCCTATTTGGGACGCTGCGACCCCAAATGAAGCCTCAACAATCACGCCATTTTTGGGGTTAGTGATCGAGTCGACAAAATACGCTGCAGCCTGAGCCTCAATGATGCTGAGCAAATATGGGTCTCGAAAATCAAGACCCAGCAACGACGAGTTCACGTCGAGCTCGGGGGACAGGTTGAAGAAATTTACGTAGTCCACGGTGTGGTTTAGACCGAGCCTAAATATCCCCTTAAACCAACGTGAGACCCCAAAACGGTCGCCGACCGAGTAAAATTGATAACCTTCCTCGAGGTCGAGTTTGAACTGCGGGGCGAGGGACCACATCAAATGCCGTTCCAGCAGACCTTTTTTGGTCAGTTCGGGACGGACGGACACCACGGGGCCTTGAAGGTCTGTATTCCAAGGGTTGGGCAATTGCGCCCAGCCAAAAACAGTCTGAAGATCCAGCCGAGTGAGCTCCCCAAAGACGTTGGTATGCGTGTAGCCCGTCCGAATTTGCTCTTGCCAACGAACGGTATCGACCTCGAGTTCGGCCCCGATTCGGAGGCTATGAGGGTCAGCCTCGCTTACGCGAATCAAGATGATCGTCGAACCGTCGACGACCTGAGTTTGTGGCGCTGCTGAAACCCAACGGAACACCTGCAGTCCTTTGACCGCTTCTTCCATCTGCGCCACACGCGCTGGCGAATAAGGTTGGCCGAAGATGAATTCGACTTCACGCCGAACAAGGTCTTCCGGCACCGCGACCAGGCCCTCGAATTTCACGTCACCGATGCGGGCACTTGCCCCCGGCACAAGGTTGAACGTGCACGAAGCAGAATGTCGATTTCGGTCGACCTTGGCTTCACCGGACACATCTGCGAGCGGAAACCCATGACTCAGAAGCGAAAACCGCAGCGCCCCAAGCGTGGCGTTGTACTTGGCGATTTCGAAGGGTTCGCCGACCCTGAACTCGGCGGCAGCTTCAACGCTCTTTCGCACTTCAGCGTCAACGGGTCCGGGCCAGACGAAATTCATCGCGGTGACGAGCGTGGGTTCACCCTCATGAATCACGATTTTCACGAAGCTCCGGCCGTCCTTCTTGCTGACCTTTATGTCGTCAACGCGGGCGTCATGATAGCCATTGGCCGCATAGAGGCTCTCGATGCGTTGAATATCCGCCGCCATCAACGCTTCGTCAAAAGGCTGATCGCGTGAATCCGGCAACCACCCGAGCTCCCCGGCATAAAGGTAACTGGTGATCTCGGAAGCGCTGAATCGCTCAATCCCCTCGAATTGAACTCGCTCAACTTGTGTGCCGTCGCCGACGACCGTCCGTTGGGTCGTTCCGCAGGCACTCAGCACAAACATAAGAATGAGAAGAATACGTTTCATGTTTCTGACGTTACTCCAACGCTCACGGGCAGAGTGCGGCATTCTAAAGCAAAATTGATGGCGAAGGCCGGGTGCGCATTCCATGAAGACTCGTTAGAATGACAAAAACCTAACAGGGAAGAGCTTGAAAAAAACCGCAAAATTCGCCGTAGGAATGGTGGTGGTGTTCATCGCAATTGGAGCGATCAACTTCTTTGCGGGTTGGATTACACCTGACGAGCTCCACGCTTGGTTGCTCGAAATGAGGTCCGAACCTCTGCTCTTGGTGATCGCCATCATCGCAGTTCTTTCCGTGGACTCTGTGCTTTCGATCCCGACCATCGCTACCGGCATCGCAGCGGGCTACCTTCTTGGGCCTTTCATTGGCGGCCTCGCGACCGCCATCGGCGTATTGAGCGCCGGATCATTATGTTACTGGTCCGCCAAGCTGACCGGAAAATCCGGTTTTGTGAGCGCGGACACCCTCGAAGAAATCAGAAGCACCGTCGGTGATGTTGGGCCAGTGCCATTGATGTTATCACGCGCGGCCCCGATGCTGCCCGAGGTCATGAGCGTCCTTGCCGGCGTCGGGAATATGCCAGCCCGAAAATACTACCTGTACTTCGCTCTGGGAAATATCCCAGTCGCCTTTGCCTTGGCATTCGCCGGAAGCATATCGTCGCTGGACAGCCCGCTGCCTGCCGTCTTGGCAGGGCTTGCACCCGCCACCCTTGGCGCGACAGTGATGGCGATTCGCCGAAAATTTCGAGCGGTCTAATCCCTATTTTGCGGCGCGCTTTCGCTCTTTATCGGCGGCCAGCGCGACGTTTCGGTCCAAGTGGTCCCGGCTTTCTTCCGCCCACTGCAGGAACTCTGGATAGGTCCCAGCAAAATCAGTCACGCCATTTTCGGTGATTTCCAAGATACGTGTGGCAAGTCGCGAGACAAACCAGCGATCATGGCTCACAAAAATCATGGCGTTGGGGTAGGCCTCAAGCCCTTGAGCCAGACCTTCGATGCCTTCGAGGTCGAGGTGATTTGTGGGCTCATCGAGCACCAGAACTGTAGGTTCCTTGACGCTGATTTTTGCAAAGGCAAGCCGCGCCATCTCGCCACCGGAGAGGTTCACGATCTTCTTTTCGATGTCTTCGCGGACAAAAAGCACTTCAGCGAGTTTTCCGCGGACGTAGCCGGTGGTTCGGCCGGCGCAGAAGTTCCAGAGCCAATCGAGCAAGTTGGAATCACCGTGTTCGGTCATCTCGGCGTGGTCCTGCGAGAAATATCCAGGTTCGGCGTTATGGCCCCATTCCACAACGCCCTCGTCGGCTTTGTGTTCGTCCATCATGATTTTCAAGAGTGTCGATTTGCCGATACCATTTGGTCCAATAATCGCCATGCGCTCGCCCTTCTGCATCGAGAAGGTCACGTTGTTGAGCACCTGTTTTTCGCCAAACGACTTCGAGACCTTTTTGACCTCGACGACCATCTTGCCTGTGTCACGCGCCGCCAAAAACTTGAATTTTGGGTACATTCGCGAGCTCGTCGCAAGGTGTGCGACCTCGATTTTTTCCATCATTTTCACGCGGCTCTGCGCCTGACGTGCTTTTGAGGCCTTGGCCTTAAATCGTTCGATGAACGCCTTGTGGTCAGCGATGGTTTCTTGCTGCTTTTCAATCTCGGCTTCTTTGCGGTCTCGGTCGCCCTGCTTCACAAAAACAAAACGGTCGTAGTCGCCTGGATAAAGCGTAGCCAACTCGTAGTCGACGTCGATGATATTGTTGCACGTCGTATTCAAGAAACTATGGTCATGGGAGACCACGACGGCAACGCCCAAGAAGTTGACCATGAATCGCTCCAACCACGCGATGGACACGATATCCAAATGGTTGGTGGGCTCATCCAGAAGCAGAATATCAGGGTTGCTCGCCAGAACCTGAGCCAACAAAACACGCAACTTGAAACCACCGCTCAGCGTCGACAACGGGTCGTAGTGGACCTTCTTGGGGATATTCAGACCTTCAAGAATATCCGCAGCGCGCGCCTCTAACGTGTAACCGTCGTATACCATCACCATGTCTTCGAGCTCGCCGAACCGCTCAACGTTAAACGAATCCGGTTCGATGGCGGCCTTGGTCAGCATCTCTTCCTTTTCCTCCATCGCGGCCCAGAGCTCAGGAATCCCGCTCATCACGACGTGGATGATGGGCATATGGTCATACTTGAAATGATCCTGCCCCAGCACGCCGACACGTTTACCCTTCTGAATGGTCACATCGCCCGCGGTGGCTTCTTCTTGCCCTGCAATCACTCTCAAAAGGGTGGATTTACCAGCTCCGTTGGCGCCCACAATTCCGTAACGGCTTCCCGCATTGAAGATGATTGTCGCGCCAGCAAAGAGCGTCCGGGCTCCGTGCATGACTCCAAGGTTAGATATAGAAAACATATGTCGGTCCGCGTCACGAGGGTTCGGCGCGCTTGTTACACGGGTTCGCAGTGAATGTCACGACCCGGCGCGCTCGACACTCTGGATATGGTCGCGCAAGAGCGAATTGAACTCTTCGGCGATTTCTCGCGTAAGCCCATGCGCCGCGTTGACTTCATGCAGCGTCGAATTGGGAATCAAGCGACTTAGGCGGTCGCATTGTTGCGGCGATACCAGCACGTCATGGGTCGGCTTAACGATCAATGTCGGCAGGCTCGACAGTTCGTGCAGGCGTTTCGCGGTACTATGATTCAGCACGGCATGCAGGTGGGCGAGCCGTGTCGCTTTGGGGGGCTCGGTTCCGGCAAAATCCTCGCCGATAAGGGTTCGCGACAGATCGGGGTTCGCCTTCAAAAAGGCGTCGCTAAAAAGAAGGCGTCCAAGCGCATCAACTCGATCCCCAGCTTGCGAGCCGTTGGCAGCCAGAAACAGCTTCAAACCTTGGGCCGGCGGCACAAAATGCGGAAAACCACCGGCAGTCGTGGCTGCAAGCGTGAGCGAACGAAGTCGGTCTTGGGCGCGCAGGGCCACGTGTTGGGCAATCATCCCCCCCATCGAGATCCCGACCAGGTGGGCGTCATCCCAACCGAGCGTATCCATCAGGCCGAGGACGTCGTCTGCCATGTCGTCCATCTTCAGACGGCGTTTCGAAATCGGGCCGCTGTGGCCCAGACCCGCGTGGTCAAAATACACACATTCGTGGTCGGCCTTAAGCCCAGCTACCTGGCGTTCCCACGCGAGTCCACGCATAGCAAAACCCATCACAAAAAGGACTCGCGGACCGGTATCCCCTTGTCTTCGATACCAGATTCGATGGTCGGTCGCGTCGGAATAATCCGTCATTTTGCGCGCTCCAAGTGGTAGGCGTCTTCGTCAAATTCTCGAGTTAGGGCACGAAATTTAAAGGTAAAATTGGGCCAAATCGTTGTGTTTTTGCCGTCTTTTGTTCGGTACCAGCTTACACAGCCACTTTCCCAAACGGTGCCGTCCAACGTCTGCTGGAGCTCATCGTTGTAGCTTCGTTGAGCTTCCGCCCGAACATCCACGGTCTTCCACGTGTTTTGGGTCATCTTTTTAACCGCGTCCAACACATATTCTACTTGGGATTCGATCATATAAATCATCGAATTATGGCCAAGCGCTGTGTTTGGCCCCACCAGAATGAAGAGGTTCGGAAACCCGGAAACTGCGGCCCCCTTATAAGCTTCGGCGCGATCCTTCCAGACCTCTTGCAGCGAGTGATGCTGCCCCTGAACCGGAAACGGCGCGACATCTTCGGAAACTTGGAATCCGGTCGCCATGATCACCACATCGTGGGTGCGTTGGCCGCCGAGGCCGTCGACGATTCCTGAGGTTTTAAAATGGGAAATCCCTTGAGTCACAAGTCGTACGTTTGTTGCCTGCATGGCGGGGTAAAAGTCATCCGAAAGCAAAATGCGTTTACATCCCGGCAAATAGTCGGGAGTCAGCAGATCGCGCAGGTCTTTATCGGCCACCGCTTTTTTAATAAAAGCCAGACATTGCCGTTTTGGTATCGCCATTAAAGCCGGATTAAAAAAGGCGAGCGCTTGCGTTTCGAACTGAGC
>JBBKVQ010000195.1:0-5690 GCA_037968515.1 Bradymonadaceae bacterium
CGGCTGGAGCCACGCGGACCCATCGCAAATCGCAGGCGCGGCTGGAGCCACGCGGACCAAGCACAAATCGCAGGCGCGGCTGGAGCCACGCGCACCAAGCACAACTTCTCACTGCCAACGCCAGCCGAATGTGACGGTGTCGTCTTTCACGTCAAAACCGACGACGGGCCAGTAGTCGACCTCGAGTTTTCGGAAGAACTCGCGGTAGATCTCGGCGTTGATGCGGTGGGAATCCACGACGGCGTTCACGATCGTGCCTGAATAAAAGCCGAGCGTGATGACCCCGCCCACGATAGCCAGCGGCAGGCTGTCGAGTTCCTCGTAGGCGTACCAGGTGCCCAAACCCGACGCGGCGACCAATAACAGCCCGACCAGTCCATCCACGGGCCGGCCGTTATAAAGCTGCCCTGCTCCGGGTAAAACACCCGACAAAATACCGGCAACCACTGGGGACTTCGTGGGCAAATCGTCGAATTCAAAATGGCGCTTAACTAGGCTCTGTGCGCGTTTGGACATCTCGGCGTCGGTGAAACCGAGGCCCCGAACCCGCTTGATATCCTGACGTAAAACCACATCGGTGTAGAGCACTTGATAATCGACCAACTGGCGCTGTTCCTGGCTCAGCTGCAGCTTCTGGAACTCGCGCAATCGTTTGGTGCACAGCATATAATAGGAAAGAGGGATGCACAGTTGATTGGCACTCAAGATCGATGCCCAGACCTCCTCATCCGGCGTGGGCGCTGCATGCGCGGCGCGGTCAAACTCTGTGGCGGCGATTTCGGCCTTGTCGTTGCGCCGGTTGATTTCAGCGATGATGAGCGACGCCACAAATTCCCCGGCCTGGGGGTCTAGGATGCGAAAACGTTTCAACGCTGTGATCGCGCGATAGTCGTCGCCTTCCTCGTACAGTTTCAGGCCGATCTGGGATTCGTAGGCACCCAATTTCTTCTGCAAGACCGGCGGGTCTTCCGTCGGCTGAGGCAACTCAAGCGGCGGTATCGTCTTTGGTGGAAGACACTCGCTCAGCTCGCCGTTCGTGGCCGTACACTCGCGCGGTTCCTGGGCTTGAAGGCCGGCACAGAACAGCGTCATGGCAAAAGGCAGCGCGTATTTAAGAAAAACCTTCATTTCTGCGTCTGCTGCATGGCGTGAACATGATGGTACCAGCCAAATCTAGGGTCATCACGCATCGTGTCGGGTCGGTCCTCGTCCAGAAAAAACAGGTACGCTGACACCGGGTCTTCCAGATGAACACCGTCTGCGCTGGCAGGATAAAACGACGCATCGTTGTGGGGCCTGGCGAGTCGCCCAAAGGCCAGAGGAAAGCCCAACAAACCGAGCTCGCTGACTGCGTCCACGGCAAACCCCGAACAGGTCGGATGAAAACGACAGGTCTGGCCATCGGCCCGGCTCAATGTGTGTTGGTACGCATGCAAAAAAAGCCATGCCGTCGCTGCGGCAGGGCTCTTTTGAGGCGTTGTAAGCTGGGCTTGCGCGGTAGTTTGAGGCTCCCAAGGGCCAAAAGCTTCCCGCTGGGCAACGCCCGGAACCTTGGCAATATCCAGAGGCCCGGCACAACCTGCTGCCACAAGAATGAACCAGAAACGAATCACTCGACAGGCGCGTCGAGCATCGCTCGGTTGGCTTCGATCATGGCCTTATACAGGTCGTCGCCTTGAAGCTTCGATTCTGCCTGCAATTTTGTGGCAAGTTCGATCTGCTGATCAAGGACCGCCGCGAACTCTTCGATCGGCTGAGCGCCGCTCATCCTGATACCGTTGATGAAAAATGCCGGGGTTCCTCGGACGCCGATTTCTGCGCCCATCGCCATGTCCGACAGTACCGGCATATTATAGCCGTCCGTCTCGAGAGCTTTGCGCACTGTGGCCTCATTAACGCCCACTTGTTTGGCGTAGGCGGCAAGATTATCGGCTGTAAGTTCGGTCTGGTGTGCAAAAAGCAGGTCGTGGAATTCCCAGAACTTACCGGCTTCAAACGCCACCAAGCTGGCTACAGCAGCGGGCATGGCGTTATCGTGAAAGGGCAGCGGGAAATGACGGAACACAAAACGGACTTTGGGGTATTTGCCACGGAGCTCTGTCCAAGTTTCCTCGGCTCGGCCACAAAATGGGCACTCAAAGTCTGTAAACGTAACGACCGTGACCAGCGCGTCTTCTGCTTGGGCCCCACGTGTTGGAGCGCCGTCAATTGCGACGTCCTCCACCAGCGCCTCGGGCTCAGGCTGAGGCATCTCTTCGACGGCCTCGACAGGTTCCGGCGCCTCGTAGTTCAAAGCCACGGTTCGCCAATACATATCGCTTTTATCGACGCCAGCTTCGCGCAAACGCTCGACCAGCTCTCGCTGTTCGTTGATAAGGTCCTGCAGGTCTTCTTTGTTCGAAAAACCCTCGACGCGCACGCCGTTCACAAACATCGACGGTGTGCCCGTGACGCCCAGTAGCCGCCCAAGGTCCACGTCCGACTGAATCAAGGCGATCTGTGCTTCGGTGCCGAATTCTTCGGTAAATTTTGTGGTGTCCAAACCCAGCTGTTCAGCAAACTGCTTCAATTTCGGGGGATCGATTCCCTGTTGCCCAGCGAACGCCAGGTCCACGTACTCCCAGAATTTGCCCTGAGAACCCGCTGTGATCGCTCCAATCGACATGGGGATGGCGGCGCGATGCATGGGAAGGGGGAAGTGTTTGAAGACCACTCGTAGGTCGTCATTTTCTTCCATCACCTCTTTGATGACCAAATGGGCTCGTGCGCAAAACGGACATTCAAGGTCCGTAAACATCACGATGGTCACGACTGCGTCTTCAGGCCCTAGGCGCGGGGAATCTCCCAGCGGCACTGGATTATACGACTCGTCGCCCGATCGTTCGGCCTTTTGAGCCTCAGAATTATAGACGGCCAAATCAGCCGATTGTGGCGAGGCACACATCGTGATGAGGTTAAGGGTGTCGGTCGAAGTGCAATTGACCTTCTGGGCCGCATCGCTCGAACATCCCACAACAAAAAGAAGCGCCGTCAACCAGGCAAGGTGTTTCATGCAAAGACCAATCGAGGGAGTCCAAAGAGGACAAAAATCGTAATAAAAAGGTAGCTCACCCGGACATAAGACAGCCAAGTCTTCATCTGCGTCAGGCGTGCATACAAGTCGCGCTCAAGCTCAATGCTTGGGGTGCAACCGCGGGGAGTATTAGCGCGGGGAACCATTAGGATCGCGAGGATGACAGGGACCGGCAGCCAAAACACGATGGTTTCGTTTTTCGTGAGAACGCCCACGATGCCGATAATCATGCTGATGCTGAAAAGTAGGCCGGAGGCTGCACACTGAATCAAGGTGCGGCGATACTGCTTTTGCCATATGTCCATGAAACTTCAATTCTCTTCGTTTTCTGCAAACTCTTCGAAATCCTCGGCTTCTTCACCAAGGATCGCGCGACTCCAGCTCACTACACCACCGATGATGCCAATGGCGATATAAAGCATCATCAGGATTACAAATGCCACGCTGGGCTTAAACGCCATACCCACTGCGGCGCTGGCGAATATCAGACCGATTGCCAGAACGCCAGCACGCCCTCGAAAATTAACGTCTTTGAAGGTGCGATAGCGCACATTGCTGACCATCAACACACCAAGAAGCGTACCTAATGCAGCCACGCTGCCCGAAGCCAAGGTCGTCATCTCTTTGGTCATGGAAACATGAGCCAACACCACAGAAACCACGGCGCCAGCTGCCAGCGGCGAAGGAAGCCCAAGGAAGTACTTCATGACTCCGGCATGTTGCGCTGCCATCACGTTGAAACGAGCCAGCCTCAGGGCCGTGCACGCTGCAAAAACGAACGCAAAGAACAGGCCCCACCTCCCCAGTGGCTGCATGCCCCAGTTAAAAAGCAGGAAACCCGGCGCCACACCGAAGCTCACAAGGTCCGCCAGCGAGTCGAGCTGGACCCCAAACTCGCTCTCGGACTTGGTCATTCGCGCAACACGTCCGTCCATGCCGTCACAGACCATCGCGATCACGATAAACCAAGCGGCCATCATCATGTCGCTGGTGTTTTGAGCGGTGGTCGAAAGGTGAATACTCGAGATACCGCAGTAGATGCTGCCCAGTGTCAACGCATTGGGAACGAGGTATTTTGCCTTACTAAGATCCATGTTGGCTCATCAAAAATGGGGACTCGCCCCAACGTGTGTCGAACTGAAAATTCATAGGCGATTCAGATCATGGATGTCAAACCGGCCTAAGGGCCCGTTTCGTTTCCGGAACATACGCAGGCCGCACCGAGCGTTGTGGCCGGAAGCTGAATAGCTAGGGGCAAACTGGACTCAGAGGGCCTGCCGCGGTTAAAGTGCGGCGAAAGGGGCACGATGAGCGAATTGGGCGAAGACAGAGTTGGGGATACGGTAGACGGAAGATATCGTTTGACGCGTGTGCTCGGCACGGGCGCTAGCGGGGTGGTCTACGCGGCGACTCAGCTGGCCGTCGACCGCACTGTGGCCATCAAGTTGCTGCACGATTCTGACGACCCAGATTTCCACCGTCATTTCGAGACTGAAGCCCGCGCCATCGCAAAGATGAACCATCGCAATTGCTTGACCTTGCACGACTTTGGGCACTGGAAAGAAGGCGACACCTATTTCATGGTCACTGAGTTTGTGGGTGGCGAAGTCCTGTCGGATCGCATGATGGACCATGTGCCGGTGGATTTTGTGATTCACTTGGCGATCGACATCGCGCAGGCCCTTAATCACGCTCACTCAAACGGCATTCTGCACCGGGATCTCAAGCCCGAGAACATCATGCTGGTGCGCGGGGACCAACGCTGGGAAAGCGCCAAGGTGCTGGATTTTGGCCTCGCCCACATGTTCGATAATTCCAAACGCAGCCCGGTTCGCCTGCCCCCGCCGATTCCCGGCGTGCCAGCACCCAAAGACGAGGTCGTGCTCCGCGGAACCCCAATTTACATGAGCCCTGAGCAGTGCAGCGGCCTTGATACATTGACGCCCGCCTCTGATATTTACTCGTTGGGCGTGATGCTCTTTGAACTTCTGGAATTCCATGTGCCCTTTGACGGGGAATCGGGACCGGAAGTTTTCGAAAAACACCTCAATGCGCCGGTTCCCGAGCTCTCAAACCCTGAAGTGCCGCAGGACTTCCGAAGACTCGTCGCCAGAATGTTGGCCAAATCGCCCGAAAAACGCCCCACATCGCGAGAAGTTGTCGACACGTTGCGAGCCAACGTATCAATGGAGTTTGCGAGAGAAGGCTGGGAAGACGAAGAATTTGTCTTCGAGGAAGTCGCGATCGACGAGCCAATTGAACCCGGCTCAAAAAAGTCCTTTGTGATCCCAGCAATCATTTTGGGCGCGCTCTTTTTGGTGCTCGTGGCAGTCGTTGGCGCCGTGACGTTATTCGGTGATTCCCCTGACGTGGAAACCCCAGCCATCGTGGAGCCCGAACCCGCACCACCGATCGCTGTCGAACCGCCCGAGGAACTCGATCCCTTGGCGGCTCAAAATTCAGCTCACGAGATCATTCATCGAGCGACCGCAATCGGCGTCACAGCAAGCAATTCGGTGAAAAACCAGATCCGCATCAAAGAAGTTATGGTCAAGGAAAGGAAGCCAAAACCCGAGAAATCGGATAAGCTACGTGAACTCAAGCTCTCTCTATGACC
>JBBKVQ010000196.1:0-3059 GCA_037968515.1 Bradymonadaceae bacterium
CACCACAGTCTGGCGCCGAGTTTGCGTCGCAGTTCCAACGCCAGAACAGGGTGATGCCCGTCCAGTTGTCGCGGCCGCGGAATTCGTAGTTCGAGTCCAACTTACCGATAGTGAGCTGGCTGTGAATCTGAAGGTTGGCTACCACATCACGCAAATCCGCGCCTGCCTGAAAGATTTTCGATAACGCATCGTTTCCGGCGATGAAGTTGTTGATCAGGTTGGCAAACTCTTGGTCCAAATTGGTCAACGAAAGAAACGTATTGATCGCGCCAGAGATGATTCCGCCGACGAGCAAATCCACGAGATTGATGATCTCGTTGTAGATGGCCTGACCTGGATTCTCAAAAACGTCGAGCACACGAACGATGGTTGAACCGACCGCTCCCGACTCTGCCAAGGCATTGGTGAAGTCCCAGTGGCTAACCACATCGTAAGTTCCGACTGGGCTAAGTGGGATGAGCTGAAGCAGCAAGTCGACATCGTTGACTCGGTCTTTTTCGACCGAGATATCGTCCATACACGCTGCACCAGCGACTTGCCCGCGGTCACCACGAGCAATTCCAGTGATGACAAATCGTTGGCGTGTCCCCAAGTTTTCGAAAAGCAATGCCTCCGAGACAGAACCGGCTGTCAGGATCTGAAGTCCTTCGGGCTGTGCCGTACGGAGGAGAGGTCGAAATTCGTCGCAGGTGAAATCAGACGTTTTGTACAGGCGCACGTCGATGTCAAAGAGTGGCATGATCGACGGAGCGGTGTTCACCAGATTAACTTTGAGCGTGCCTACATCGAGTGGAAGTACATCGACTTCGAAATCGACAGCGTTGGCCGACGGATGATCAGCTCGCACTCTAAGTACCGAAGGTTGGCCTCCGACTCGGAGGTCGACTGAAGCGGAGCCTTCATCGGTGGTTGTGCCGGTTTTTGAGCTCAGGGACGCCATCCCGGTACCCGCTTCAATCACATCGTAGGTGATGTTCTGGCTGGATACGGCCTCGCCCGTTTTCTTGCTGTAGAGATAAACTTTGAGCGGAACGCTCTCGGTAATGTTGGCTTGGACACTCGGGCTGCCTGCCGCGACCATGAAATAAAGGTCGCCCACAGACGGAGTATTCGGAGAATTGCCGGACGCGACGTTGGTGTCGACGGCTGAGTCGCCGCAACCAAACACGAGGGCGACAGATAGCAGAAGAAGGCTTAATCGATTCATCGACACAATCCCATCAATCAGGTTATTGCATTGACGATACCAGCCGCCGGCGTGTTGATCAATGAATGGTGCAGTTTGTCGGGATCTTAGTTCGACCCGCTTGGAGCGGCGAGGCTAATGCCCACAAACGTTCCGATGGCGACGGCGCTCACGCCGGCGATGGTCGCGACGGTTTTCCAAGTCGAAAACTCATTGACCTCGGCACCGTTCACATCGCTGAGGTTTTCCAGAAGATTATATTCTGGCGAGACCAACTGGCCCTGACTCATGATGAAGTTAAACGGTGTGACGCGTCGCATTTCACCGTCAGTCTTGACGATATAAAGCGCGTTACCTGCCGAAACTTTAACCAGCGCACATCCGTTGTTGGAAGTCGCTGGAGCTTCGACGGCCTCTTCTGGCGCGTCGCTTGTGACGTCGGAAGCAACCTCAGTCGACTCGACCGGCGGCTCTTCTTCGGGCTCCGCGGCTGGGACTTCGTCAGTCTGGGCCCACATGGTTTTAGACGGCAACGACGCTACTTCGCCGGGACAGTCGCCATACACTTCCACAACTTCTTGCGCTTCAACCGTCGATTCCAGCTTCTCGAGTTCGTTTTTCGAGATGAAGTACGAGTTGTAGCAAGCGGTTTGAGAAAACGCGGCGAGGGTGAGTAGCGCCACTAACTTACGATTAACCATGTCAGAACTCAGCGAGGGTCAAGCTTATTCAAGCGCCGCATCGTAGTCTCACAACCCTCACTGTGCAAGTGTCTGCGTTGCGACCGTTGCTACGCTCGCTGTCGATGAGTTAAGACGACTGCCCGGAGGTCAGGATGCGCTGGATAGTTCTATGTTTGTTGATGGTCGCCGCCCCTGCTCAGGCCCAGGTTGCCTATACTCCCAACTTTAATGGTTCATTCTGGGATGTGTCGGCTCGCGCTGGCCTGAATATGAACGTTGATGGGTGGGCAGCCGACGTGGGACTGAGGCAGGCTTTTCCGATGCATCTTGGTGATACTCGGATTTCTTACCGTCATGACGAGCTGAACTTGGGGGCAACGGACGAAGTTCATGTTGGATTTGGCCTTCATCCTTTGTACGTGGTTCTGCTCGGAAGCGACTGGTTTAGCTATGTGATCGCGTCGTTCTATTTGGAGTTAGGCGCGGGGGTTGCCATCAACGAAGGCCCCCACCCCGCTTGGACTTTGGGCGCCGGCCTGGATATCCCGCTGAGCGACCCCGATCTTGGAATGGCTCCGTGGATCAACGTGCTTTACCGCTATGAATGGACTACGGCTCAGATTAAATCCGCCGACATCGACCGTAATACGGTCTTCGTGGGCTTGGCATGGCGTGTAAGCGGGTTGTTATGGTGATGAAGATTGGTTTGGTATTGGCGTCGATTTTTACGGCGAGTTCTGTGTGGGCCCAAGACGCTCAAAGTGATGCGTTGCAAGCCCGTGTCTGGTCGCTCAGTCCAGCGATGGCTTCCGTGGCTGCTGATGCGTGGATTCGTGCGGCGTTGCGGGCGGAAGGACAATCGCAGACGGCCAACGCCATTGAGGCTTGGAATCAGTCAGCGCTTCTGGCGCCAGAGCTCTTCGAAGTGGCGGCATTGCGAACCACCGAGCTAAAGATAGAAGCCGGTCTACCCGTAGATCCCCAAACGCTCGCCTTTGTGCGCACCCTTAGTTTACCCGGTGCGGCCCGAGTGGTGGCGCGCGCGACGGGTCGTGTGGACGATGTCGTTAAAGGATTGAGTTCCTCTGACCGCGACGCGGTTTGCATCGATTTGAAGCCAGGAATCAGCAAGGCCGAAGACGGAATCGCCCAAGCGTTTTATGGCGCTTGCACCGCCCCGTCCGACTTTG
>JBBKVQ010000197.1:0-12018 GCA_037968515.1 Bradymonadaceae bacterium
CTGTGGACTGGCACCGCCTGCGTGGCGACGCGCCCAGGGCGAATCTACGGCCTTCCACTCGAACACTGCACCAAGGAACAATTCATCGAGGAGATCAAGGCTCAACTCGCCAGCTGCGGCGGGCTTGACCACATGATTCAAGAAGCGAACGACGGCCGATCTTGGCGCGAGTTCCCCATCGTGCGCATTGAGGTGTGGCACGAATGGACGTTCTCGCCCGACGGGATACAACCCAAACAACCCAAATGGGTAAACACGACCAATACCCAGCGCTGGCTGCCAGCCCAGAAAACGCCCGTGGCCAACCTTTTGGTTGCCGGCGCCCATACACGTACCGATGCTGACGTGTGGAGTATCGAAGCGGCCGTAGAAAGCGGCCGGCGCGCCGCCCAAGTGCTGGAACCCGACATTGAGGTCAAGCTCACGGCGATTCCCGCACCCATTCACATGCTCCAACGGCTCGACGACAAGCTTTATGCGGCGGGTGGGCCGCATGTGCTCGACGCTCTAATCATGGGTACCGGCGTCGTGGCGGTCGCGCTTGGGATGGCGGCGTTAGTTAGACGGGTCAAACGATAATGAGCGCAGCCCTAGGGCCAACCCATTCGACCCGTGGTCGACAGGTTGCTTATTGGCTGACATGCTATGAAGAGCAATCGCACTGACTCACCTTTTGAAGGAATCCGAGACATGAAAATTCTAGTCAACACCGACAGCAATATTGAAGGGCGCTTGGGACTCGTAGCGCACGTCGAAGACACCGTGACCAAATCGCTGAGCCACTTCAGCAGTCATGTGACGCGCGTGGAAGTTCATCTGAATGACGAGAACGGCAACAAGGGCGGCCCGAAAGACAAGCGGTGCATGATGGAAGCCCGCATCGAAAAGCAGCAGCCAACTGCTGTGACTTGCGAAGCAGCAACCCTTGACGAAGCGATCTCGGGCGCGGCCGAGAAGTTGAGAAGCGCCGTCAAGAGCAAGCTGGACCGCATCCAAGACCACCGCTAGCAGCCAGCTTTGCGCAAATCCACGTGGCGCGTTATGCATAGCCCATGGATTATGTAGAACTATTAACAAATAAACTCAGTCGTTGGGGCGAGCAGGCGGTGGAAGCCTTGCCCAATCTTGCGGCTGCGGTTTTCGTCGTAATTATTTTTTGGCTACTTGCGAAGCTTGCCTGCAAAGCCGTGGACAGTACGCTGCGTCGCACAAGCGACAACGAAGCAGTCACCAACCTTTTGAGCAATGTGACGAAAGTTGCGGTGATCTCAACGGGTCTCTTCATTGCTCTAGGCATTCTTGAACTAGAAGGCGCAGTGACCTCGCTCCTTGCTGGCGTGGGTATATTCGGGCTGGCCATGGGTTTTGCGTTTCAGGATATTGCCGCAAACTTCATTTCCGGCGTCATTTTAGCCTTGAGGCGGCCTTTCAAGGAGGGCGACATCGTGTCCACCAACGACTTCATGGGGACGGTCGAAGAGATCACCATGCGGGCCACAATCGGGCGCAATTTTAAGGGGCAGATCGTGACTCTTCCCAACAGGAGTGTCTTACAAGAGAAGATCACGAACTACAGTCGCTCCAATCAGCGTCGAGTGGATCTCGAGGTCGGCGTTTCTTACGGAGATGATCTGGACAAGGTCGAGAAAGTGGCGCGTGAGGCGGCCGCAAGTGTTGAACACGACGAAGAACGCGGCATCGAATTTTTCTATGAATCCTTCGGGAGCAGCTCGATCAACTTCCGTTTGCGCATCTGGATTGACCCGAGCGAACACAGCTTTCTGAAGACGCGCCACGAAGCGCTCAAGCGAATTCAGCATGCCTTCAACGAGAACGGCATCACGATTCCCTTCCCCATTCAGACGGTCGACTTCAGCAAGGTCGGCGGCGCACAGCTGCAGGAATTCCTGCCTAAAATGTTGGCTGGCGACAAAGATGCATCTCCCAAGAACGGTAGCGAGAACCGTTCCGAAACTCAGCCTTCCTAACCTGTGCTCTTTGGTACGCAGGCCCTATGGCCTGCGTGGGATTCCTGCGATTATTCAGACACATGCGAGCCATAATTCTCGCGGACCAATCACAAAACCAACCTCATCTTCGATCCCTATGCGACGGCCTCCTCCAGCCGCGCCGTGTTCTGTCCGGATTCGCCATTGCAAGCCAGCTAGACTCGAGGAATTTGGAGACCGGGCCCCACCCTGTTTGGTGTCCCGTCAATGTGCTACGCTTGCAATGCGCGGCGTGGATACGCTGACGGCCCCGAGCAAGGCTAGGAAATCACCACAACTTGGGGATCGGCAGAGTATCCAATGATGTTTATGCCGGTATGGCAGGAACCGCTGTCGAGCCGCGCGCTGAAGCCAAGCGGCCGAAATTTACTCATACCGACTAAGCCATAGAGAGGAGCAGACTGATGAAAATTCAAGTCCACACGGACACCAAAATTCAAGGGCACGAGAAATTCGTGGCCGTCGTCGAGGCTGCGATCACCAAATCGTTAGGCCATTTCAATCACGTCACGCACGTTGAGGTTCATCTCAGCCAGGAAAACGGTGTTGCCCCGAGCAAGCTGTGCATCATGGAAGCAAGCATCGAAGGACAGCAGTCTACAACGGTGAAGTGCGAGGCAGCGAACCTCGACGAAGCCATATCCGGTGCGGCAGACAACCTGCAGAGGACCCTCAAGACCATGCTGGAGAGATGGGAGAACGAAGGCGGAGCCACGCCCACGCCCGCTCCCGATGCCGTAGCCAAGGATATCAAACCTCGTCCGGTGAGGCGCTGGGAGAACGAAGGGGGAGCTATGCCCGATCCCGACGCCCTAGCCTGAAAGCGCAAGATGTTCGCCAAAATGGAGGAAAAATGAAGAAAGCCACCTATAAGGTGAATGGCATGACGTGTTTAAGCTACGCCGAATCAATGAAGCAGGCGATTTGTGTGAAAGACCCAACCGCCACAGTAAAAGTGGACCTCAAGGCTGCGCTGGTGACCGTAAACACGGTGTTGGACGCGGCCGGGATAAAAAACGTGGTCGAGCGAGCTGGCTTTGAGTTCGACGGCACCGCTTCGTGACCGACGGCTCCATGGAAAACCACCAAGGACCGGCAAAGATAAGCAGCGTGCAGGCGCCCGGCGTTTGACGCGCACCCGAAACCACGTCAGAATCTGCCATCGTTTTTAGCAAAACAGGCATCGGCTTATGAAAGACTCACTCGCCAACTCATGGTCGATGTTCTCAAAGATCGGTTTTCGAGCATTCGCTTGGTCGGCCATGACGATTGCGATGACCAGCTGTACAGGCCCCGAATCGGGTGAGGGATCCGAGCCGCCCGCCTTTGTGCAACCTTCGGGCGAAGGCGGGAAAGGCGATGTCTTTGGCACCGATGATCGTCAGGACGTCTATTCGCTTGAAGAGAACTCGGCGATTCGCCTCGCTACGGACGCGGTCGCTGCCATGGTGCCTCGGCGTTTTCTGAGCATCGGACCTGATTCGGTTGAACTTGCTGAGCAGCCGTCCACGCTACAAACCGAGAAGTTCCTTTGCGACGATGCCAAGTTTGCGAACCAACCTGTCATCGCCGGTTGCTCTGGGTTTTTGGTTGCGCCCGATATTCTGATCACCGCAGGGCACTGCGTGAAACAAGGCTCGACCTCGATCGAAGAACTCTGCGCAGAATCGACCTGGATCTTCGGAATGCTGTATGACAACGAGGCCGCAGCAACGGCTGGCGAAGTCCCAACCTTCAAGCCCGAGAACGTCTATGGCTGCGCCGAAGTGCTCGCTTGGCAGAGCGAAGAATGCACGGCCGACTACGCGATTGTTCGACTCGATCGAGAAGTCACAGATCGTACCCCGTTGACCATCAAGGCAGACCGACCTGCGCTCGGAGATCCGGTTTCAGCAATCGGATTCCCCAGCGGCATGCCGATGAAAGTCGCTCCAGGCGGCGTGGCCAACATGTCCTACTACACATCGGTTGATTCGTTTGAAGCAACGGTGGACGGATTTGGCGGAAACTCGGGAGGCCCGATCGTCGACCCAGACGGGAGCGTTCGCGGAATTCTGGTGTGCGGCAACGCGCTTCCTGAGTACGTCCCAAGTGGGGACGGCTGCTGGCGCACCTCGCGATGCGACGCGGACGGAACCTGTCGCGGAATGGGGGTCTACGCGATGGACAACCTGACTGCCTACCTTGATTGCCATACCGCGCCCGAGGCAGACACCGCCGAGTGTGCCGAATTGCTGCCCTCGTACCCCAAATGCGACCCCTATGCCCCCGTTTGTGATGCCGGGAAAACATGCCAGTTTGCGCTTCGCGTCTCTGGCTTCCGCTGTCTTGCATCCACCGAAAACATCACCCAAGCAGGCGAGAACTGCTACCTGGATGCCTGTTCAAGTGACTCGCTTTGCGTCAAGAAACCGGGAATGAACTCACGCTCCACAGACGTGCAATGCCAGACTCTGTGCCAGTCGTCAGACGACTGCGGACGCCGCGAAAACTGCGGGCCGGTCGAGTGGCGCTACGACCAAGCCCGGGTCTGCTACCCACGCTGAGCTCGCGAGCCACACACCCGCTTCTGCCGTCACTAGTCAGCGAACAGTTGGTAAAGTGAAATATGCGGATCGATAAATCCAATATGGAAGGACCACGACCAAACGTTGTCGAACTCGTACTTACCTGCGAATTTGAAGTCGGCGATCGCCCTTAGATTCACCGATCCACCGACCCCAACCTGGTCTCCTCTCAGAAACAGCCCCGCTGTTGCACCAAACCCAAACGGAATACGATTGAAGACGTCGGCCAGCCAGCCTTTCGAAGCTTGTCGTGCGTCCCACGCGAGCATCGGACCAAACGCGCTGGCGCCGAGGTCGTCCAAGGTTAGTTCGGCGTCGACTCCGATACTCATGGAATACCAAAACCAGCTTTTCGAGCTAAAAAACCCACTGCTAGACGAACATCCGGTCGTGTCGCTCAGAAATCGATAACCACCATCAAGGTAAAGACTGAGCAGCGAGTTGTCGTCGGCAGGGAAGAACGTCTTGCCCAACATGGCCGACGCTCTCAGCTTGTATAGAGCCCCAGAAGGTGGCTGTCCTTCTGACCGACACTCACGTTTCTCGCTGGACATGCCCTGCGCGAATTTTCCCAGCCCACTGGCGCCGGCAAGCCCAGGAAGCCACATCGCCAGAAACACCAGCCAGATCGACCTACGAAAAAATCTCATCACTGTCTCCATTCAGCCATTTTGTACCAAAGTTAGAGCATACACCAATACTCTGCGCTGGCGCCGACCCTCGACCCAGAATTGCAGAGCGTCAATATCGGCGGCTGTCCAGACGTCGCACCTAGATGGGCAGCGCCCGAAGATTTTTCACCCTAAAAGTGAAAGGTGGGACACCGTTAGGATTTCCTGTAAAACGATACGTCTCAGGTCGTATGGGTTGTTTAATGGTCGCTAGAATAAAGGTCCCCACCAGAGGCGGCACTCAGTTTTGGGCCGACCTGCGTTATCGCGATGGCTGGCGAGTACAAGAGCACGTGGCGAGCGGCCAACATCGGCTTCTCGACCCCAATAACCGACGGCACAATTCCGGGTCGCTAGACCAATGCCTCGCCCACCTCGGCGAGTTGCAGCTCGAGGCTTCTCCCCCCGAGATTATCGTTTTGCTGCACGGACTCGGGCGAAACCGGAACTCGCTCACCAAGCTGAGTCAGGGTTTAGAAAACGCCGGACATCGAACGATTCGGCTCGATTACCCGAGCACCAGACGCTCGCTCGACGAGCATGTCACTCAGGTCCTCCAGGTCCTTGAACACCTCGAGGGCGCGCGACGGGTTAGCTTCGTGACGCATTCGCTTGGAGGCATTATCTCGCGCGGTGTGCTTGCCAACCCAGAATGGCCGCAAAATCTAACGAAGGGGCGCGTCGTGATGATGGCGCCACCGAATCAAGGCGCGGCGCTTGCGCGCATGTTTCGTGATGTCATGCCTGGACTGTTTGGAGCCGTGACGGGCCCTGCTGGCCTTCAGATGGCCGATGGGGTGCCCTACGCCGAGCCAGCTGTGCCTGTGATGGTCATCGCCGGCTGTCCGCGCCAAGGACGAGGCCTGAACCCATTCCTAGACGGGCAAGACGACGGAATCGTGCTGGTCGAGGAGACCAAGCTGTCTTCAATGACCGAACACCTCACAGTGGATGCAATTCACACCCTCATTATGAATCATCCGGAAGCAGAAGCGGCTGCAGTTCGCTTTCTAGAGCCGATTCTTGACCGGAGCATTACCTAAGAAGTGAGAAGCTACTGACTGCAGTCAAACGGTTCGCCGTCCACAGGCACGTCACACCAGTCGCCGTTGGGAAATATCGTGTGCTCGTCGACCTGGCCGCGCACCGTCGCGTATCCAAACGAGAACGTGCCTAATTTGGCGCCTCGTAGGTCGGCGTCGATGAGGTGGGCGAAGTTGAGGGCGGCGCCGGAGAGGTCAGCTCCTTTGAGGTCGAGTCCGACAAAGCTCGGGTACCCAAAAGCATCGCCGTTGAGCTGACCTTCGAACGTCGCACATTGGCCAAATCCCTTGTGAACGCTGTAAATGAAGGGAATATTGTTGCGCGCAGGTTCACCGTCAGGACCACCACACTTGCCGCTGGACTCGACGTAACGGGCCGGAAGTTTCAGCACGTTGCTCCAGCAAGTTATGGGGATTGACCCGTCGTGTAATTCCGACTCGCCCCCCATGGTTCCCGTAAAAAGCCCTGGCTGTTCGTCCCCTTCGACGACCAAGAACATCGCAGCATCCTCAAAGCCAAAAAAACCATCTGCGAAGCGAGAATCCGTGACTGCGCTGTAAACCTGTTCGGACGTCGCGGCCATGCCAACGTCATCGCCGAACCCGGTGTTTGACGGCTTCGCGAGGTGGTTCGCCTGTATGATTACCGAGGTTCGGCCGTCGACCGGAGCGACCTTGACCGAGTAGTAGGACCCATCATGTGTCGTGAGGGCGCTCACACACTCGAGCTCGTCGGTTTCAAGGGAAGGCTCCGGCTGCGTTCCCACCGGCAGTTTTTCGTCGTTCACCTTCTCGGGCTGGGGCTGCGACTCCACCGCGGAGGACGTCGGATCTGCCTTTGGCGAATCGTCTACCTCCACGCATCCTGATCCCAAAACTAATGCGAGTAATACTCCAACTCTATAATCAAACATTCCTAACCTCCGGTGACGTTGTTCACCCAACAACAATACCGGCCCCCACTATCTAAACAATCGATATCATATTGATTACATTATAAACAAAATCAATACAGACAACTAATCCGCTCCGGAAGCGCTTGGCCGGCACGGCTCCTGCACTTCCATTGCCCAGAAGATCGGTCATGGGTTTGAACAATCGTGGGAGGACATCCTCACCGTCGAGGGCGATTAAGGGCATTACACCTATCAAGTCGACAATCAGGCGATTGTCATCCCCGAGACCACCGACGCTATTCGCCAGCTGACAGGGCCCGTCACAGACGGTGCCGAGTCGATCGCGCGGACGGACAAAGCGCTCGGAATTCGAAAGAGTTTTCTACAAAACTGTCGCTTGACGCTCGGCCTGGCCGGGCATTCCAAACACACAAGGAACACGATGAAATTTCACAACTACACCATTCTGATTTCGATGACCCTTCTGGTTAGCTTAACCGCCTGCAGCAGCACCAAAGGAGCCGAACCGGACACGCAGACGCACCAACAAGCCCTGACTCAGCAACAGCGCGAAGACCATGCGGCACATCACCCACTGGGCGACCAAGCTGAAGACCAAAAGATGACCGAAAAACAAGAGATGATGAAAAAGATGTGCCCGATGCAGGTCGAAGGCACCACCAGTCAGGTCGTCAAACTCGATAACGCGGTGGCGATGGACTTTACGACCACAGGTGACGTGGCCGAGCTTCGTCAGCGGGTCCAAAAAATGGCCCAGAAGCGCGAAAAAATGCACGGCGAAGGCGGCATGAAGGGGCAACAGGGTGAGAAAGGCAAGATGATGAAGGGGCAGATGACCGAGGAGCAAAAACAGATGATGCAAATGATGTCCGACGTCACCGTCGAAACCACACAGATTGACGGCGGCACGCGCATGTCCTTTACCCCGAAAGACGCCACAAAGACCGATAGTCTCTTCCAGATGATGCAGAAACACTCCCAAATGATGAACGAAAAAGGGCAATGCCCGATGATGCAAATGATGGGGGACAAACCGATGGATCATCAGCAGTAATCGAAGGTTTGGTTTTCCCATCCATTGCGCAGTATTTACGCAACGCGACTCAGGTCGCATTTTTTGCGCGGTGGTCGGGTCTTTTTTAAGGAGAACTCAGGCAAAACCTTGGTTCCCCGCGCTGGCGCGGCAAATGCTGAAGCCGGATGATGATGAACCTCCTGGCCAGCAGAACCCTATGAGCCCATCTTCAAAACCGGATGAGACGGACCTCATCAAGCACCGCTATGACCGTGTCGCGCCATTTTACGACGCGATGGAGTGGTTTATGGAGCGGGGTCGCTTTGCGACTTGGCGCAAGGAGCTATGGAGTCGGGTCGAAGGCCACAGAATTCTAGAGGTGGGCGTCGGAACGGGGAAAAACTTCCCCTACTATCCCGCGGGGCGCGACGTCACGGCGTTGGATATCTCTCCGAATATGCTCGGCCAGGCACGGCAGCGGGCCCGTGACATGAATATCGAGGTCGAGCTCGTCGAAGGCGACGCCCAAGCACTACCTTTCGCAGACAACTCGTTTGATTCGGCGGTCGCAACCTTCGTCTTCTGCTCGGTGCCCGATCCCGTTCAGGGCCTCTGTGAACTTCGTAGGGTGCTCAAGCCCGGTGGGCAACTCATCGTGCTCGAACACGTGTTGAGCCAAAAAACGGTGCTGAGGACGCTGATGCGATGGTTCGATTTTCTGCCCTATCATCTGTGGGGAGCACATATAAATCGCGAGACCGTTAAAAACGTACATCAAGCCGAATTTGAGAAGGTCGTCGACACCGACCTATCGCTCGACATGATCAAATTCATCGAAGCCCGCTCGCCCAAATAGAGCCGCCTCACACTTTTCACTTTTCCAAGCAATACCTGGAGTATTTATGTTGATGATGAAGAAGAACTGGATCCTGACGCTCATAGTTTCATCGGTGATCGCTGTCGGGGCCTGCTCCTCGCAAGCGCCCGGAACAAAACCTGACGACATGAGCGTCGAAGAGCACCAAGCCCAAGCAGAGGCACACCAAGAGATGTCAGCGGAACACAAAGAGAGTTACGACCCTGACGCGCGCGCTGTTCGCGAAAAGCTACCGGTCGAACCAAACATGGACATCTATAATAGCGAGGTCTACAACCCCACGGCTCAACACCTGAACAACGCGAATCGACATAAAAGCCACAGCGAACAACACACCAAAGCCGCGCAGAAGCTCTTGTCCTACGAGGAGCAACAGTGCGCAAAGTTCCCACAAGAGACGCGCTCGTCGTGTCCGTTAATGGGCCAGATCAAAAGTGTTGCGGATGTCGATGGTGGCGTTCGGATAACGTTTAACGATGGTGTGCCAATACAGGCAACCGTGGACCACATGAAGTGCCACTTTGCGTTCGCTCGGACCGAGGGTTACGACGGGATGCCGTCGTGTCCGCTCTACCTTGAAGGCGTATCGGTCGAAGCTCAGGACGACAGTCATTCGGTGGTATTCACTACTGACAAGGCCGGGTCTGTCGCGCCTCTACGTAAGCTCACCAAAGAACACGTCGGCCAGTAATGGCTCGGCTTTATTCAGTAACCCTGAATGAGCTCATCATGCCCAACTCGGCGTGTTCGGCGATATGGCAATGCATCATCCAGTCACCTGGATTATCCATGAAGGCGGTGATGTTGACGCTTGATTCGCCGGGCACCAAGACGGTGTCCCAAACACCCGGAAGCCCTTCGATTTCGAAGAACTGACCGTGAAGGTGGAATGGGTGTTCCGGAGCGAGTTCATTTCGGACTTCCATTTTAACGGTGGCGCCTTTCGCGAACTCGAAGAGCGGAGCCATTTTGTGGGCCTCACCGTTAATCCGCCATTCGATGCCCATCGGGCCGCCCTCCACCGCATCAAAAACAACAACTTCATTGCGGTCGATGGCACGCACTGGTCGCACAGGCGCAGGTGCCCATTCTACGACGGTTTTATCCGTGCCGGCGTCCGCTGGGCCCACATCGATTACTGCGACATCAAAGGCTTGTTTGACTAGATTTCCAGTGGCGTTTTGAACGACGACGATCTGCTGAAGAGCCACCTCGCCAGGCTGGTCATAAACGACCTCGACGTCGAAACGTCGGCCCACTGGCATGATGAGTTCTGGGGTGATGTACGGAGTTACACGACCGCCGTCATTTCCATAAACCTTAAACGCTGCGCCCTCGATACGAACCTCCATCGTTCGAGCATTTGCCGAGTTGATTAGGCGCCATCGTTCGACTTCGCCAGCCTTGGCAGAGCCGGAAACACCTTTCAAAAGTCCGTTTGTGAGCAAAGCGTTTCCAAAACGGCCATGCATGGCTTCCATATGGCTTCCATACGGAGCCGCAATTTTATCTCCGTCGATCAAGATATCGTCCAAAACAAAGACGCGCTCTCGGTCCGGCAGAGGACGCTCTTCGGCTTTTTCGTGAACCACAAGTGGTCCGTAAAGCCCTTTTTCGATTTGTTCGTTGGTTCGAACATGGGGGTGATACCAAAACGTCCCCGCGTCGGGCACGACAAAGGAGTAGGTGAAGGTTTCACCAGGAGCCACCGGCGTTTGGATTCGCGGATTGCCGTCCATGTCGTCGGAAATTCGCAGTCCATGCCAATGGACTGTCGTGGGTTCGTCCAGGGTGTTTGTGAAATGCACGATCACGGTATCGCCGACCGTGGCTTCGAGGAGCGGCCCAGGCACCGAGCCGTTATAAGCGTACATGTCCAAAGTCAGGTCGTCCGAAACCACGATGGGTTGCATCGCTGCAATTAGATTCACTTCAACAATATTTGGATCGTCATTAATGTCGGTGAACAGCGGTGTGCCCACAAATTCAGGCATCGGGGGGACAACAACCTCTTCGACAGTTGCGTCATCGACGCCCAAGTCGGCCACGTCAGCGGTCGTTTGATTATTTGTGGAATCTTGGTCGTTTGGGTTCGTGGAACCTGCGTCGCTGCAGGCTGCGAGGACCAACACACTAAGAACTGATAATATTTTGTAAGACATAAAACTCCAAACTTTCGATGCGCATAGGTACGCTCGGCCACTTTCGCTGTCAAACTCACTCAAACGGCTGGTGGCCAGAATTGTGTCGTCCGACGAAATTTTCACTAATAATTAGACCACACCTTCACAGCCAAAAGCGCACGCCAATAATGGCATTCCACGATGAAACATCCCCTCCGGCACTCGCTGCCAAATCGGCTGTTTCGCCAATTTTTCGATTCCAACCCACACCCAAATACGGCGCAAACTCGCGCGTAATTTCGTATCTGAGTCTGAATTCGGGCTGCAGGTCGTTGATCCCTTGGCCGACTCCAAACTCAGGCACAGCCTGCAGGGCAGCATTCATTTCGAAGCTCGGTTGCGCGATCAACCGCTGGGTGATTCGGAGGTCCAGGCTCGCTTTGAAGCGCGCGGAGAGGTCACCGTCCTGACTGACGTAAACGGACGGTTCGACTTCAAACCAATAGGGCGCAAGCCCTTCCAAAGAAAGCACACCAAACACACGTTGGTCGCTTTGATCGTCCATCAGTTCGTAGTCCATTCTGACGCCAACTTGCGCCTCCCAGAATGGCGAAATTAATCGGCTGTAAAGTAACTGTGCCTCGGCGCCAAAACCCGACTGATCCGTGGGAACTTCGCCCTCGGCTTTGATCCAAATGCGATTCCAATCGCCCCCAAACCAAGCCATTAAATCCCAATTAATATCGCCGTCACGCTGGCCCGAGTACTCCAGATTGTCGACCAAAAGCATGCTGTG
>JBBKVQ010000198.1:0-9941 GCA_037968515.1 Bradymonadaceae bacterium
TGGTAGCGGAGCGTTGGGCCGAGGGATTGACAAGTATTTGGGGATTGGGGGCAGTGATAATCATGTTCCCCTGCGCGCCAGCATTCTTGTAGATTTCGGGCATCTTCTGCTGGATGTCGAATTGCAAATATTCGGGGTTTCGTCGAAGCGACGCGCCAATCTCGTCAATTCTCGCGGCTTCGGCTGCACCTTGTTTCTGCGAAAGTAGTTTTCGCATTTCCGTTGTTTCGATTTCGGCAGTTACACGCTCTCGCTCAGCAATGGCCTTGTCTTTGAGCACACCCTGAACTGCGCGTTCCGTATTGGCCTGGTCCATCGCGTCTGGGTAATCAAGGTTCGACAAAACGACGTCGAAGATTCGCAATTTCTTGCGGTCTTCTTCCTCCATATTCCTGATAAAAAGGGTGCGAATCTGGCCCAAGATTTCTTCGCGTTGCTCGTTAATATCATTCGCCCGATGTGGGGAGATCGTTTCACGCACAGCCTCGCCGATCGCCGGACGAGCATAGGTTTCATAAAGTTTTAAGCTGGTGACCACACCGCTTTCGTCGGGTGAAAGCGTTTCTAAAAGTCCAGAAATCGCATCGTCGGAGCAGTCGGCAGAAAAGGTGATATAAACGTCGAGCTTGAACTGAACGCCATCTTTGGTCAGGGACTCAAGCGGTTCGCGCATCGTGGACTGCGAACAATCGACCACACGAAGTTCGTCGTAGAGCCCAGTCCAATAGGTGCCAGGGCCCAGCACCGGCCCGCTCAGGCCGGTCCCTCCCGTAAAGCCGGCCAGAACTCCGGTTCTGTCAAACATTTGCCCCTTATGGGCCTGAGGGATATCTCCGGACGAGCACCCGGTCATCAACACTGCGAGCCCCACGGCTGGTGCGAGTGTTTTCATGATTTGCTTTAAGGCATCCATTTTTGGTCCAGTTTCAGCGTTCTATTTTAGAAGGCCCAATATGCTGCCAAAATCATCGGTCCACAAGGAGGCAGAGTTGGGACAGGGCCGCCAATTTCCGGTGGCCCTAAGCGGCTCAAGGATTTCTGGTTTGGTCGCGACCACGGCGTACATCGAGGGCATGACCTTTTCGGAGCGCTCAAGCTCTTTGGACGGGCGGTGCAATTGGACCCAGCAAACGTCCCCGGCGTCTTTGGCGATGGCTCCAACCGCGGACCCGATATCCAGATAGCGGTTGGACACGTGGTAAACCACGATTCCGTCGCCGCGGAGTTTTGATTTGTAAAGCGCGTGGGCCTCGCGCGTGAGCAGGTGCATCGGCACGGAGTCCGAGTTGTAAGCGTCTAGGAAAATGATGTCGTAAACAGCAGAATTTGCGGCGAGTTCTCGCCGTCCGTCCCCAACCGTCACCGTGCAGGCATCACCGCATCGAGAAAGGTACGTGAAGTTTTCCCGAGCGATTTTTTCCACGAGCGGGTCGATTTCAAAAAAGTCGAATCGGTGCCCCGGGGCGGCGTAGGCCGCCATCGCACCGGCACCGAGTCCCACAACCGCGACAGTGGTGTGCGGAATCGCGCCCAAAACCTGCCCTACTGGGCCCGAGGGGTGGTGGTATGCGGTTGGCAAGCCTTCTTTTTCGCCCAAGAATTGCGCCCCATGTGCGGTGGTTCCGTGACTGAATTTTCGCAGGGTTCCCGAGCGGGAGTCTCGGTCGAAGACTTTGTAGGCCCCAAAAAACGAGCGGTCGGCACTGACCAGTCCGCGGGTGTCAGCGGATTCGAACGCTGCGATGCAGACCAGTCCCGCAGCGATGAACCGCATCACCGAAGGGCGTACGTAAATGGCTCCTGCCGACAGCAGCAAAAGCCCGCCGACGAGGGCTACTGAAGACCCATTTTTCGGAGCCAGAAATCCGACCTCGTAGGTCATCCATACTCCAGCGCAAAAAATCAGGCCCGGAGCTACAAATTTCCACGGGTCTTTCTGAAATGGGTCGGTTACGACTGGCCAGATGATCAATGGCAGCGCGACGATCAGGGCCAGATGGTAGTCGATGGCGTACGACATGAACGTCGGTGCGATGAAGGCGTTGAACAAGCCGCCAAGGGCTCCACCGACCGACAGAATTAGGAAATATTCGGTCAAATTAGCCGGAGCCGGTTTTGATGCCGCCAGTTGCCCATGAAGGACCCAAATTAGCAGTGCGAACACCAGCAGGTGGGCCCCGGCGGCCACAAAAAAGCTCGCGTTTGATGACGATAATGCCAGCGCCAACACCACCAGAATGGCGACGATCGGCGTCATCTTCGCTGGGAAATACAGTGCCTTGTCTGCAAAAACGGCGATGAACGTTGCAAGGTAAATGGCCAGCGGAATCACCCAGAGCATGGGCACCGAAGCGAGGTCGGTGGTGATGAACTGAGTGACTCCGAGCATCAGGCTTGAGGGAATCGCAGCCAAAACCAACCAACGTCCGCGCTCCGTCCAAAGGGGGCGCGCGGTGCTCTGCAGGGTTTTTTGGAAGCCAAGATCTGCGTTTCGGGTTGTCAGGAAGCCACAGCCGGCAATCAATACGCCCAGCATTCCGTAGCCGGCACAAAACACGAGGTTCTGGTCATGAAGTCCAAGCAGCGGTTCAATGACAACCGGATAGCCCAGCAGCGCGACCATGCTGCCGACATTGCTGGCCGCGTAAAGCTGGTAAGGATTACGGGCTGCGATGTGATTGGTGGAGGCAAACCAGTGCTGGATCATTGGGGCTGAGGCCGAAATCAGCACAAATGCAGGTGCAACGCGCAGCAACAGAGTGGTGAGCAACCAGCTGAGCGGCGCGTTTGCATCGGGGGTGGTCTGGGCAAACGAAAACGGCAGCGTGAGGCCGGCGATCGCCATCAGCACAAGGTGAAGAGCGGTCCAACGTTTAATCGGCAGACGGCCAGCCAAGCCGTGTGCGTAGCCATAACCGGCCAGCAAGGCGACCTGGAAAAAGAGCATGCACGCGGTCCAAACGGCAGCGCTTCCGCCAAGTAAGGGCAGGAGCATTCGCGCAACCATCGGCTGCACGACGAAGAGCAGCGTGGCGCTAAGAACCAGCGTCGCAGCAAAAAACGGCAGCATGATTACCTGATGAATAGCAGGCCCTGTTGTCCGTTAACTTCGCCGCCCAAGCAGTCGTCGAAATAGGTGCTGATGCCGTTTGGAAGCAGTCCGTAGGTAAAACCTTCGATCGCGTCACGGAACCAAAACTGGTCATTCCGTTCGTTAAATCCCATGCGGTTGAACATCACGACGTTGGCGCAAGCGCCCCGCACCACTGCGACGGTCACCGAACATGGCGCCGCAGTGCAGGCCGTCCAAAAACCATCAGGCGCCCCGATGCGATACACGCGGTCGCCAAGTTCTTGAGCCGCGGCTACGTTCCCGATCAAGAGCTCGGTGAAAGGGCGGTCGGTCACGGCGAGCGAGTAGGGGGAGGCCGGATTGGCGATGGTTCCGGTGTTTGAACGCCAGCCAAATGAAGTGGATTGGGCGTCAACCGCACTGCGTCCGACGAGCATCCATCCGCCGCCTTCGACGTCGAGGTCACACCACACCGGGGTTTCTACGCCTCCGACCAGAACCGTGTGTGTCCCCGTTGCAAGGCCGCGATCTCGGATTTCAACACATGAGGTCGCTGTGGGGAGCACCACGGGAAGGTCTGGCTCAAGAGCAGTATCTTCGACCATGGCCATGTCGATCGGCGCAGCTAAATCGGGACCTAAATCCACAGCAGCGTCAGGCGTAGTGAGGGTATCGGGTTGTGCGGTGGCATCCGATGTCGTCGAGCCTGCATCCTCACACGTCCACCCCTGCTTGGTGATCCGACACGGCTTTTCGCTCTCGACGGAAAAGTCGCACGCGGCCAGCATGGGTAAGAGACAAATCAGGGCTTTTGTGGACATAGGCAGAATCCGAGTATGCTCAGCCGACAGGGTTGCGCTGGAAGCGCTCTGAGTCAACAAGGCGTCGCGTGGATAATAAGGAGTACGCACAGATATTGAACGAAATCGCGACCTTGCAGCGAGTGGTCGGCGACGGGTTCTTTAAAGTTCGGGCGTTTTCGCGAGCGGCCAGGCTGATCGAAGACCTCAGCGAGCCGGTTGAGCACTTGATCGACCGCCGGCGACTCGATGAAATCCCCGGTATCGGCGAAAGTATCGAAGAGGAGCTTGAGGCGCTGCGCAAGCTTGGTTACAGCCCTCGTCATAAGGAATTGCTGGATCGTGTGGGCCACGATGTGACCCAGCTTTGGGAGATCCCGGGCCTCGGGATCAAACGCATCCAGATTTTGTATCAAGACCTTGGAATCGCGAGCGTGGCGATGCTGAAGGCTGCCGCGCTCGATGGGAAGCTCGCGAAGGCTCCGCAATTTGGGTCGGCGATCCAGACCAAGTTATTGGCCGAAATTGAGGGTTGGGAGCGAGGCCGTGGCAGGCGTTACCCCTTGCCGGAAGCCAAGGCGCTGGCCGATTCTTTGCGAGGCCAGATTCTGGACCTTTCGATGGTAGAGCGTGCCGAGGTCGGAGGCTCTATCCGTCGTGGCAAAGAAACCATCGGCGATATCGATTTGCTGGTGACTACCGACGATGCTCGTTCAGTCGCGAATTATTTCAAGACGTTGCCCGAAGTCGTGGAAGTGATTTTTGATGGCGATACCCGGGCGTCGGTCCGGATTACGAACGAGATTCAGGCGGATCTTCGTATCGTTGATAAGCACCTTTTTGGCGCGGGGTTGCACTATTTTACAGGCGACAAAGATCATCATATCCAGATGAGAATTCGTTCAAAACGCATGGGGCTCAAGATCAGCGAAAAGGGCGTGCTGCTCTATGACGATCCGTCGGAAACACCGGTCGGCCCCATGAATACTGAAGAAGAGGTGTTTGCGGCTGTCGGTTTGCCCTATATTTATCCAGAGATCAGAAACGGTAAAAACGAGATTAAAATGGGTGAAGCCGGCACGCTGCCCATCTTGGTCGAAGCCCACCATATGCGTGGGGAGGTCCATATCTGTTCGGCGCTCAGTGGTGGTGTTGATCGGCTTGAGGACATGTTGGTCGGATGTGAGGCGCGCGGATACGAGTGGGTCCTGGTCACCGAGCGTGCTGGCCGCGATCGTGGAATCCGGCCTGGCGATTTTGAGGACTACAAACGCAAGATCGAAGCCCTAGACGCCAAGCTTGGATTGAGGGTGGTGGCTGGGCTTGAGGTCGAAATTCTGTCCGATGGAATGTTGGATTTCGACCATCGGTTATTGGCTCAAATTCCATGGGTTGTCGGCGTGTATCGCGGCATGCCCGATTCACCGGATGAAGCCACGGATGCGATTATGTGGGCGATGGAGACAGGATTGGTGTCGTGTTTGGCGGGGCCCACCGGCCGGCATTTGGGAGTGCACGAAGGCCATCGAGCAAGATTTGATGATATTGTTGCCTGTTCGGTAGATTTTGCGGTAGCTCTAGAGGTGAGCGGAGACCCTCAACGACTGGACTTAAACGGTCCCACCGCCCGGCGCGCCCGTGATGCGGGAGCTCAGTTGGTGGTGAGTTCCTCTGCTGCATCGGTTGATGGACTTTCGAACGTCGACTATGCGTTGCAGCAAGCGCGACGCGGGTGGCTAACTCCCGGTGATATCTTGAACACGTTGGACGCTAAAGAGGCGATTCAACGCACACGTGTGCTTATCAATGGATGACTCAATCAGTATCATCAAGGCAGCCAACCTAACGGCTGATACCAAAGATGGTCTCAAAAAACCCACCGTCGAATTGGTGGACGCGCTGCTACAGCTGAAATGCGAAGCGGACAAATTTAAGGGCGTTTCCGCAGATGCTCTGCTCTTTGTTCCAAAACTTATTGCGCCCCTGCTCGCGGTCGAGGCCGCACCACCCATGTGGGTGTTTGAGGCTGCTGCTCGTTTTGGCGACGACGTTTCGGCTCACGCCATTGGTGACTGGGCTATGGAAATCACCGATGTGGATTTGCCGTCAGAGATTGCCGATGCGGCCGTAAACTCCCTGGCTCGCCTGGGAAGCCCCGTTGCATTGCTGCAGTTGCAGAGGATGTCGAGCGACGCAACTTCGTCGGCTTTGGCGCATGCTGCTGCTGGTGCACTCGAACTCGCAGCTCAGGAGCGCGGCCTGCGCATCTGGGAGTTGGAGGATACCTTTGTGCCGCTTTGCGGCCTGGGACCCGATGAGGAGTTTCCGTTCGATTACGGCAAACAACGATTCGGGTTGGTGCTTGATGCTTGGCTAAAACCCCAGCTTTTCGACGGTCGAACCTGGGCGATGCATGATGTTCCGCCGCCCGGAGGGCCAGGCGATGACTCCAAGAAAGTGAAGGCGGCCCGAGCACGTTTCGAGATGGTGCGCGCAGACGTCGAGGACATGATGCCGGTCCAAACCAGGCGACTTGAAGCCGCTTTGGTCGAACAATTCCGTTGGGCGGATAAACATTGGCGTGAACACCTGCTGAATCATCCAGTGATGCGTCTGTTGATCCAGCGGTTGGTGTGGGGTGTTTACAACAAGGCGGGGACTTGTATTGCAACGTTTAGAGTTGCGGATGATTTTGCGCTTACCGACGAAAACGACGACCCGACGACCTTGCCGCCGGGCAATCAGATCGGGGTCTTGCATCCGATGGATGTCGGTGAAAATTTGGTTGCGGCTTGGAGCGAGCTCTTCAGCAATTACGAAATTATCACCATCTGCCCTCAGTTTGACCGTCCCTTATTCACGAGCACCGAGGACCAACGCAAGGAAGTGCTGCTGCCTATCGAACTCGAAGTCGGAATGGAGTGGGGCCTTAAGTATTTGGCAGCGCGCCGCTGGCAGAAAAACGACGGAAGCTCTTACGGTTGGGAGCCCATCCGGCGGGTGTTTCGTACGCCCGACGTCCGCGTCGAAGTCCAGTGCACTTTTCAGGAAGACACGGTTCAGCTTCACGGAGTGTCGTTTCATCGGCACTTATCGCACCCGCAAAACCGATACCAGCTGCGCGACGTGCCAAACGTGGTGTTTAGCGAAGCGTTGCGGGAATTCGAAGAAATGCGCTCGGCTTGGAAAGCGTTTCAAGGCTGAAAATGGCGTTTGAACACCCAATCTCTATCGCGCCGATGATGGACCGCACCGACCGGCATTATCGCTGGATGATGCGTATGATTTCGCGTCGTGTGCTGCTGTACACCGAGATGATCACGCCCAATGCCATCATCTTTGGTGATCGCGAAAAATTGCTGGGGCATGACCTCGAGGCCCCGGTGTCGCTGCAGCTTGGCGGCGACGACCCTGAGGCCTTGGCGACAGCTGCCAAGATCGGCCAGGACTGGGGCTATACCGAAATCAACTTGAATATCGGCTGCCCAAGCGACCGTGTGCAGAGTGGTAATTTTGGCGCGTGTCTAATGAAAACTCCCGATGTGGTTGCCCGGGCCGTAGCCAGTGTTCAAGCGGCTGTAGACGTCGAGGTCACGGTCAAACACCGGATTGGCGTCGACGAGTTGGATCGTTACGAAGATATGCTGAATTTTGTCGATACCGTTGCGGCCAGTGGCTGTAAACGCTTTTCGGTGCATGCGCGAAAAGCGTGGCTGCAGGGCTTGAGTCCCAAGGAAAATCGCGACATTCCACCGCTTCGCTACGACGAGGTCTACCGGCTCAAGACTGAGCACCCTCAACTCGATATCGAGATCAACGGTGGCATCAAGACGATGGATGCCGCCGAGGCACACTTGCAACATGTGGACGCGGTGATGATTGGTCGTGCCGCCTACGACGACCCCTACATGTTTGCTGAAGTCGACCGTCGTTTTTATGGCGACGACCGTGCCTCGATCACTCCAAAACAAGTCGTCACGCAGATGGCTGATTATGCCGAAACACGACTTTTGGCTGGTGATAAACTGAACTCGGTCACGCGCCATATGTTGCATTTGTTTTCGGGCCAGCCGGGCGCGCGCGCATGGCGCCGTCATCTGAGCGAAAACGTGTGGAGGCCCGGCTCTTCGCCACAGGTTTTGCTCGACGCGCTAGATTTTGTGCAAGGTGTGGAATGATATCGAAGAAGGCCTTGGCTGCGCACCAAGCCGCCTGTGAGGCCAACGAGAGCGGCTATATTGACCCAGATTCGGGCTATTTTGTGATGACGTCGTATCATCTGCGCGCCCGCAAAGAATGCTGCGGAAACGGGTGTCGCCACTGTCCTTGGTCGCGCGAAGAACAGAAGGCAGCCGGCCGACCAAACACCCCGTTCTATCCGTGGCCCGAATAAAGCCTAGGCGTGCCGGCGGCCGAATCGCGGGCAATCACATCTGACGAATCAGCAGGTCGGCGCGGTCGGCCACAAACACCGCGGCAGAGTTCACGACACCCTCGGTCGCTTGAATATCTTCGACATGAAAGAACTCAGAACGGACGCTTTCTGCGGTGAATTCGACCACCATGAATCCGTTTTCGGTCGCGTTTACCCAGCGCACGTGCGGGTTTTCGAGCAATAAGCGCTGAAGAATCGACGGTGGAATAGCGTCGAGCCCCGGGCTCGTGACACCTGGTGTGACAAACTCCACGCCAACCGCACCACGACCGGTTTCAGGGTCAAAAGTTTCCGGATTATTGGGGTCCAGTGTGAGTTCGTTGGCCCAAGAAGAGTGGATATCGCCCGTCAGGACGACCAGTTTTGATTGGCTCTCTTCGACAACGTCGTAGAGTCGGCTTCGGGATTTTTGATATCCATCCCACTGATCGAAATTGATATATGCGCCGCCACCGTCGGCTTCCAGCCCGCCCTGAATCTTGAGTTGCGCCATCATGACCTGTTGGCCAAGCACGTTCCAGCGAGCGCCCGATTGGCTTAAGCGGTCAAAAAGCCAAGCCTCTTGGTCTGGCCCCAAAAGATCCGGTTCATCGCTTCGTGCGAGCTCAGCCGAAAGCACTTGCTTGGTACGCGCCCAAAGCCGCGTATCCAACATATGCAGGTCGAGCACGTCGCCGAACGAAAACCCGCGGAAGATGCGACCCGGATCGGTTTCTCGGATAGGCATCCATTCAAGGTAGGCGCGAGTCGCCGCAGCTTTTCGTATCACCCACGAGCCCTCATTGGTGCTGTGGGCGTCGGCACCGTCCCGATAGGAGTCATTTGCCGTTTCATGGTCATCCCAGACCGCGATCATGGGATGACGAGCGTGCAATACTTGCAAGTCGTCGTCGGCGCGATGCTGGGCGTAACGCCTTCGGTAATCTTGAAGTGTCACGCACTCGTGGGGCGGATCCGAGTCGCGTCCAGGGATTTCGCCGGGGCCGCCGTTTTCGTAGATGTAGTCGCCCAGATGCAGAACACAGTCGAGGTCGTCGCGTTCGGCCAGGGCGCGGTAGGCGTGGAAATAGCCACGTCGGTAGTTCGAACAACTGACCACGCCAAAAACGATCGGAGCTAAACCAGACACTGCGGTGGTCTGCGTGCGACCAACCGTGGAATATCGGCCAAGGCAGGCAAACCGGTAAAAGTAGGTTTTTCCTGAGGCCAATCTGTGAATATCTATTTTGACGGTGTGGTCGTCTTGCGCAGTCGCACTCACGTAGCCGGCCGCGACCCGATTGGAAAAGGCCTGGTCGAGCGCGACTTCAAAAAACACCTCGACCGCGTCTTGTCGCGTGGAGACGCGGGTCCAGATGATCACGGCATCGTTGAGCGGATCGCCACTGGCCACCGCGTGCGAGAACAGGTCCTCAGGGCCAAGCGGACCATTATAAACGTAGGTTTCCAGTGACTCGTCATCGGCACACGAGGTCGCGTACCAAGGGGCGAGGGCGCTGAGGCCGAAAGCCTTTAGGAATGTCCGACGATCCATATTATTTCACGGGGCAGGTCTTCATGCGGACCAATCGGTCATTCACAAAAGCGCGTTGTTCAGGGCGGAACTTTTGCGCGAGCACCGCGGTTTCGTCAA
>JBBKVQ010000199.1:0-4897 GCA_037968515.1 Bradymonadaceae bacterium
TGAGTGACCAAAGATACAAGACAGAAGACTTCGAACTGCTCGACCTGTACATCACGTACAACCCGATGGAGGCTCAGTTCATCAAGGATATGCTCGACGACAACGACGTCGCGTGTTTCATCCGTGGAATGGAAGTTTCGCAGCTTCCAATGAGCGTGGGAAATATGGGGCAGACCCGTGTCGTCGTAGAATCGGACAAGCTGGCAGCAGCGGTGTCGTTGATCGAACAGGCCATCGAGGCCAAAGCGATCACCTCGGAAGGTCGCTTTATCTATGAGGATTCCTGAAATTAGGATCCATTTCGCAACATTTTGATGGCATTGACCGATAACATATTCGAACAGCCTGTTGGATGTTTGAAATTCGGACCCGACGTCAGCGTCAAAACGTAAGGAGCTTCATGAGTCTCAACAAAGTAATGCTTATCGGAAACCTCGGATCGGACCCAGACTTGCGCTACACGCAGGGCGGATCGGCCGTGGCCAACTTCAATTTGGCAACCAACGAAAAATGGACCGACAAGAGCGGTCAACTCCAGGAAAAGACGGAGTGGCATCGTATCGTTGTGTGGGGGAAACAAGCCGAAAATTGCGGCAAGTACCTCAAGAAAGGTCGTCAGATTTACGTCGAAGGCCGCCTTCAGACCCGCGACTGGGAAGATAAGGAAGGCAAGAAGCGCTACACGACCGAAATCAAGGCTGATAACGTTCAGTTCCTGAGCGGCGGTGGCGACAGCCCAAGCGGCCGCGACTACGGCGGACCAAGCGGCGGCGGGAACGATGGCGGGAACGACAGCTCGGGTCCCGAGGCATCGTTCGACCAGTCGTTTAACGACGACGATATCCCGTTCTAGGTGTGATGGGTTCGCCGGCATTCTGCCGGGATGTGAATTGAAAATGGATCAAAAAGCGCCGCTATCTGCGGCGCTTTTTTTTGTCTATCGAAGGTGTTGAAGTGCTTTCAGCGTGGCGTTTTGCTCCACAGCTGACTTGACCTTGGGCAAGTGTGCCTCAAGCAGGGCGAGCGAGCCCGCACTGTCGATCTGTCCCAGGCCGTGGATGGCGGTCAGGCGGCGTTGAAGATCTTCGCTGTGCAGCCATGTTTTGGCCAGCTCTAGCTCTGCGTCGCCAAAATGGCTCAACAGTGCGTTCACCAGCACATGTTGTGTCATGTCGCGGGTCCCCGACCTGTTCAGTAATTCGTTGAGCAGGCCGCGAGCCTTATCATCACCGATCTGAGCAAGCACTTCGATCGCCCGCGATTGGCCGATTCCAGTCGAGGTCAGCGCCACGCGTTCGACGATCTTCCGGGCGTTGGGCGAAATCTTGGTCAATTCGTCCAAGGTCGGAGTCTGGTGCAGGTGGTTCAGCTGCATGACGACATTTTGTTCTGCGGCTTCGCTCTTGGTTTGACCCAAAGCGGTGGCCGGCAAAATCGCGAGAAGTCCAATCAGTATGGCTCGTTTCATTGGTCACCTCCTGCGATTGCCGTCTTGGTCAAAGGGTTGACCCCAAGCACGAAGGCTTGGTTCGGCGTGATGATCGAGCTGCTGCTGCCCGCGAATGGGAACATCAAGTTGGTGATGTCCGGGCAAGCGGGGGTGATATTCCTGCATTCCGCGGTGTCCTCCAAAATATCGTGTGAAAATCCGTTCGATTCCGAGGTGTGGAATAGGCCGAGGTAATGTCCGACCTCGTGCGCGAGCACCTGAGCGGTGAATAGATTGCCGTCGACGGGATTACCGGAGCCGTCGGTCGTCTGTCCGCCCATGTATTCCGCGGTGAAAATCACCCCGCTTCCTTGGCTGCCATGAAGGCCAGCAGGTCCCGGAAGGCCGAGCGAAATACCGATCGCGCCGCCAAGGTCCATGCCTCGAACAAAAAACACATTCACGCTCAGGACATCATCCATCGTGGTGCCCGGTCGTTTGCTTTCCATCAGAAGTGACGGAAGGCTCGCCTCGTCCCGCACAATCGCGAACTCCTGCTCTGCGGCTGGGCTCACGTTGAAATAACGGATTTTTCCAAGGCGCACGCCTGCAGTCTGATAGAGCGTGTCGAAGTCATCCAAAGTCGCCTGCAACGGGGCGTGATTGGCCGCCGTCTCCGCTGTGAGTCCCGGAATGCCTACCAGATAGACATTCACGTCCAGAGTGTCGCCAGGTGCCGATTCCTCGAGCATGTACCAGCACACCTGCTCTGCCGTTGTGTCCACGCGATATTCGTGTGCGCCCGTCTCAAATTGCGACGTGTAAAGGGGAGCAGGTGGGACAATCGTGGGATTCATGTTTCCGTAAATTTGGACTGGAACCGTCTGAAATGCGTTTGCGTTCCCGAAGTTAATCCCGTTGTTGGACGGAGTCGAGATCTTGACGGGCGTGAGGTCTTCGCCGCCTTTTGTAAACGGCGTGACCATGTAGGCCGTGCTGTCGCTGGCCACTGAAAACGGGATGGTGGCTGTGCCGTTGACGGTATCCACACAAGAGATTGCAAACGGGTTGCCGGCAAGAATCGTTGGATCAAAGGGAATGGGCGGAGACGGATCAGGAAAACATGCACCTTGCTGCCCGTTCAGGCCCTGACAGACATATCCGTCGCGGCATTCCGCGTCCGATGTGCAAAGTCGCACACAGAAATCAGGTCCGCGGACTTGGAGACATCGGTTCTCGTTGCCCAGCCGCGAGCAGTCTTCGAACGAACCACAATCGATCGTCGTACAAAAACCGCCGGGCCAATCCGTGATGCAGGTTCCGCCCTGACAATCCGAGTCTTGCTCGCATCCTTCGCCATCAGCCACTCCGATGGGGGTTTGGCAGATGCGACCGTCTAAAGACTGAGCGCAAGCCAACCCATCCAGACATTGATCGTCGTTTGCGCATGGGGTTTGAACACAATCACCGGAATCCGAGCAGGTGTCGCCCGGCGGGCAACCGTCTGTTTGGCATCCTGTCGGCACGACGACCACGTCGGGCTCGACTTCGGTATCAGGCGCGGCGTCGATGGTGCTTCCCGTATCGGGTTCACTGGACGTTTCGGAGGTCTTCCAACCCTCCAGTGGTGCTTTGGCGTCGTCCGATCCACACGCTGAGATTATGAGAGCGGCGGTGCATAAAACTGCAACACCTGTGCGTCTCCATACCATTCTAACCTCTTGATCCAGGGGGTGTTCAAAAATGATCTACGCCCCTTGTGTAGCAAGATGTGGGCCGATGTAGTCAGCAGTGAGTAGTGAGCGGTGAGCGGTGAGCAGTGAGCAGTTGGTGCGCCAGGCCTGCAACCTCACCGCCGTTACTTCGCGTCCATCCAGTTATCGCCAATTCCGACGTCGACCTCGAGCGGCACATCCAACACCACGACGCCTGCCATGACCTCGCGTACAGTTTCAGCAAACGGTGCCGCAAAGGCTTCGTCGACCTCAAAGATGAGCTCATCGTGGACCTGAAGCAGCATGACTGCCGGGATCTTTTCGGTGTCGATCCGCTCCTGAATCACGAGCATCGCCTTTTTGATGATGTCGGCCGCTGTTCCTTGGATGGGCATATTTACAGCGACTCGTTCTTCGAAAGCGCGCTGTGCGCCCCCAAAACCATCGATTTTGGCGAGCAGGCGTCGCCGTCCAAACAGAGTCTCTGCGTATCCTTTGTCGCGCGCTTCGTGTTGAAGCTGCTCGAAGAAGGTTTTGACGACGCTATAACGCTCGAAATAATTCTCGATGTACTGCTTGGCTTCTTTGCGCGAGATCTTCAGGTCGCGGGCCAGCCGATTGGCGCCCATGCCGTACATGACGCCGAAGTTGACGGTTTTGCCTGCGCGGCGTTGGTCACTGGTGACGTCGCCGAGCTCGATGCCAAAGATCTTGGATGCCGTAAGGCTATGGATGTCCTGCCCGGTCTTGTACGCGTTCACGAGTTCGGGGTCGCCCGACATATGCGCCATGATCCGAAGTTCGATCTGCGAGTAGTCGGCGCAGATGAGCTTCTTGCCCTTCGCCGGCACAAACGCTCGTCGAATCTCGCGCCCGTAATCGCTGCGCACGGGGATATTTTGCAGGTTTGGGTTTGATGAAGACAGCCGCCCAGTCGCAGTCACGGCCTGATTAAAGTCTGTGTGGATGCGCCCCGTGTCTGCTCTTACAAGTTCGGGTAGGGCGTCCACATAAGTGCCTTTAAGCTTAGAAAAGCTGCGGTACTCAAGGATCAGGGCCGGCAACTCGTGCAGCTCTGAAAGCTGTTCCAACACCGACTGATCGGTCGAGGGACCCGTGCGTGTTCGTTTTTTGATCGGAAGCCCGAGCTTGTCGAACAGCACTTCACGCAGCTGCAGCGGGCTGTTTGGATTCAGCGGTTGCCCAGCGATTTCGTTGATTTGCGCGTGCAGTTTTTCAAGATGCTCGCCAAATTCGGCGCCCAGAATCTTGAGCACCGACGTGTCGATGCTGATGCCGGCGTTTTCCATCCGTGCCAAAATCACCGACAGAGGCAGCTCGATCTCGTCGTGGATATTGCGCAGCTTTGCGGCATCGATGGTTGGGGCCAATTTATCGCAGATCAAGAGCGTAAGGTCGGCGTCCTCAGCCGCATATTGTGTGGCTTGTGCGACATCGACCATCTCGAAGTTGATCTTGTTTTTGCCGGTGCCGGTCACATCGGAATACTTGATGGTTTCGTGGCGCAGATAATCTAACGCGATCGAATCGAGCCCGTGCGAGAGCTTACCCGGATCAAGCAGATAGCTCATCAACATCGTGTCCCATTCGATGCCGCGTAGCGTGATTCCATGCCGCCCAAACACGATCCATTCGTATTTGTAGTTCTGGGCGATTTTCGGGAAATCTGGGTCTTCCAAAAGCGAACGCAGAGCTTCCATCACGTATGCGGTCGAAAGCTGAGGCGGCGCTC
>JBBKVQ010000200.1:0-14639 GCA_037968515.1 Bradymonadaceae bacterium
TTTCGCGGCTTTGTGTATTTTCCCGGCGACGAGAACTCTAAGCATATAGGTATCACCATGGCGACCGAGCAAACAATTCCAGTGGTCAACCTTCAAGACTACACTCATGGCGACGACGCGAGTCGGTCCGCCTTTGTGAAAAAGTTCGGTGAAAGCCTCAAAGCCCTAGGCTTTGTCGCGGTCGAAGGGCACGGCGTCCCAATCGATTTGCTCAACCAAAACTACAAGACGTTTGAGCGACTTTTTGCTCTGGAACTCGACACCAAGAAACAGTACGAGCGCCCAGAATTTGGCCGCCAGCGGGGCTACACGAGCTTTGGCGTGGAACAAGCCAAAGGCCATAACAAAGCCGACCTCAAGGAGTTCTGGCACGTCGGGCGCGAGCTCGCCGATACCCACGCATTGTCTGGTCGAATGGCCGAAAACCAATGGCCAAGCGAGATTCCAGAACTGAAAACCGAGTCGTTGGCGCTCTACGACGCCATGGACCGTTGCGGAAAATCACTGCTTCGCGCGATTTCTGAGTACTTGGGCCTAGCGCCCAACACCCTTCCCGACATGGCGACCGACGGAAACAGCGTACTGCGCATCATCCACTACCCGGTCTGTGACGGATTTGATGAACCGGGAATGATGCGGGCGGCCGCACACGAGGACATCAACCTGATTACGTTGCTGCCCGAGGCCACCCAGTCCGGCCTCGAGATTTTAACGCCCGAAGGCGAGTGGCTGGCTGTGCCGTCGCTGCCCGGTCAAATTATCGTCGATACCGGCGATATGATGAAGCGCATCACCAACGATGTGATTCCTGCCACACGTCATCGCGTGGTCAACCCTGTCGGTACGCCAACGGAGCGCTACTCGATTCCGTTTTTTGTGCACCCCTATCCCGACGCATCACTAGCCGTTCTGCCAAGCTGCGTGCCTGCTGGCGAGTCCCCGAAGTACGCGCCGGTCACTGCTGATGGGTACTTAAAAGAACGACTCAAGGAAAACAAAGTCGGCTAGAGGCGTCGGGTTTCAGGTAATCAGGTTTCCGGAAACTATACACCCTGTGATTCTGCGACCGGTACGCGTGGCTCCAGCCGCGCCCTGCGATTGGTACGTGTGGATCCAGCCGCGGATTCTGTGCGCCAGAGAAAAACAATGTCGGCTGATTCTTTCACCATCAGGGCTCGGCGAGTTATGATGTTTTGATGTTGTATGTGACCTCCGGCGAATATGGGTACTTCGAGACGATCCAGGCATTTTTCCTGGAACTGACCGGGAAAGGTATCGCGTTGAGCAGCCGCGATATCGAGGCGTTAAGTAAATGGGCCAAGCAAGGTGCCACAGCCGCGACCATCTGTGTGGGCATCGAACGGGCCGTCGACGCACTCGCCGAAAAACCCCGGGATATCTGGGCGTGCCGTGCCTGGATCGAACCTCTTGTCGCTGTCGCGCGCACTCGAAAAGTCGAATCCGAAGTTGAAGAAGTGGAAGAAGAAGCCCCTCAAATCCAAGCGCTTCGCATCATCGAAGATGCCGGTCGCGCCGCAGATCGAGAAGCCTTCAAACAAGCGTATCGCGACGCGTGGAGCCGGATTCGCGCGGTCGAAGAACAAGCCCTATGGGAAGCTTTGATCCTGACTGACTCCGCGCTGGTTTCCGCTTTTCTGGCGGCCCTTTCCGACGAAGAACGCGAAGTCGTTCAAAATACCGTCTTGGCCGACCCCGGACTGGTCGGGATGTCCCCCGATGCGAGGGAGCACCACGTGACCGCCAAAACTCGCCGAATCCTCAAAGAAAGGTTCGGGCTCGTGTCTCCACTCGATGTCTGACGATCTTTCGCAATTGGGTGCATGGCTGAATATCAGTTCGGATGACGCCGCGTGTTTGCTGGATGTGCTGGCTTGGGTGCGCAAGGATCTGCAGGTCAAAGAGCGCGGGTTTCCAAACGATGAACCCAAAACCACCGACCTGTCGGTTTTGATTCAACGACCCGGCTTTCGTGCCGAAATGCTGGCCGTGGCAGAGGACTTCGAGATCTCCCAACACATCATCGATGCGATCAGTAAGGGCGCGCCCAAATGACCTGGATTTCTGTCACATCGCTTCAAGACGGGAATCGTGTCCTCTTGTCGACCTCGCCCGAGTTTCCGCGGCCTCGGCTTCATTTTGAAATTGGCCGTCGGGGCGAATTGATTGCCCACCGAATATCCCTGAATGGCGAGACCTTGGCGCTGATTCGTTTGGACGACTGGTGGGATTGGTTATGGGTCGGCTTCAATGAATTCCCCGCCCTTTTTGGTCACTTGCGCGCAGCAGCAGTGGACATCGCCCACGATAATCCAGCCGCGTTTGTTCGCAATGAAATGCTCCAAAAACCCGAACTGTTGGGTCGCGGGGATTTTGTCGTCGAACCGCTAAGACTTTACTCCGATCGAAAAGACGCAAGACGCGCCATTTTTGTTGAGTCTAACGCAAGCACCAACGATCCCTGGGCCCAATTCGAGACTTGCGGGGTGATCCCGTTGCGAAAGTCGTCTTCGTCCGATTCTGGAAGGGTGAAATGGTATCGTAAGCTCGCACGAGAGGGCCGCCTACCGCCTGTATTTTTATACCACCATGTCGGTTTGATCTCGTGGTTGATCATAGACGGTCACGATCGACTCCTGGCCGCTCGTTTAGAAGACATCGCTCCTACCTTCGTTGGAATCTCGTCCGTACGACGGACCGAAATCCCGATTCCTGATGAAACGCGGCTACAACTCGAGGAAGTGTTGGCCCAAACGTTGAAAAACAGGCCGTATCCACGCACCGTCGATGGGGTAAATAAACGTCTGATCTCCATGTACCAAGAGGCCGATTGGCGGGCGTGTACCCGTGGCGTTCGGCTAAAAGGAGGCATCGACTATTGGGTGTCAGAGTGCCGTCGACTAGCCCTGCCGCGCGAAGAATTTGAAGCGACGTCGTAACGATTCTGCGCTTGGTGCGCAGGCCCTATGGCCTGCATGCGATTCCTGCTATTATTCAGACACATACGAGCCATAAGGCCCCGATCGCAAATCGCAGGCGCACCTATCGCAGGCGCGGCTGGAGCCACGCGCACCAATCACAAATCGCAGGCGCGGCTGGAGCCACGCGCACCAATCGCAGGCGCGGCTGGAGCCACGCGCACCAAGCGCAAATCACGAGTGGCACATTGATCTCGAAGTCCCCGCCAAGAATTCCACCGAGCGCTATTGAAGTGGCATGTGAGTTGATGTAGGTATCCCCCAACACGGCTCGATTGTGAGGGACACGAATGAAACGAATGAATTGGATGTTGATTGGACTGCTTGCGTTTGCAGCAGCTTGTGGCGATGCAGAACCGACCAAGACCTCGGCAAACTTGCCCGACGAAATCTCGGTTGATGGAAAAGGCGACTGGCGCACAGCTGGTTTCACGGACTTCCGTGCCTCCATCCGCATCGATGACTCGTACTCAGATACCTACAACCCAGCCGGGAACAAAATTTATCAAGGCTACGAGGTTGCTTTTGAAGAAGGCGATATCGTCGACATCCGTGTCACCGGCGTTTCGCGCGGGTTTGACGCCGTTGCAGGCCTTTACGGCCCCAAGAAGCCTTCGGGAGCCTACGGCAACCTGATCGCCGCCAACGATGACTCGCCAGAAGGCGGAACTTACGATTCGTTCATCCACTTTGAAGTCAAAAAGACCGGCACCTACCTTGTGATCGTCCGTGACTACTCGTTCAACCAAGGCGACTTCACGCTGAGCATCGGTTGCGCCGGTGGAACCTGCGAATCCAGCCAATGCCGCGCCGTCGTTTGCGACCTGTTTTGCGAAAACGGCTACCAAACAGACTACGAAGGCTGTGACATGTGCCAGTGCAACCCTGAGCCTTCGTGCCAGTGGACCAATCCTGCACCATATGTACGCTGCGCCGGCATCCAAACCTTCGGAAAAAATCCAGTCGACGGTACTTGCTGTGAATACCCATCGCCTTGCAACGTGCCAGGCGGCTACGAGCAATTCGCGACCGAAAGCGCCTGCAACGGCCTTGGCGAAGTTGGCGATGGCTGCTCAATGTACGGCAGTGCCTGTGCAGATGGCCTTGAATGCGATTACGCCTGCCCAGACGGATCAAACGACCCCAACTGCAACCTCGGAATCAACCCAACCGGCACTTGCGTCGCTGCGGTTGCAACATGCTCGATGTACGGTGGAAACAGCTGCGAAGCCGGTTTTGAATGCCAATACCAGTGCCCGGACGGATCAAATAACCCCAACTGCAACCTTGGCATCAACCCAACCGGCATCTGTGTCGAGCTTCCTCGGGGACGCGACTGTCAGCAAGACTCGGATTGCATCATTTCGGGATGCAGCGGTCAGGTTTGTACGAACCACAACGTGATCACCACGTGCGATTACCGTCCTGAGTACGCCTGCTACAACCCTCAAAACACATCATGTGGCTGCACGCAGGGCTTCTGTGGTTGGGAATCGACCGACGCTCTGACCGCCTGCCTCGGCGGCAACTGACCCGTTCGTAGTCGAGTCCTCTTACTTCATGGTAGGACTCCGCTCGCTTCGGAGATCAGATGGCCCGCTTCATAGTCATCGTTGGAACAATTATCGCACTCCTCTTTGCCATCTGGCAGGGAGAAATCAGCGACCCTTTTCCTTTCATCTACATTGCCCTTGCTGCGGCACTCGTGACCTGGACACAACCTTTTTGGGCTGCCCGGGTTTCTGTGCTTCATGCGTGGTTGTCCAAACCGCGGACAGTCGTTGGCTTGTCGTTTAGACCATCGACGGTCTTGCTGGAGCTCGGCATTGGGCTCGGGTTTTTGGCGGTTGCGGCGGCGATCTTCCCAAATCAGGCGATGGGCGACCGCCCCATCGATCATGACCATCCCGTGCACTTTTTCCGGGCTTGGCAACTCAGAGAATTCCTAGCCGACGGACGACTTTTTGGCTGGAGCCATCACTGGTTTGCTGGCAATCCGTTTGAGTACCTCTATCCATTTGGCACTGAAGCGCTGGTTGTTTCAGTTTGGGCGATTGGTCTTGGGCTTTGGTCGCTAGACACCGCATACGCGCTGACTTTCGTGTTGTTCTGGGCCCTTCAAGGTTGGTCGACCTATTATGCTGGCAAAGCCTTCATCGGGCGCTGGGCGGGACTTTTAGCTGGGGCGTTTGCCCTGCTTGATACCGGCGGCTACCGCTTTGGAGGCTGGGTTTTTGCGGGCCAATGGGGGGTTTGGCCCAACTCGCTAGCGATCGCGATAGGTATGATCGGCATCGCGCAAATCCCCAAGATCGTGACGACAAAAGACAGAAAATCCATGGCGGTTTTTGCGATCTTCATGGGGCTCTCGCTGCTGACGCATCCGCTACAGCTGGTTCATTTATTGATGATTTGCCTTGTCAGCGTTTTGGCGGTGGTTACCAGCGAACGCCAAGGCAGCCGAGTGCTCGGCACGGCCCGGCTGGTGGTTTCGTCGGTTATCGCCTTTTGCATCGGCTCACTGTGGCTGTTGCCATTCTTTGACACCAAGAAGTATTCGGAAAACTACGGCGAGCCTTGGCGAAACGCCTACGACATGGGCTCTCGCCTGTACACAGGCAACCTTCTGGAGGGAACATGGATGCTGGTCGCCATTTTGGCGATGCTGGGCACTGTGGCGCTCCTACGCGACCGACGGTTCAAACCGAGCCTTATCGCCCTGATGACTTTCCTGTGCATGGCCGGCGCCTCCACCTGGTTCATCAGCGCCTTCCATCTACCGCAACTGTCCGATTCGTTGACATATCTGCAGTACCAACGGTTTGCGATGCTCCTGAAACCCTACGCGTTCATCGCGGCGGGGGCCGCGCTCGTGGCCATCTTCAAGGCTGCCACTCGAACCAGTTCACCGTCTGCAATCCGAAACTTCCTGGTTCTTTTGTTGGGCGCTCCGATCCTGTTTGGATGGGTCGACGGACTGCGACACGACCAGCTCACACGTAATTTCCAAGAAAAATCAGACGCACCTTACCTTGATGCACGCCGCGACCTGGCGATTTGGCTCAACAAAGATTGGCAGTCTAGGGAGGTCCCATTTTACCGGGTCGAAATCCGCAACTCCTACCATGACCACAGCTTCGTGGATTTCGGGACCGAGATCGCCATGCCGATCTACAAGCCTGGATTCACGCCGGCCGAGAACTTCCGATTCAAGATGGAAGGCTCGTCGACTGTGATTCTCGACGCACTGAATATTCGGTACGTCGTTTCCACAACACAGCTGGGACAGCCCTACGAGCTGATCAGGGATTTCGGGCAAGGTCTGAAACTCTACTCCTACAAGAACTGGAAAAAAGACCCTTTCGTGGTCACTGGCGGCGGACAGGTCGAGCTTATCTCTTGGTCTGACGAGCGGATCGTTGTTCGCGCCGACCAAGCAGCGAGCGGCACGCTGCGCCTGAATGTGAGCGAATTTTCGCGTTGGCATGCCACGCGTAATGGCCAAGATCTGACCATCCAGCCCACGGCACTACCAGGTCAGAAAAACACAGGGTTCATGTCGGTTCCTTTGGCCCCCGGCGAGTATGTTTTTGAGTTCAGAAAAGGCGTTCCGGAATATGCGGGGCTCTTGCTTTTCTTGGCCGGAATGACCCTCTGCGGGCTGCTCTTGGTGTCGAACAAACGACCCGGCGGCTTGGGCGCCCTAGAACTCCCCCTGCTGCACCTTGCCGGAGTTCTTGAAGACGCAGATGACACGTACAAAAACGCCCTTGAGATCGCCTTAGCCATTGGTTTTGTGACGCTTTTAGCCGCTTTGATCGCACTAGCGGCGTGGAAACCCGTGCCATCACAGGTCAAAAACGTCACCGAAGTCCGTTACGACCTCGGAGCCAGTCTTGGTGGGGCGAACGTGGCGCGGGGAAATCGCAGTTGCGTGTCTGTCTTGGGGCGACACCTGTGCACTCCCGAGGAATGGGGCCAAGTCTACCGAACCGCGGTGGAGTTCAACGGCAAGCTACGAAACTGCATCTGGGCGCATCCCTACGCAAAAACACCGCTCACGATCGAGTTTCCAAATGTACCTGCGGGCAAGGTTCTGGGCTGGTTCGGAGTCGCGGACACAGGCGAAAGCAACCGCCCCGTGGACGTGAAGTGGAGTACCGGCAGTCGTATCCTGTTCGAAGGGGCAACCGCCAAAGACGGCCAAACCTACCCTGTTTCGTTTTCGATGGTCGAGGCCGCACCCTTGACCGTCGAGATCAACACGGCCAATCAGGGAACCCGGCACTTTTGCTTCGACGCACAAGTCGTGAATGAAGACGCCGCATTACGTTAATCACAAAAAATTTCGCAACATTTTTGGGTTCCGTCCGATAAGTGTCTAGAACGCACCACGGAGCAAAGAATGGGGTTATTTTCAGCAATCGGAAACGCGGTATCGAGCGTCTCTGACGCTTTCAGCGCGGCGGTCGATGTTGTCGCAGGCGAAAACACACTGATCGGAGGACTCGTCGGTGAGCTCGGAGTATCTGATATCATTGAATTTGCGACGTCGGGCCCAGGCGCACTGCTTGAGGCCCTTTGCGACAAGCTCGAACTGCCGGAATGGTGTGGGGATGTCGCCAGTGGAATCGCCAACGCCCTCAGCGGCAACATGGTCGGGCTAATCGACGACTGCATCGACCTCGCCGACAACGTGTTGGTGGCCGTCGGGGCAGAAGACCTTGCCGGGTATTTGGAAAGCGCGCGCGATATCGGAGACATCGCTATGAATATGCTGGGCGGGGACTTTAGCTCAGCAACCGAAGCCCTTGACTACCTCGCCACCGCATCCTTCGATGAGCTTTCGGATAGCGCGACAGTTGTACTCAAAGCCGCACTTGACGACGAGTTCACACTGCAAAACTTCGCTCAACACGCCACCACTCAGCTCAGGGCCTGAACATGAATACCATCACAGCAGACGCCATTTTGACGGTGGTTGCCCAACAGAATCGAGAGCACCGACATCGCGACGCGCTCAAAATCCTGGATATCGTTGTTGGGGAAACCCCGGATAACCAGGGATTTCGAATCGCCCGCGGGGTGACACACATGCACTTTCATGAGTGGATAAAAGCCCGTGAAGACTTCGCCCATGCAGCCAAGGTCGGCAAGATGACTCCCGAATTGGACGTTCACACCGGAGAGGTTGAACTAAACTGTGGGGATTTTAAGGCCGGAGTAAACCGATTATTGCGTGTCTTGGAGGAAACCCGACTTCCAGATACTGCTCTTGAAGACCAGCCCGCTGTACACCGACGCGCAGGCTTTGTTCTGGCGACGTTTCAACGCTTGGCATCAAACCTCAAGTCGCCTTCGACTGCCCACGCTTCAACAGACATTCCCGCGCCATCACAAGCACCTTGAGCAGAACCCAGTCCGTTGACCGGCCATTTTTGTGGGCAGTATCTTCAAGGTCCACAACCGTTTCCCGCGGCAATCGCACAGTCATCGTGTGTTCTTCTTGACGCGGTGTCGCGCAAGGACAAACACAGGCGGTGTTGATGACATCGCGGGTCAACGTCCACGCTTTCTGAATCAAACTGCCAATGCACATGCCGTTGGCCGAGGCGGCTCGCTCCAACTCGGCAACCACGTCTTTTGGCAGCATGATTTCAAACGTCACGTCGTTTGGCTCTCTGAGGACTTCACGTTCCAGCAGACAGACGAAGAGCTGCTCGCCGGCCACGTCAGCATCAACATCCAGAAAGAATGTCACTTCTTCGTCCAAAGACGTTCGTATTTTGAATTCGCCGCCCTCGGCGCCTGCAGCTGGCAAAAAACTCTTGAAGAATTTGGCGACCTCACCGTAAACCGCTGAGTTCATCTGGAAGAGCTGCTCGACTTCATCATCAATGCATAAACATGCAGACCATCCGCATTCCGACGGCATGATGTGAATATCGCCACCCGCTTGGATTGCGTCGACTAACATCGCTTTGACCAATCCCTCAGATGAGGTCTCGAGTTCAATATCACGCAATAGCTGATCGTAGGAGCCGCGCGGAGAATCGAGTGAATACAGGCGCTGAAGTAAGAACTGAACCGATGAGTCCAAGACGACGACGCGACGTATTCGGTAGCCGTTCAGAAGGTGAAGTTCTTCCTCGATCGATAAGTCCAGTGGGTTTGACACCCCGACGGTCAAGACATCGTCTTCGACCCAAAGTGGAACACAGTGATGTGACTGAGCGAATTCGGCAGGAACAAGGCTGATGGCTTCTGCGGAGGAAGGAGGCTCGGTCGTAAGGTCGAGGTAGGTAAGCCTGCACGCTTGAGCTGACACCTGGGCAATTTCGCGCTCTTCTGCAAATCTCAGTTCAGTCAACTGCGCGACCAAAGTAGTCCCGCGAGCCCCAGCACGCTGCAAAGCGCGCAAAAACGCAACCTCATCGATGAGGCCTTCCCCTACCAAAAACTGACCGAACGCCTTATCTTTCATGTATCACCATCTTCGCGTGGTTCACGCTCTATGGCAATGAGATGCGGATCTTAAGGCGAGAGATTCGAGCAACCCTGAATAAACTCAACAAGGACATCAACAAAATACTCGGGAGAGTCCTCCATTATCGCATGTCCGGCGTCCGGCACGATCGCCAAGCCCGCACCAGCCAGATGCTTCTTAATCACCAGAGCATCCTGCAGCCGAAGCAATCGGTCGTGTTCTCCCCAAATCACCAAAGACGGACAGCGCGGAGACTCGAGCTCCAACAGACGATCCGGCACGGTGAGCAAATCTGCGCCCAGAGCCAACATGAATGCGAGCTGCACAGGTTGGCGCAAAGGGCGCAAGTAAGCGGTTCGTTCCTCCTCTGTCATGGCGACCCCGCGCCATTGGAAGGGCTCGTAAATCTTCATCGCCAAGTCGGTGCTACTCAGCCGCGCCAAAGACGCCGGAATCAATCCGACCAATTTCGAAGTCCAAGCCGGTGCAGGGATCCTCAACCCTGGAGCCACCAGAGTCAGTGATGCCAGAAGATCGGCATCAATACTAAGTGCTGCTAGGCCTCCCATCGAATGCGCGACCAGATGAACGGGTTCGTCGAATTGCGACAAGAAATCGTTCAACCACTCACCAAGCCCAGCCACGGTGGGTTGAAGAGATGGATCTTGAAAGGTCCGATCATGCCCATGGCCAGGCAGATCCGGGATCACAATTCGGTAGCCGTCGATCAGCGGAATGATTCTGCGATAGGCCATCGCATGAGCCATATAACCGTGCAACATAATCATCGGCGGGCCGTTCCCGGTCTCGTACCAATGGTAGGGCTGAGCCCACCGCCCGGTCGCATAGTGCGACCTTAGTTCTTGTTTGCGACTTAAGTTGAGCATGTTCTCAGAGGTACTTCTCGATCGTCGTTAAAATATCGTGTTGGTCGACGAGGTCGGTGATGTAGTCGAGCTTATTGGTCGGCAGGATCACCAAAGGTGAGATGTCGTAGGATTTGATCCATTCCTCGTACAGCTTGTGCAAACGCCGCAGGTAGGCCACCGGGATGTCTTGTTCCATCTGCCGACCACGTTGCGCAATACGCTTGCGCACGGTGGGCACTGGACATCGAACGTAGATCATCAAATCGGGTGGGCGAATTTGGTCACGAATCGACTCATAGAGCATTCGGTAGGTCTGGTAATCACGCTCTGACATGGTCTTTTGGCGATACAGGTTCTCGGCAAAGATCTCAGCGTCCTCCCAAAGCGTTCGGTCCTGAACCACACTGTATTGGGTCTGATCAAGGTCTTGGTGCAGCTTCAGCTTTGCGGCCAAAAAGTACACCTGACTCTGGAACGACCAGCGAGACATATCCTCGTAGAAGTCTTCCAGATAAGGGTTGCCCTCATTGGGCTCAAAATACGGCTGGAGATTGTAGCGCTGACACAAAAAATCAACGATCGAACTTTTACCAGAACCAATGGTGCCAGCCACCGCGATATACTTACGACCCGGGTTGGGCTCGGCCTTTTCAGTCACAATGGCCGCGGTAGTTTGGGCCTGTGTTGCATCGATTTCTATGATCGCGCGAGAGTTTTTTCGGCGAGGAGACATGCGCACCAAAGGGCAGATGAGTAGAGGAGTTGCGTTTCTTGTTTGCCACTTTGCAGCCACATTCGCCGCAAAGCGAGCAAAAAAAAAGCGGCGTTTCCGCCGCTTTTTTAGTGATTCTGCCGAGCAGAACTAGAAATCTACAAAGCTTTCAAGCTGCTTCGAGCGACTTGGATGGCGAAGCTTGCGCAGCGCCTTGGCTTCGATCTGACGAATTCGCTCGCGCGTGACGTTGAAGTCCTGACCGACCTCTTCCAAGGTGTGGTCGGACTTTCCGCCGATGCCAAAACGCATGCGAAGGACTTTCTCTTCACGCGGAGTAAGAGTCGAAAGCACCTTTCGAGTCTGGTCAGCGAGGTTCGAGTTGATCACCGCTTCTGACGGGTTGATCGCGTCGTCATCGGCAATGAAGTCGCCAAGCGACGAGTCCTGCTCTTCACCAATCGGCGTCTCAAGACTGATAGGCTCCTTGGCAATCTTGAGGACCTTACGAACCTTCTCGACCGGCATGTCCATCTTCTCGGCGATTTCTTCGGGTGTCGGAGGACGCCCAAGATCCTGAAGCAGATGCCGTTCCGTACGTGCCAGCTTGTTGATCGTTTCGATCATATGCACTGGAATACGAATCGTTCGCGCCTGGTCAGCGATGGCTCGCGTAATCGCCTGACGAATCCACCAAGTGGCGTAGGTCGAAAACTTGTAACCGCGCTGGTATTCGAACTTATCGACAGCCTTCATCAAGCCGATATTGCCTTCTTGAATCAGGTCGAGGAACTGAAGGCCACGGTTGGTGTACTTCTTGGCGATCGACACCACGAGACGAAGGTTGGCTTCCACAAGCTCAGCCTTGGCGCGCTCGGCCATCTTTTCGCCAGCAAGCACGGCCTGAAAGGTGATTCGCAGGCTGTCCACACGTTGCGAGGACTCCATCTCGACACCACGAATACGCCGACGAATCGCGCGCATTTCCAGCCAAGTATCTTCAAGACGGTCAAGCGTGAGGAGTTTTGGCGGGAACGCGATCTCTTCGCCGCTTCGAGCGGTTTTGACCAACACTCGAACCTGCTCGTAGGTTACGCGGTGGTAACGCTCAAGCCGGGCGAGGTCCATTTCGGCTCGGTCAATTCGTGTGATCAGATTCTTGAAACGCGCGACAATCTTGTCGGTGTGCTTCTTGGTCAGTCGCACGCCCTTCATGACGTCAAACATGTCTTTGCGGTTGGTCTTGTTCAGCTCGCGAATTTTCTTTCGCTGAGGCCGAGTCAAACCTGGTTTGGTGATGAGTTCTTCACCACGTTCGCGGCTCCTTGCATCGAACTGACGAACCCGGTTGACCTGCTCAAGGAACCAGTCCTTGCGCTCGTCATGAGTCATCTCGATGGGGTTGCCCTTGTCGTCCTTTGGAAGGTCCTCGGGATTCGGAGCCTGCAGAACGTCGGTCAATTTGACCTTGCCCTTACGGACACGCTCACCGAGCAAGAGCATTTCACGAACTCCCACTGCGGTGCTTAGCACCACAGTAAGGATGGTCTTCTCTCCGTCCTCAATTCGCTTGGCGATTTCAACTTCGCCTTCGCGTGTGAGCAGGGGAACCTGTCCCATCTTTCGCAAGTACATCCGCACGGGGTCGTTGCCCTTCACGAAGTCATCTTTGACCTCGATCTTCTTGCGCGAGTTGGAATGAACCACCTCTTCGACTTTGCGGATTTTCTTGTTCTTGGCTTTGCTCTCGTGGTCAACGATCTCAATTCCGAGCTCAACAAAGAGCATCATCATGTCGTCGATTTGTTCGCTCGAGAGCACGCCCGGGGGCAGGGCATTATTAACCTCGTCGAAGGTTAAAAATCCCTTTTCCTTGCCCATATCAATGAGCCTACGTACTTCCAAACTTGTGGTGCGAGCATTCGACATCAAGCGTCTCCCTTTTTCGTGCCGACCAGCGGCGACTCCGGCCGTGGCCGGCCTACAAACCTATACAGGAAAAGCCTTATTCCGCATTTTACGGAACAAGCCAGAATTGAGCTCCCGAAAAAGCCCAATCATTTTGCCTAACCTGACGAGGATTCCAGTGATTGTCTAAAACGTTCAACTCGTGACTTTCGATCTACGAGTTCCCGGTATTTCTCTCTTTGGCTTACAAAATCCAAACCTTCCAGTTCTACGAGAATGTCTCGTAAAGTCCTTTCAGCCCATGAACGCTTGAGCGTCCGAACACAATCGTCATAAAAACGAGCGGCTCGATCGGGTGAATAAATTTCTTCGGCCACGAGCGCTTCCTCGACCGTCTTTCGAAACGAAGGATGGTCGATGCGCTGTACAAGCACCGCAATATCTAGCTTCCCGTCCTTAACTTCCGCCTGCGCTGTGCGCAAGAAACTGCCCAACTCGGCACTTTCTAGAAGCTGGTCGTAGGATTCTCCGAGGAATCCATCGAGCCAGGCTGGGAAATCGAGAAGGAATGCCAGCAAACCAAATTCGGCGGGTGCCAGCTCGATCGGCACAGCCGCGGTGGTCACAGCGGTTCGAACTCGGTCGGCATGCGCAGAAGGTCTTTGAAGATACTCGCGCAAAAGGCCGGGCTCGATTTCAAGCCGACGTGAAACCTCTTGGGCGTAGTGTTCCCAAGTCACCACGTTTTTCACGTTATTTAGCACGGCTGCTGCTTCTTCAAGCGCATGAAGTTTTCGCTCAACAGCGACGCCTTCGGCTGGCGCGAGGGCACGGTCAACGGCCCAGGCAATGATGGGTTTTCCCGACTGCACAAAAGTCTCGAATCCTTGTTTACCTTCGCGGCGAACAAAACTGTCGGGGTCATCGCCGTCTGCAAATCGCACTACTCGCGCTTCGATTCCAGCAGCCTCGAGCGATGGCATCGCCCGCATGGTTGCTTCCTCGCCAGCCGAGTCACCGTCAAACGCGAGCACAGCTTCACGGCAATAACGCGCCAGAAGTTTGGTTTGCTCGTTCGTTAACGCTGTTCCTAGCGGTGCGACCGCCATCGAGACTCCCTGCGCGTGAAGCGCGACAACGTCGAAGTTTCCTTCGACCAAAACTGCGTAACCAGCCTTCTGTATGGCTTGTTTGCCAACAGCAAGACCAAATAAGTGATGACCTTTCGTGTAATAAGCTGTCTCGGGGGAGTTGATGTACTTAGGTCCATCATCCGACGAGGCAAAAACTCTTCCACTGAAAGCGAGCGTGTTGCCCCAGATATCCTGCACCGGAAACATAATCCGGTGACGAAAGCGGTCATAAAAGCCGGATTGCCCATTTCGGGCCAATGCCAAGCCTGCTCGCTCCGTCAGACGATCCTGGATTCCATTTTTCTCCAGGTGGTCAAGGATGTTTTGCCATCCGTCTGGGGCATACCCCATACGAAATGACCGCGCTGTTCCTTCGTCGATTCCCCGTTCCGACAAGTAGATTTGCGCACTACGTCCTGCAGAACTCCAACGCGCTTCTTCATAGAAATCTCGAGCAAGTTCCGTGATCCGAAAATATAACTTTTTCGATTCACGTTTCTTCTGAGCTTCCTCACGCTCCTCGTCATCCTCCTC
>JBBKVQ010000201.1:0-27366 GCA_037968515.1 Bradymonadaceae bacterium
GTTGAATCAGTACTGGTCGGCAAATCCAGGCTTTGCAGGCTGTAGGCATCACGACCGATAAGGTCGCGAAGGATCTCGCCCACAAATACTTCCGATTTGTCACCGTTGCTTATGTACACAAATGGGCATGCAGCCAATTCGTCGCAATCGTAGGGGCGATCTGTCGGCCGAAACTCGACGACCTCGAGCATTCCCGCCGAATTCAAACGCATCACTCGTTCGTGTAATAATCCTTTTTTATCTTCTTTGGGCAGTTCAAGGCCAGGTCGTTTCAAGTTTTCACGCCCGCACGCCCCCCAATCGCTCTCAATGAATTTCACCGCTCCAAACCCCAAAAACTCAAGATCCTGAGTGTTGTAGGCATAGCCCAGGTTCGGATCGGCGACAATTTGTTTAGGGCCATCCTCGTTCAGCAAATACACCAATTGAGCATCAGGCGGGTCTTCCTCCCCATTACAATTTGACGCCCGATAATACACCGCCTTCTTGCCGGTATCGAAGGCCACCACTCGCAGATCGACTGGCGCTCCTGAACACGTATTTTCCCGTTGGAACTGTCCGGGGAACGCGACTTTGGCCCCGTTAATCTGAAGGCCATCCTTGGTCAGAACCGCGCGGTCGGTCCCATCGACGGCATCTTTCAGAATCGAGCTGGTTTCCTGCCAGACCTCGGTCAGATGGGCTTTGAACAAGGGTTTCGCAGACAGGGATTCATCGGCCACAAACGATCCACTTTGTGGGTTGATTTCTCGGCCACTGAGCTGGATCCCGGGCTCGAGCTTCTGTGTCCCTGAAAGTCTGTAAGGGTCTTGTCCATTAGTGAACAACGCGAGTGTATACGCGGGTGGCGGGGAATCGAGCCTGGTATCGCAATCGGAAACGTAGCCCATGGTGAATTCCCCAACCCCGTCTTTATCCAGGTCCGTCACGGAGAGCGAGGTTGCCCGGACGTCGAGCGTTTGCCTTGACGTGAGACAGACAAACGCCTTTTCGAATTTTCGAACAACCCTGAAGCCCTCGCCATCATCAATTAGGTACTTCAGATTTAGCGACGCTTTGTCGTGGCTCTTGGTCACTGAAATTACCACGAAATTATCGCCGTGTTTATCGGTCCAGCGAATGCCATGATCGGGCGTTTCGGAGAGCATATGGTTTAAGTCATCTTTATTGAATGGCACTTGTTGGACCAAAACAGGAGGAGGCGTCACGTCGCCGGGCGGCGCCGTAGCGCATCCTGCAGCCACCAGGAAAATGGCAAAAAACTGAATCTCTTTCATGAGCTTCCTTCGACTTTTGCAGAGGCGAACGGGTTCGTAAAAACCTATTCTGGTAGGTGTTTAGTCCTACGAACCACATTTGATTGTTCAAAATATTCAATGTCTTCTAGCAAGGGGATGAGTAGTTCCACAACTCAAACCTGATATTGAATTTCTGGCGCCCACGGCCGTCCTGGGCGCGTCAAAACACAGAACTATGCGCTAGCAGGACCACTTGGATGGTCGAGCAGATGAGGGATTGGTTGAACGTATGGCCAAGCAGAACGATTCAAACGATCCATCGGACAAGCCATGCAATGCATGTATTGGAAACCCAGAAGCCGACAAAGCATTTAAGGCGCTGAATGCGCACACGGTTCAAGAGATTATCTCTGAGTCCCATTTTAGCGTGCGCATCACCCATTGCGCATGTGAGCGGCACTTCGTTGTAGTTTCCACCGAGATTGTTGACTGGAACTTCGGTGAAGATGACCAAACCTGGATGGCCTTTCCCATTCAGAAGGACGAGGCCGACGCGCTCGCCCTAATCAGCGAACATGAAGTCGAAAGTCACATCATAGACCTCAGCCGTGGCCGTCGATTTGTACTTCGCAGATTCCCGACAGGTGAAGATTTGACGGCGGTCTGGCGCGATTCCGGTTTTTGGATCGGACCCCACGACTGAGCGAGAAACAAGACCGCGATCTCTTTTTCGCTCTTGACCCTAAAGTACACTACGGGGTTTAGACTTGTTTTCGGAGGTCAAAAAAATGACGACACTCACGATAGGAAAAGTCGCCCAAGCTACAGGTGTTGGAGTGGAAACCATTCGCTTTTACGAGCGCGAAGGCCTTATTGCGCCGCCGCCGCGCGCAAACTCGGGTTACCGCCAATATCCCACGGAAACTGTCAAACGTTTGCACTTTATCCTTCGCGCAAAAAATCTGGGTTTCACGCTGCAGGAAATCGTCGAGCTCCTTAATCTGCGGGCGATCCCCGGGGCCGGATGCGCCGACGTGCAGGCACGAGCGGAGGCCAAAATCGCGGATATCGAAAAACGCATCATGCATCTGGACGCCATGAGGCTCGCGCTCGGCGCCTTGGTCGCGCAATGTCACGGCGAGGGACCATTGAATGAGTGTCCAATCTTAGATGCCCTGAACGAGGATGAACCATGAATACCTGCCCAAAATGTGAACAGAAGGGTCGGGCGATCGAGGCGGCAACGCTTGACGCTCAGGTGGTTCCAAAGCGGCTCGAAAAAATCCATGACCACGACGATTGGAAGATGTGTACGACCGATTCGTGCGACGTCGTCTATTTTAGCGGCGAAGACATGGTCGTCATGGGTGACACGATTGCTATTCCGTTTCACAAAAGCGAGGACCCTGACCGCTTTGTTTGTTTTTGCTTCGAACATTCGGTGGCCGAGGTAGAGGCCGACGTTCAAGCCCACGGGGAGTCGGAAATCCGAGCGGCGATTAAAGCTGCCTGTAAGGAGGGCCGCGATGACTGCAAACGGAAGAATCCGCAAGGACGCTGCTGCTTGGGCAATATCGGTGCGGTGATCAAACACGCCGCGCCGGCAACCAAGAACGACAGCGAGCCTTCCACCGACTGCTGTGGCGACTCAAAAAAAACAGAAACCGATGAATCGGCACGGTCCGGCCTCTTTGCCTCGGGAGGTGCCGTGATTGCCGCACTCCTGTCGTCGGCGTGCTGCTGGCTGCCACTCGCGGCGATTGGTATGGGCGCGTCCATTGCGGGTGTGGGTGCCTATTTTGAGGCGTGGCGCGTCCCGCTAGTGCTTTTGACACTGGGTCTGCTCAGCTCGGGATTTTACCTCGTTTATCGCAAGCCTCGTTGTTTGCCAGGAGAGGTTTGCGCGGTGCCAAACTCGCGGCTTCAGCGCTTCAACCGTGGGATGTTGTGGATGACGACCGCGTTCGTGGCCGCGTTCGCGCTCTTCCCCGAATACGTCGGAGCGTTCACCGCGCCCCCCGACGCCGTGGCTGTGGCCACAGCGACCCAGACTACCGTGTATTATCGGGTCGAGGGCATGACTTGCGCAGGTTGCGAGGGACACGCTCGCGAAGCCATCCAGTCTATCTCAGGCGTCACTTCTGTGCAGGTGTCGTACAAAGATGGCAGCGCTCAAGTAATCTGGAGTAGCCTGCCTGATCATGCCGCGGTGTCAGACGCAGTCGCCGGCCTCGGGTATCGGGCGAACGAAGTGCCCTGAACGTCAGGTCGGAGGGCGCAGCACCCACGCGCAACCGCCAGCTCTTCCAACGCAGTCGCATGGCGGCCCGCGTATTTGTTCCCGAGGGGCGCAGGATCGCCTCGCCGCGCCTGCGCCGGGGATTCGCTCGAATTCCGAAGCTGCAAATACAATCGGTTCTACAGTTCACTAACCGAACCTTTCATGTGGAACACGAATCCAAACTCAAACGGAGGATAAAATGGCTCAAAAAGTATGTGTCGTCACCGGGATCGGCCCCGGTCTTGGAATCGCCTACGCTCGTCGCTTCGCGGCTGGCGGTTATCGTGTGGCTCTGCTCGGCAGAACGCCCGAGAAGCTCGATGCTTACGCGAAAGAAATCGACGGTAGTCTGGCTGTGGTGTGCGATGTCTCGGATGCGAGCGCCGTCGCTGCGGCGTTCGAGACCGTGCGAGCCAAACTGGGCGAGCCCAGCGTGGTCATTCACAACGCAGGATCAGGCGTGTTCAAAGGTTTCCTCGACACGACAGCCGACGAGCTTCAGTCGAGCTTCGACGTCAACGTCGGCGGCCTGTTCCATGTTGCACAGCAGGCGCTACCCGCCATGATCGACGCGGGCTCAGGTGCCATCATCGTCACAGGCGCCACAGCGTCTTGGCGAGGAAGCGCCTTTACCGCGGCATTTGCGGCAGCCAAGGGTGGACAACGATGGCTCGCGCAGGGATTGGCGAAGGAGTTCGCTCCCAAGGGCATTCACGTCTCGTACATCATCATCGACGGCATGGTCGACTTGCCCCGCACGCGTGCCCGAATGCCGGACAAGACCGATGCCGACTTCTTGTCCCCGGATGGTGTGGCTGAGACAGCCTGGTTCTTGGCCCACCAGCCGCCTGGTGCCTGGACGTTTGAGCTTGATGCCCGGCCTGCTCCCGAGAAGTGGTAGCCAAAAGAGGCAAACTCAAACACCCTCAATTTCTAGTTTTCGCCGCGTGAACTCGGCGAGGTCGATCTCTCCCTTTGCGTAGCGCCGCTTGAGGATATCGAGCGGCGAGTCGGTGCCTGACGGTGAGCCAGATTTGGAGCGGAAGATGATCACCGAGACGGCGATGATCAAAATGAGCATCACCGCGATGCCCCACCAGCCCATGTGAAATCCCCACATACCGAATTCCGAAGTATTATCCCACATCATCTTGTGCTCCTTAGCTATATTCTTATGTAATTAATATTATTACGCAATATTCACGCCAGAAGGCATAACAAGCCTCGAATGGCCGTGGGCGGGCTTAGTAAAAGATTGGCTGGCGACGACGGCGACGCGTTCGTTGCGTTCGCGACAAAACGACGCCAATTTTGCGTCGCGGAGTCTTGAGGACTGGTTGACCCTGCCCAGTCCGGGGAGTAGCTTTCGCGGCGCATCGGTCTTGAGCGTCAGCTCCAGCAATCGTTGTCGTCCTTTGGAGGTGCGGCATGAATGCCGAAAACCAATCCATCAAAAACATCGGGTGCGTTCGCACACAGAGCATGCGGGCGTTGCTGCTGGTCTTGGCTCCCGCGACCATTGTGTCCGCGCCGCTCGAAACGTTCGGGGCGCTGACAACGATGCCGTGGATTCCCGTCGCGGTCATGTCATTGGTGCTGGCAGTCGCTGGATGGAAACATCGAGCAGGATCAGTCGGGATGCGGGTCGCAGCCACCATGGCGTTCGTCGTGTGGGCCTGCGGGACCATGCTAGAGCACCAAGCCAACCCAGCGCGCGGCCTCGTTGTCCTGTGCGGACTCGTCGCATTTATAGCGTTCATCTGGCCATTCGAAAGACTGCGCCACTTTGCGGCGGAAGAAGGCGAAACGCATCCCGACCAGGAAGTGCTGGTGGCAAGCGGTGTGGCGGCGTTATTTGGTTTTGATGAATGGCAAATTGCGGCGTTACCCACCACGTGGGAGTCCCTCGCCCTAGCGGTCGTTTACGCAGTTCCGATCATTGTGGCTTTGCGACGCGACAGCTTCCGGGTGGGATGGGAGCGATGGGCATTGGCACTTGCGGCGGTCGTTGCCATCGCACCTGCCGTGGCCACCGCAGCCACGCTGTTGGGACAGACGCTTCCCATTATGCCCCTCGGCCTACTTTCGCCGCTGATAATGTTCGGTGTTCTTGCTCGTCGCGCCATCTTACGTTGGATTTTGCCGGGTTCCTCGCCAAACGAGCCAGGACTGCTCGACGCCGTGCTCGTGCATCCTTCACGGGTGCTGGTGGTGTCGTTCATCGGGATATGCATGATTGGGACGGTTTTGCTCAGACTCCCGGTTTCGTCGGCCACCGGACAGACTATTTCGTGGTTGGACGCCGCGTTTACCGCCGTCAGCGCCACATGCGTAACGGGTCTGATTGTGCTGGACACGCCGAACGCATTTGGGGGCTTTGGACAGCTGGTGGTGTTGGCGCTGATTCAGGTGGGCGGTCTTGGAATCATGGTGTTTTCAGCGGCAGCCATTGTGTTGTTGGGCAAACGCTTATCGCTGTCGCACGAGCGCGCTGCGGTCGATATTGTTGGGGCATCGAGCCGCGCGGGTTTGTCGCGGGCAATTCGGGGTGTCCTGGTGGTTACGTTTGCGACCGAGGCTGCCGCTGCCGTGCTCTTGTTCGTTGGATTCCTGATGCGAGGCGACGGTGTTGGCACTGCAGCCTGGCGTGCGGTTTTCACGGCGATCTCTGCGTTTTGCAATGCTGGTTTTGCGCTTCAGAGTGACAGCCTGATGCCCTACGCCGACAGCCCTTTCGTGCTGACCGTGATTGGCGTCACCATTGTGATGGGCGGTCTTGGTCCGGCCGTCGTGGCGGCCATTATTGGCTGGAAAGACCCCGCCCTGCGCAGTCTGCACGCGCGGATCGTGTTGTGGACAACGGCAATTCTAATCGTGGCCCCCGCGGTGTTGATTACGGCCATCGAATGGAATGGAACCCTGGCCGGGATGTCATTCGTCGACAAAGTTTTCAACGGCGGCTTTCAATCCGTCACGCTTCGAACAGCGGGTTTCAACTCGATCGACTTGGCCCAAGTCCACCCCGCGACGTGGACGGTGATGGTGTTGATCATGTTCGTCGGTGGCAGCCCCGGTTCGACGGCCGGCGGCGTCAAGACCACGACCATCGCTGTGTTGCTGCTTGCGGTTGCCGCGGTCGTGCGTGGTCATGAACGGGTCGAAATCTTCAGGCGCCGGATTCCGATGGCCACCGTAATGCGTGCGACAGTCGTCGCTACACTTGGCGTACTTAGCGTATGCGTGGCGCTGGGCGCCATTCAACTTACCCAGGCCATCCCGCTCGACGTTGCCCTATTTGAAGTCGTCAGCGCACTCGCCACTGTCGGCCTTTCGACAGGCGGCACAGGCGCCCTCGACGAGGTCGGCAAGCTAATCATCATCGCCTGCATGTTCGCAGGCCGTGTAGGGCCGCTCACGCTTTTTGTATTCCTCGCGTCGAACACGCGAGACCACTTGATTCGACGCTACCCGGAGGAGCCGGTTCCGATCGGCTAGGAGACCAAATGCCAAAACAAACACTCGTTATCGGCCTTGGACAGTTCGGCATGTCGCTCGCCCGCGCGCTCGCTCAACACGGCAGCGAAGTGCTGGCCGTCGACAGCAATGAAGCGCATATCAACGAAATCGCGCCGCATGTAGCCGACGCCGTCGTAATGGACGCCATGGACGAGGAAGCGCTCGCATCGCTTGCGCCGTCTAAACGAGACACGTGCGTATGTGCGATCGGCGACGACAGCCGAGAAGGAAGCATCATCGTCACGGCGCTGCTCAAACAGCTTGGCGCGCCACATATCATCGCGCGCGCCACCGATGACCTGCACGCACGCATTCTGACGCTGGTCGGGGCGCATGAGGTCATCAATCCCGAGCACAGCTACGGAGAACGACTGGCCATTCGGCTCGCATGGCGAAACGTCGTGAACGTGATGCCACTCGGCGGAAACCTTGTGCTGACTGAGATCACAGCCCCAGAGTCATTTTGGGGGCGAACGCTTGCCGAGCTCGAACTACCCAAGCGGTTCAAGGTGATTGTTTCGACGGTCCGACACGATTCGGAAACGGGTATGGAAGCGGCGATCCCCGACCCTCATAAACCCTTGAAGCGCGGTGATATTCTGATGCTCGTCGGGACGGAAACCGACGCACGGCACCTCACGGAGAGGGTCTAAGATGCGGCTGCGACGCGAAGTCAGTCTTAGCATCGGCGCCATCCTTGCGCTGCAAATTTTGCTGTCGATGCTAGCCATTGCTCTGCTGACCCGCATGGGGCCCGCGATTGAACAGATTCTTCGAGAGAACGTCTATAGTGAAGAAGCCGTCGAAGAGATGGTCGCTTTGCTCGCGATGGGACCGCAAGGCCCTGTTCCAAAGGCGTTTGAGGACGCGATGGGCCGTGCGAAAGACAACGTCACCGAAGAACCCGAACGCCCCTTGTTGGCAATCATTGAGCGCAACCGAGCCGAAGCCTTTGCGGGTAATCCCACCGCACGCCAGACCGTCATCACTGCGCTGAGAGACCTTGGAAAGGTCAACCGTGCCTCGATGGATCGAGCCGACAACAAAGCCCAACGCCTTGGCCAGGCCGGCGCGTGGGCCGCCGCCCTGCTCGGCGCATTGACGCTAGCATTGGGGATTATCGTGTATCGACGGCTGCGCGTTCGGCTCGAGCTACCCATCGAGGAGCTTTTCCGGACAACCCAACGCGTCCGCGCTGGCAACCTGCAAGCCCGTTGCGTCACAAGCGCAGGTCCATACGAGGTCAAACAGATTGCGAACGACCTGAACTGGTTGTTCGACGAGTGGCTTCAGGAGTCACGCGATGAGGTCGCCGGGGGTGACGAGGAACGCGAAGCCGAAGTACGCCGGACGTTGGCATGGGTGTTGGACCGCGTGGAATCGGCCGCCGTCGTTCTGGACGCCGAAGGCAAGCGAATCACCGCAAACCGCGCTGGGATGCTCGTCGAATCGATCGATGACCCAACGGGCGAACGCTGGACCATCGAAGAGGTACCGGGGACATCCCTGCGATTATTGACCCACACGACGCCTCAAGTAGATATTTGACCGTGCCCGCTGCATGCAGCAGTCTGGCCCTAAGCGATATCATTGGGCTCTAACTACGTGACCCGAAACTTCGTATTTCAAGAGGGCCAATGCGATATATTCCAAAAATGATAATGGCTGCACTCGTGGTTTTTACGGGCTGCACGAACGCTCAAAATAATCCGATTCAGACCCAAACGACCTCGACACCCATCGAAAAAGGCAAGGTTGTGAAAACAGTAGAAGGCCCAATTACTCTGAAGGTTGATTGGGATTATAACGGCGGACTTGGTGTTCAATTGCAACCTGATGGGCAATATCTGACGAGCCCAAATGAATTGCGCATGGCCGCACCAGACCTGCATAAACGCTACGAACACGTCGGCGCGTTGGCGCAAATCTTCCATAAATTTCAGCCTGGAATAAGTGACGAGGTATTCACGACCGCCAAAGCCTACCAAGACTGGTGGGCAAAGTGGTTCGAGCCTGCCGAATTCTTTAACAACGAGCACGGGTTCGTCGGCGTCAACCCGAGCGGACTAAGCTCTGATGTGGTTCATGATGCGAGGCTCGAAGGCGACAAATTGGTGTATTTTTCGGGTCGGGTGATCGACATCCATGACGGCATTCAAGCATTCCGCAACGAAGTGGATTTTGCATCGACGGACTGGACACCAAAAATCGTCGAACTCAAACTTGCCGGTCAACCACGCAAAGGCTTGAACGACCGAGCCATCGCAATCTTTGGCGGGCTGGTCGAAGGTTACGCACGCGCACAGACTCCGTCTGGCGAGGTCTTTCTGGCTGCCAAACCAGGCGCAGGCGCCTCGCCTTTTGTGTGGCGGAATGCCGACAAAAAAGTCGAAAGATTTGCGTCTTGGGAAGCCCTGCTAGCCAAGCACCCTGCCGGCGGGGCGCCAGAAGTCGCCAAACAGCTCGCGTACGGAATTGCGAACTACCCGTTAAGCTCTGGATCCCAGCTCATTACGGATAGCGCGGCGTATAAACAGGAATACAAAGACGGCAACTGGGGCACCGAAAAACTGCGCTATCACGTCGACCAAATCCGCGTCACAAAATACACAATCGCCGAGTGGGACAGCATCGCAGACCCGGCCATCAAGGATGGTGTTCTGGTCGCGTTTTTCAAGCAGGGACGCCAGCCCTCACGCGTGACGTACCGTCTCTCTGAGTTCGCAGAACAACCAGCGGTCGAATATATTGAGTTGGCGAGCGCTGAGTTGATCTCAGACACCAAAAATGGACCTTCACTGCAGCCATCGACTCCGCTCCCGCTCGACCAAGTCCCCTGACCCCGCCAACGGCGGGGTTTAGGTAAGGATTAGCCTTGACCTTGGGCCAGCGAAAACCCTAGTTCTCCGTCGATTTCGCGCAGCCATTCGGCGCCACAAAGCATGAAGCTGTTGGAAACCGTGTTTAACGTATTAATGACGTCGTGTTGGCTCACCACGCCACCTTCAAAACGCACGCGGTAGTGGTTGACGCAATCGGTGAACACCGACCCGGTTGGCCACACTTGAGTGCCTCGATTGGACATCATCGTCATCTTCAAAGGCAGCTGCAGGGCCAAGAGTTGGTCGGCGACAGCGCGTGGCGAGAGGGCGGATTCCAAGAACACATCGACGCCCTTAATCGCGGTCGTTTCTGGTGTTTTTGTGACCCGCATCCGCGGCTCACTGCGGTCTGGCGCTGGTGCGTGAGCAGTGGCAGGCCCACACTGCACATCCTTGAGTCGGGCGGTCATTCGAGCGGTAAAATCGGTGGTCGTGAATGGGTTAACCAGGTCGACCGAATCCAAGGTGCCGTTCATCGCTCGAAGGGTCGCATCAAGGGCGGTCTCGATGACTTTTGCATGTTCGTTTAATCCCAGATGACGAAGCATCATGGTGCCGCTGAGCAACAGTGCCGTTGGATTGGCTTTGTTCTGTCCGATAATATCCGGTGCGGTTCCGTGCACTGCCTCAAAAATGCAGATGCTCTCGCCGATATTGGCTGAAGGCGCGTAGGCCAAACCACCAACAATGCCAGCGGCCAAATCTGTCAGAATATCGCCCTGCAGGTTGGTCAGCACCAAGACATCAAATTCGGTCGGATCCAACACGAGCTTCATGGCAAGCGCGTCCACAATGATGTCGTCGACCTGGAATTGAGGGTAGTTTTTTGCAACCTCGTAAAAGGTCTTGAGGAACAAGCCGTCGGTCATTTTCATGATGTTGGCTTTATGGACGCACGTGACGCGTTTGGCGCCCTTCTTTACTGCCATTTCAAACGTGTAGCGGTGCACTTGTTCACAGCCGGGTCGCGTGATGAAACGCCGGCACTGCGCCACATCGTGGGTTTGCATGTGTTCAACGGCACCGTAGGTGTCCTCGATATTTTCGCGCACCATCGTCAAATCCAGATGCTTTAAATTCATCGGAGTTTTGACACCCGGCAGGATTCGGTAAACCCGCTTGTTGGCAAAGGCTCCCCACATTTTCCGAGCGGTCACGTTGACGCTTTTGTATCCCCCGCCACTAGGCGTCTCCATCGGCCCTTTGAACAGGATTCCTGAAGATTCGACCGAGGCTTTTGCCTCGGGGCTGATTCCAGACTTTTCGCCGGCCACAGCAACACTCTTGCCCATCGCGACGAACTCGTACTGCAACGGAACACTGGCCGCGTTAAAAATCGCGAGCACAGACTTCATGATTTCGGGCCCGATACCGTCGCCCATCGCTACTGAAATTTTCATACTAATCCTCCAACGAATGTGAAAAGCACCATGACGGCGGTTAACATGTCGAACAAGTACGAAAAATCGACTAATATGTCGGTATGACCGACATATTATCCCAACTCAACTTTCATCATCTTGCCTGTTTTGTCGCCGTCGTCGAAGAAGGCGGCATCGTCCCGGCGGCAACGCGCCTGCACGTGTCGCACCCGACCGTGAGCGAACAGGTTAAGAAACTCGAACACCATCTGGACCTTCGCCTGTTCGAGCGGCGAGGCCGCAAGCTTCAGCTGACCGAAAACGGCAAGATGGTTTACAGCTTTGCGTCCCAGATTTTTGGAACCGGGTCGTCGCTACTATCGGCTGTGGAGGGGCGGCGAGCAGGGACAAATATCGTCTTGCGCGTTGGGATCGACAGCGTATTGGCGAAGCTGACCGTCAGACAGATTTTGAGTCCACTTCTTGACGATGTGGGCATCGGCTTACGACTTCGCTGCACCGAGGATGAACGCGACCGACTTTTGGCACAGCTTTCTGCGCGACAAATCGATGTATTATTGAGCGACGCCCCAGCACAAGGCCCTGACTGCATTTCAGAAATGGTCACTCGTTCAAACCTAAGCTTTTTTGCGTCGCCCAAGCTCAAGAAGTCTCTGAAGGGCAAGTTTCCGCATTGCCTGAATGACGCACCGTTTATCTTGCCCATGCCGGGGACACGCCTGCGACGTGAACTCGAGCGATGGATGGGCGAAAACGGAGTTCGACCTTTGGTGGTCGCTGAAATCGATGATAGCGCCTTGGTCAAAGCCTTTGGGCAGGACGGACGCGGCGTCTTCGCGATGTCTGATTCGATCCGGGACGAGGTCTGCCATCAATACGACGTCAAAGAGATTGGGCGTACCACCGCAATTGAATTACGAATTTTTGCGTTAACGCACACTGCCGGCCGCGAGCACCAAGCGGTGGACCGCCTTTTCCGGACCCAAAAATAAGCCTCAGTAAAAAGGAACGGGCACGATGAGCGAAGAACACGTCAGAATCAGCACGCAGGATGGACAAACGCTCGCAGGCTCTTGGTACGCGCCTGGTGACGTACCGGCGCACACGGCGTTGGTCGTCCATTCTGGAACCGGCATTCCACGTCATTTCTATCGACGATTTGCGACCTTTGCAGCGGCACGGGGCTTCGGCGTGCTGACCTATGATTACCGAGGCATTGGTGACTCAGCGCCTGTCAATTTGCGCAAATGCACGGCTGTTTATCGCGACTGGGGCCAACATGATGTGCCGGCCACAATCGCATGGGCTCAGGAGCGTCTTCCCGGCCTGCCACTGGCGGTTGTCGGGCACTCCACCGGCGGCCAGCAGCTTGGGCTCGCCCACAACGTCCAAGACATTGATGCTGCGTTATTCATCGCTGTTTCGACTGGGTATTGGGCAGGCATGCCCACCAAACACAAATGGTTCACCTGGATGTTGTGGCATGTCGTCTCGCCGTTGGCTCGTGCGACGATCGGGCATTTTCCGGGAAAGCGCCTTAGATTAGGCGAAGACCTTCCTGCGGGAGTGGTCGTTGAATGGGCTGCTTGGTGCATGGAACCGACGTATCTGGCGGCATTCTTCGACGACACTGGCCATCGAAAATCCCCGGACGGGCGCCCTTTTGGGCCGACCTATTTTGGCGAAGCCAAGTTTCCGATCAGCGCCTACTGTTTTACCGACGACGAAATCGCGACGCTTGTAAATGTGCCGCCCATGATCTCGCTGTTTAGCGGAACTGTGCCTGATATACACTGGTTTGAGCCAGAAGATGCCGGGGTAAAAGCCATTGGACACCTCGGCTTTTTTAGAAAATCAGTGGGGCGCGTTTTGTGGCAAAAATCGCTGGACGACCTTCGAGATTCGGCGGCGAAAACTAGAAGGTCACGCGGCTAAGTCACAACCCCGCTCCCCGCAAAGCTATTTGCAGGCCGTCAAGGGGCCGGTCCATTCAACTTTGCACAACGAAGTCACAGATTCTTGGGTCCAAAAGAACCGATTGCTGAAGACTGCGATTTCGGTCGTGAAGTTCAAATCGTAGCGACTGCCTGCTCCCGCCAAGTCGCCCGTAAAGGCCGATATAGTCTGGCCGTCAAACGAAACAACACCCTGAATTCGTTGGCTGGGCTCGTTCTGGTCCAACGGAACAAAAGACAGCCTCGCCCCTTCATCGATATAAAGGTCGAAGCCGTCTCCATTGTATTCAAGCGCTGTGTTACAAGCCGAAGGTTCGCCCTCGACAAGCGTTCCGGTGCCAGTAATTCCAGCGTGTGTGCAAGTATCGCCCTGCTCAAAGGGGTCGCGATAGTCAGCAACGGCCACTGGAGGAAGGTCGGCCGACTGACCAATTGCGGAGTTTTGGTCATGCTGCCGCGCGTATAATTTCCCGGTGCCCGTCAGCAAAAAACCGCTTCGATTCTCCATCCAACGCCCTTCCAAGATCGTTGTACCGGTACCAAAAATATTACCCGTCGTGTAGCGGGCAGCTTTTTCGAGTTGGAAGTAGACGTGTCCAGTCGGTGTTGGAATCACGCAGCTACCTTCCCTGAGTTCGCCCTCTGCGGGGTTACTCAAGCCAGTGAAATAGCAGCCTCCTCCATTTTCCCAATCCACCGAAAAACTTATCGTTCGATCCTCGGGAGCAGTCTCGACAACATCGAGCGTCCAGAAGAGGTCGGCGTTTGGGGTAGCATTCGTGGTGAAAATAATCCTTTCGGAGGTATATCCGGGGTTGTCGCTCGCCTCTAAAATGAAGTCCGAATAGAGGTCGATATTGCGGTAAATCAGGTATGAATGCGCGTAAGGGTCGACAAAATCTTCGGATTCCTCGGCTGCGAAACAGCCAGCGAAGTAAAACATACTGACGGCGCACAGCGCCAGAATCGGTGTGTTGTGGGCCATTATAGTTTCCAGTACGTAAGATGGGTTGGGTTTCTGGCCATGATTTCGCCGTCACGAAGGCGCATTATCTTGGCATCGCCTGCCTCGTCGGATGGTTGGCCCAAGTAGATTGCCGTGGCTTGCGCACCTGGCCAGCGCCACATCATGCCACCAGCTACAAATACTGCCGTCTCGTTATTGAGCATCACGCAGCCCTGAGCAAGAGGCGATTTGCCCCGTGTGAGCTGGTCCGCGCTTGCACAATTGGTCCCTATACAAACTTGTGCTCCATCGACAGAACAGCTCGCAGAACCATCGTCACTGGCGTTGTTATCGGGAACGAATTTCTCGCCATGGGCCCCGTCGACAAACGGAATCTCGGTTCCCGTCTCGTAGTCGTAGAAGGTGAATAACGCCAAGCTCCTCAGCACATAGCCATCTGGGTACGCTGCCACGAACCTCAGGCCAGGGTCATGGGTCCGCACGACCTGTTGCAGCTGTGTATCCACCATTGCCCAGCCAATTCCTTGGCCATCGTCATCGTGCAGCATGGCCAACACAAAACGCGCGTCCGGCGTTGGCTCGGCAGTTCCCCAATCGATTGGTGCCTCAAGCACGACGGTATCGGTAGCGATATCGTAAACGCCGATTTGTCCGGTAACGAAAGCAATCGCAATGCGCTTGCCGTCTGGCGAAAACGCGAGGCGATGATTGAAATTTGGTTCGGTGTTGGATGGGCGATTCTTTTCAATAATATGCTCCACACGTTTTTGCGTGCTCGGCGTCGCGTATGCAGCAGGACTGCTGTCGGTGACCCACAAATGGTATTTCTGAATTCCAGTGCGTGCGTCGAAACCACCGGTAGTCAGCGAGGCAATTTGGTTGCCGTCGCTCGACAGCGCGATGCCAGTCTGTTCGCCAACCATGGCCGCCGACCCGCGAGGTTTGCACCCATCGGTATCGGCAATCCCAATCCCTGCATAACCTTGCGGGTTAACGTTGTTATTCACAATCGAGGCGATGGTGCTGCCGTCTTCTGACATCACCGCGCGATGCTGGGGTTTTGCATTACGATCCGGCATGCAATTCAGAATGGTTTCTTCGGTCTCAAGGTCAATCAACGTGGTACCGGTTGTCCAGCAACCACGGGGACCAAGCAGCACATAACGACCCGAACGAGACATCTCTATCCACTCCTCAAGTCGGGCTCCAACTCCAGATTCAGGTGACCAAGGACCTCCCACGACGCCCGACTCAGGCACAAAACCCGTCCCGCTGCCGGTCGCAATCAAGGTGTGTTTGTTGTTCCTAAGATCGACAGCGCTCACGGTACAGCTTCCGTTCAGCTTGTTTCGGGCGACCGAGGCGGTGATGCCCTCGCCTGCGCTCACGAGCGAGACATCTCCGCTTCCAACCAGCGGCTGAAAGCTGATGGCGTTGTAGGATGTGATGAGGCGTTTTTCGATGAGACTGTAGACGCCGACCTTCGCTGACGGCTCGCCGACTGCAATCTTGTCATCCCCAAGGAACGCCATGTCCTCCGAGCCAATGAAATGAATCGACTCGATCGCCAATGTTTCAGCGTCACGAATTGTTAACTCATTTTTACTCCACGTTGTGGCGTAGATTTTTTTGCCATCCGCGGACCAGAGGATTCGATTCGGCCTTTCCGTCCGGCCACGAGTCCAAGTGGGATTATAGGGGTTGGGGTCTCCGTCGGGCCCCAATTCGCGCACGAAGCCCCTTCCCGCCTGTTGAAACTGGTCCGCGCCAACCAAGCGCACATTTATGTCGCCCTCGCCAGTCTCGAAGCCGGCGCAGAACTGAAACCCGTTGCCCACAGTCGGGGTAATGCGAAGCGAACTTGGAGCCTCCCATTCGACTTGATCCGCCGTGAGTTCAACTTTGCCGGACCATGTCAGCGACGAAACCGAACACTCGCCGGGCAACAGCGAAATCGTTTCGGGCTGGAGCAAATAACTCACAAATCCGGGCGTGGTATTATTTGGTGCATCTTCAGACGGGCTGTCACTTCCACAAGCCGACATCGCCAACGCGCCATGCAATAAACCCAAAGTGACTAGGTTGTTTCTACCACGCATCATAAAACTCTTGCTTCAATGGAACTTAAAGTTGGGTTGGTTCAGTTTCCCACGATTACCGTGTGTATTCAATCTTATGCCTAGCAATGCCTGTTCTGGGTCGTTCGTTCAATGTTTCGAAAAAATCATGCCATGATTGATGCGATCGACCCGCGGCAGCCTCGAAGTCGTCTGGTGCGTCGAACGCACCGAGCCGAATTCCGTGATAAATGCCGGCGATAATCTCGCCCAGAAATGGGCCAAGCTCGTTTGTTCGATCCTCGCGATACTCGTCAACGGACATAGATCGGTAAACTAAATTGGTGCCAAAGGCTTGATTTAGGTATTCGGCCAGCTGTGACTGAGTAAGGCGTTCGCCATGCAGATTATACGTCTGACCGTTATGCTTGGGCCCCCAGAGCATCTGGGCATAAGCATAAGCGAGCTCTGGACGGGTGGTGTACCCACAGCTGCCGTCGCCGGCGCAATTTGCGAGCTCGCCGCGCGCCTTATAATTTTCGATATATTCGACGTCGGGCTCAATATAGATGCCGTTCCGTCCAATGACCCACTCAAGCCCACTTTCGCGAATATCAGCCTCAGTTTGCCGATTGCTCTGCACGACAGGTGAAAAGCCGGTGCCTTCCTCGAGCCCTTGAATGCTGGTGTAAACCATCTTTGTCACGCCGGCTTTCAGCGCGGCTGTGATGACGTTTCGGTGTTGCTGAATCCGATCTTGTGGCGCCGCCATTCCCGAAACAAGCAGGACCGCGTCGACACCTTGCAGCGATTCTGTAAGTTGGGCCGGCTTGTCATAATCTCCCGGCCGAATTTCAATGCCCAATTTACTCGCGTTTTCAGGGGTTCGTGCGAGCCCAACGACAGACTCAACGCCGTGTTGCGCCTTTACCGCCTGAGCGATTGCTCCACCAAGCTGTCCAGAAGCGGCCGTGACTGCAATCTTCAAAATGCACCCCCGACAATCTCATTGATTTGTTGCATCACGGCCTTCGCGTGTTTTGGGTCCAGGGCCGCAGCATTGGGGTCTTTAAAACGGCCAGAATCATTATCAAAATACTTACCGGTGGCGTCTGCAAAGGACTCATCGAGCGCGGCCGAACAAAGGATATCGGCTCCAATCTTCAGGTCATTCCCTGCGATGCCAAAACCCTCCTTGACCATTTTAGATGCCAAAAGCGACCCCGGATTCACCGCAACTACTACCGGGCCTTCGGGCAGTTCTTTCGCCAGTTCCCTGGACCAGATCGTGATGGCCAGTTTGCTTTGCGCATAGGCCGGCATATCGTCCATTTCGCCCTTCCCCGCCATTGCCTGAACGTCCACAGGCGCCTGCGCGGCCGAGGCGACATTCACGATTCGCCCCGCTTTTGGAATGATGGGCAACAGTAATCTGGTCAAGACATATGGAGCGAGCGTGTTCACGACAAAACGCAGGTCCAGCCCGTCAGGCGTTCTGGGCTGAGGAGCTTTGAGGACGCCCGCATTATTAATCAAAACATCTAATTTGGGATGTTTTGCGAGGATATCTGCGGCCATCTCCTGAACTTCTTTGATTCTTGATAAATCCGCGACATAGCTTTCGGTGTCCGCGTCGATCTGGCTTGCCACAGTTGCGAGCTTCGCTGCGTTACGGCCGTGCAGCAACACCTTGTGGCCCTGAGCCGCCAGCATCTTAGCGGTAAGCTCACCGATGCCGTCGGTGGCTCCTGTAATCAGAATGGTTTTGGACACTATTTTCCCTGCATTTAGATGTTTAGGCCTGTTGCCTGATGACCTTCACTAACGCTTTGCCTTTGGCCAACTCGTCAACAAGCTTATCGAGGTAGCGAATCTTTTGCATGAGCGGATCTTCAACGTTTTCGACACGAATGCCGCAGACCACTCCGGTAATTTTTTCAGCGTCGGCATTTAACTGAGCATCCGCAAAAAATGCCTCAAAAGTTGTTTTAGCGTCGATATGGCTTTGCAATCCCGATTCATCAAACCCGGTCAACCACTGAATGACTTCGTCGAGTTCAGTTTTTGTGCGGCCCTTTTTTTCGACCTTGTTTAAATACAACGGGTAAACCGAAGCAAAGCTCATCTTGAAGATCTTTTCGCTCATCTAAATGTCCCGTCAAAAGTTGGTACCATTTCAGCAGTCTAGTTGGTCAAAACATCGCGTGGAAAGCTTCCACCATCTCATCCTCAGGGATGTCTTTGATGCGGGTTGCAATGATCCAATGGTGGCCAAACGGGTCACGAATGCGTCCAGCGAGGTCACCGTAGAACTGCTCCGCTAGCGGATATATCTGCTCGGCGCCTGCATCCAATGCTTCCTTGAAAACCGCCGTCGCATCGACCACATGCAGGTTTATCACGACCGAAGTTCCACTTAAGGTCTGAGGGCTTGTGGAACCGATTGACGGCATTTCGTCGGCCAGCATGAGTAGGCTTCCATCGATCTCGATCTCGGCGTTCATGCATGATCCATCCGGCGCAACCAGCCGGGTACGGACTTCTTTTGCGTCGAACACGCGTTGGTACCAGGCGATGGCCTCGCCAGTGTTGGTAAATTGCAAATATGGCGTAATTCCTAACATTTATTTACTCCGGAAAATCGAAGTCTCGACTTTTTTGGCGTGTTAGCCAATCAGCTTTCGCGGCCTGATTTCGTTTACCTTGCGCGAAAGCGGGCAAGGGCGCGCGTTTCGCGTCCTTGCCCAACAGACGTCGGGATTATACCGTGGCGACCGCTTTCAGTCAGCGGTCGAGGCCCCATGAGTTCCCAAAAAGAAGAAATCAATGAATTGAAATCTGCCAATGCGCAGGAGATTCATCAAGCCGTGACCGAAGAAGGGGCCGACGAGCTGAATCGCCCTGCGAGGTCACTTTTTTGGTCGGCCCTTGCCGCCGGAATTGTGGTCACCAATTCATTGATCGCCGAGGGTATTTTAGAGGCTTCGATCCCGAAAACTGACTGGCGCGACCTTGTGGTTTCGCTGGGGTATTCGGTCGGATTTTTGATTGTGATTCTTGGTCGAATGCAGCTTTTCACCGAAAGCACGATATCGGCAATTCTGCCGTTCGTAACCAAGCCTTCGGTCGGGGCGGCCCTCAAGACGGCTAGGCTGTGGGCGATCGTACTGACGGGAAACTTCCTTGGTACGGCGATTGCGGCGGGCATTCTTTCGACGGGTCTGGTGGGCAAACCAGCACATCTAGAAGCCATGATCGAGATTTCCAAATCGATCATGGATCGCGATATCATGAGCACATTTCTTAACGGCATTCCGGCCGGGTTTATAATCGCCATCCTTGCGTGGACCTTGCCGAACGCCCGCAACGGTTCGGGGTTTTGGGTTATCTTGGTATTGACCTGGCTCATCGGGGCTGCGGGATACACGCATTCAATTGTCGGGTCGGCCGAGGCTTTCATGCTTCTTTTCAACGGCCACAGCAGCGTTCAGTTTACGATTTTCGGTTTCCTGTTGCCGGCTGCAATTGGGAACTTGGTTGGTGGGGCTGGAATCTTCTCGCTGCTGGCGCACGCTCAGGTCCGCGCTCAGCTTTAACGCTTTCGCACCCGGTCTGCCCAAAGATGCTGGTCTGGGTCGGGCTGGCCCAATTCGCTGGACGTCGCGCAACCGCTCAAAACAAGTGTTTCGCGCCAAAGAAACATCACCAGTCCAATCCGCGAGCGGCCGAACTGCGCCGTGAAAGTTGATCTGGCGGCGCGCACGATGTTAAGGTCCCCAGATGATTCGTCGCCTTCTCAAAAAGCACAGTGCCCGCTTCTTCTTCCAGTTCCTGCTCCTTTGGGGCTTGGTTGTAGGCCCGCACGGCAGTCTGGAAGCCATGATGCTTTTGGACGGAGATTGTTCCACGTCATGCCCTTGCGACAGCGAGGAAGAAACAGCACTTCAAGCCGATTCCGAGCCTTGCTCGGATGGCTGTGAAGACTGTGATTGCAAGGCTTCGATGATGGTGGCAGTTGCCCCGCCGTCGATGACAACGACGCTCGCCCGTATTGCGGCTGAGCGCGAGTCCACCTTAGAGTTCACGCCCAGCCCGGGCGAGTCCCACGATATTTTCATACCCCCAAAACGCTAAGCGAGTGATTCAAGGCACTCGTGCGCCCTTTTTTAGGGCTGCGAATGTGAATCGTCGTTTTGATTTGGTGCGCCAACATCCTACAAACCTGTGTTTGCCCAATTGCAATGCGGGCAGGATGCATGCGGACCGAATCGCCATGTCAGGCGGAAGCCTAGCAAACCGGTTAGCGAGTTTTGGATATGAGACATTGTTTTACAGCAATCGCCGTGTGGCTCACGTGTTTGATGCCTGCCGTCGCGGGGGCCCAGACCGTGAGTTTCAGCAAGGCGCTGCAAATGGCCAAGACACACGCCCCAGATCTGAAGGCGGCACAGGCCAATATCGTTGTGGCTCAGGCTCAAGTCGACGCCTCCGATGATTGGCGCGCCAATCCGACACTTTCGGTCGAAAGCGGCCCTCGGTTTGGCGACCAAACCAGCATCGATGTGATGGTCGGGCTCGAGATGCCCATCGTTTTTGGTGCCACTTTGGATAGTCAGTTAGGCGTGGCTTCGGCCGCCGAAATAGTGGCAAGGGCTGAGCTGAATCATCAGGAACAAGTGACCATCGTCGCGGCAGCTCAGGCGTTTGCGAATACGCTTTACTGGCAGTATCGAGTCGAAATCGCGAAGGATAACTTAACGCTCGCCACCGAGATCGAATCCGTGGCCACGGCGAGAAAAGCCGCGGGGGACACCGGTGCACTGGAATCGTCGATCGCCCTGCTTGCTCGGCATCGCGCTCAGGCCGATATTGCTAGACTTGAGGCTGCACTTATGGACGCCACAGGCCAACTTAGGTGGTTAATCGGCCTAGACACCGACGCGGTATTGGCGGTCGAAGGTGACCTCAACACATTAGCGGATACCGAATCCCTGCAACGCGGCGAGCGCAGCGACGTGGCGGTCTCGAAGGCGAAAATTGGTGAGGCAGCGGCTAGCCAAGAGTTGGCGGCAAACGCCAAGGTTCCTGACCTCAGCCTTGGCGCCAAGGGCGGCGTCGAAGAACACAGCACGCTGATTCGAGCTACACTGGCCATCTCCCTTCCGATTTTTTGGCGGGGAAACAGCGATATCCAAGTCGGCGTGGCCCGTGAGCGGGCTCAAACCCAAGAGACGCAGGTTTTAGAACAGCGCGTAAATCACCAGATTCAGATTGCCAAAGAGAAGGTACGGCTGCTGAATTCGGCGGCGCAAACCTTTGGTAACGAAGGCATTCCAGAGGCTCGAAAAGCCGCTGAGATAGCCAAATCCACCTATAAAGCCGGGGCCATGGCGCTGCCTGACCTGTTGATTATCAGGCGCGAACTTGCCTCGGCCGAAGAACAATTTGCGGAACTCCTGCTGTTGGCCGCACTAGCGCGAATCGAAGCGCTGGCCAGCACTGGAGCCATTAACACCATCGTACAAAACGATAACTAAACGGAGAAACTGATGAAAAGAATCACCCTACTGACCATCGCCATGACTCTTACTTTTGCTTTCGGCTGCGACAAAGCCGAAAAAACAGCTGCGACCGCCGAACCGGCAACTGAGCCCACAGTCGCGGCCGCACAGGATGACAAAGCGCCTGCAAGCGGGCACGCCCCTGCTGGCGCAGAACCGGGCAGCCACGAAGACTGGTGTGGCGGGCACATGGTCCCGGAATCGATGTGTACTCGATGCAACCCCACGCTTATCGCCGGTTTCAAGGCGACTGGCGACTGGTGTGCCGAGCACAACATGCCGGAATCTCAATGCATTACCTGCAACCCCGAGCTGAAGATTGAACGTCCCGCCAAAAAGGTCGCTCAGTGAGGTTTGTTTTACCCGTCTTCGCGATTTGTCTGCTCATCGGTTGTGATTCGTCGAAGAATCCTGCGGGGCTGGAGCCTCGCGCACCGGGTGCGCCAGCCGCAAATTCGGGGCAGGAGCCCGGCGCACCGAATCACGAAGGACACGGCGTGCCACAGGAGTTGTGCACCAAGTGCAACCCGGCGTTGGCTCAGGTGTTCAAAGCCAAAGGAGACTGGTGCGCTGAGCACGAGTTTCCGGAGTCATTCTGCCCAATCTGTCACCCAGACGCGGTGCCACCGGATGTGAGCGGCAAAGTCGGCGCCGTGATTAGCGATGGCCAAATCGAAGGGCGAGTGGTCCGCTTTGCGGACCCAGCCATCGAGGAACAGTCGGGCATCAAATCCGTGGCGGCAGTCAAAGCCGAGGGCAGCGCCCAGATATCGTGTTCAGCCGAGTTGAGCTTCAACGCCAACAAGGTCGCCGATATCCGCGCAATCCTTCCGGGAGTGATCCGCACGGTATCGGTCGAGCTTGGCCAAGATGTGGAAGAAGGCGACACCCTGTTTGTGTTGGAAAGCACCCAGATTGGCGATATCCAGGCTGGCTTACGCACTGCCACTGAGCGCGTGCGGGTGGCTCGGGCCGACCTTGAACGACAGCGCGAGCTACGCAAAACCGAAATCGCGTCGGCTCGACAGGTAGAATTGGCAGAAAGCGAGTTGTCTTCGGCCGAATCGGCAGCTCAGTCCGCCGCGGCGACACTGCGGATGTCCGGGGCGCAAAAGACTGGTTCTTCGGGTCGAATCACGCTTAAAGCCCCCATATCAGGCCAAATTGTGCGGCGACCGGGAGTCATGGGAGGCCTAGCAACCCAAGAGGACTCGCTCGCAATCATCGCTGACACCCGCACTATGTGGGCGATATGCGCCATTCCTGAACGTGATGCCGGGCGAGTGCAGACTGGGTTTACTCTCAAACTGGAACTCAACGACGACACTGCGGTTTTGGGCAAAATCACTTGGATTTCGCCTGAAGTGGACGAGCGAACTCGGATGGTGAACGCGCGGGCCGAAATCCCTAACCCACAAGGACTTTTGCGAGCCAATCAATTCCTCAACGCCTCGATCATCGAGGGTGCGCCTCGGTCTTCTGTGGTTGTGCCACGCGATTCCGTTCAACGAATCGAAGGACGTGACGTTGTATTTGTCCGGGTCAACGCCGGAACGTACATCCCGCGCGTGGTCAACGTGTATGGAGACGCCGAAACCGTGGCGGTCGAAGGCAAGGTCAAGGTCGGCGACCAAGTCGTCACGGATGGCGCTGTATTCCTGCGAACCGAGGTCCTACCCGGCAGCATTGGCGCCGGCTGCTGCGAAGTCGAAGCGCCAGGAGGCGATTAATGCTCACTCGCCTAATCGACCTCTGTTTAACCTATCGCCCCGCCGTCTTGCTCATCACTTTGGTGTTGGTAGCGTTCGGGATTGGGAGCTTTAAAGAGCTGCCATTTGATGCGTTCCCCGACACCACGCCAGTTCAGGTTCAGGTCAACACCACTGCGCCTGCGCTGTCTCCACTAGAGATCGAACGACAGATTACGTTCGAGGTCGAACAGGCCCTGACTGGGCTTCCTGGTCTGGTGCAAGTTCGCTCAATTTCTAAGTTTGGATTTTCACAGGTCGTCGTGATTTTCGACGATAAGACAGACATCTATTTGGCACGCCAAACGGTGTCGGAGCGACTTTCGACCGCGAACCTTCCCCCCGAAGTAAGCAGACCCACCTTAGGCCCAGTAGCCACGGGGCTTGGCGAGGTTTTCCAGTACTTGGTTGAAAGCGAAACACTGAATTCGCAAGAGCTTCGGACGCTGCATCACTGGGTGATACGGCCGCAAATGTTGCAGACCCCCGGAGTGGCGGAAGTCAACACGTGGGGCGGGTTCGAGAAACAATTCCACGTGGTGGTAAACCCCGCCCAGCTGATCAAATACGACCTCACTCTCGACGATTTGGCTGCAGCGCTTCAGGACGGCTCCCGAAACGTTGGAGGCGGCATTGTGACAAGGTCCGGCGAATCAAAACCGGTTCAAGGCCAAGGACTGGTTTCCAGCGTGGCCGACATTGAATCCATTGTGGTGGCCTCGTCTTCAGGGCTTCCGATTCGTGTGGCAGACGTCGCCGACGTTCGCGTCGACCACGAAATCCGACGCGGCGCGGTCACGGCCGATGGTAAAGGCGAAGCCGTGCTTGGACTAGGTTTCATGCTGATGGGCGAGAATTCCAAAGACGTCACACAACGGCTTGAGGACCGCCTTAAACAGGTCGAAAAGTCCCTGCCAAATGACGTCACGGTCACGCCTGTCTACAAACGGACCGACCTGATTAATCAAGTCCTCGAAACGGTCAAAAAGAACCTCCTAGAAGGCGCGCTGCTGGTGATTGCGGTCCTGTTCATCATGCTTGGAAATCTGCGCGCTGGCATCATCGTCGCGATGGCGATTCCGTTGTCGATGCTCTTTGCCTTCAACGCGATGCTGCAGTTTGGAATCGCAGGGTCGCTGATGAGTCTAGGCGCCATCGATTTTGGGCTAATTGTCGACTCTTCGGTCATCATTGTCGAAAACGCAGAGCGGCGCCTTTTCGAGGATTCAAGCGGGCGAAGTGTCCGCGAGATTGTGCGTGATGCCTGCGTGGAAGTGCGTAAACCGACATTATTCGGGGAGCTTATTATCGCGGTGGTTTACCTGCCGATTTTGGCGCTAGAGGGCATCGAAGGGAAGCTCTTTCAGCCGATGGCGCTGACCGTGATTTTTGCGCTGGCTGGGTCGATGATTATCTCGTTGACGTTGATGCCCGTGCTGGCCAGCTACGCCCTGCAGCGCGGCAAACACGGAAACGCCCCGCGCAAAAACCGCCTGGTTTTATGGCTAGAGTCATCCTACGAATGGGCGCTCGAACGTGTGTTGAGCACGCCCAAACTGGTCTTGCTGATGGCCGCGATTATTGTGGCCAACGCCGCATTGCTGGCGTCGACCTTGGGCTCGGAGTTTGTGCCGAGACTGCGCGAGCAGGCCATCGTCGTGAACACCGTGCGCATCGCCGGCGTCTCGTTGGAAGAATCGGTCCGTTACGGCTCGCAAATCGAAAAGCTGCTTTTGGCGAAATTCCCTGACGAGATCAAACATATCTGGACGCGAACCGGCACAGCCGAAGTAGCGACCGACCCTATGGGGCTCGAGGTGTCGGATGTTTTCATCACGTTGACACCACGCGAAAACTGGAAAAAAGGAGACACACAAGAAGACCTGATGGAGGCCATGCGCCTTGAGCTCGAAGGCATGCCCGGGATGCGGGCGATTTTCACACAGCCGATCGAAATGCGCGTAAATGAGATGTTATCCGGCATCCGAACCGACGTTGGCGTCAAGGTGTTTGGCGATGATTTTGAGCAGCTTTCAGCCTCGGCCGAACAAGTCCGAGCCGCCATTGCCGGGATCGATGGCGCGGCCGATGTGACGGTCGAACAGTTGACGGGACAAGGCATGCTACAAGTCAATGTTAACCGCGAGGCCGCTGGCCGTTACGGTGTTCCCGTAGGCGATATCCTGCGGGTCATTGAATCGCTAGGAACCCGAAAAGTGAGCCAAGTTGTCGACGGCCAACGTCGCTTCGACTTGGTTTTGCGGCTCGATGACTCGTTTCGGAGTTCAACCGAGGCGATTGGTCGAGTCTTGATTCATACGCCTTCAGGAGCGCGAATTCCGTTGTCGACGGTCGCGGATATCTCGATCGTCGAGGGTCCATCGACGATTCAACGCGAGTGGGCCAAACGGCGTGTGGTTGTGCAGACCAATATCGAGGGCCGCGATGTGGGGACCTTTGTTGACGAACTTCGAGACGTCTTGCGCGACGTCGAACTGCCAGATGGGTACTACACGACGGTGAGTGGCGAGTTCGAAAACCTAGCTCGAGCCCAAAAACGGCTAGCCGTCGTGATTCCAATCACATTGCTGATGGTGTTGGTATTGCTGTTCTTGACCTACGGCCGCATGTCCGATGCCGTCCGGGTCTTTACGGGCGTGCCCTTCGGAGCAGTTGGAGGCGTGTTGGCCTTGTGGATTCAAGGCCTGCCGTTTTCGATTTCTGCCGCCGTCGGATTTATCGCGCTTTCTGGCGTGGCCGTTTTGGGCGACATCGTTTTGGTGTCGCGAATCAGACACCTTGAATCCATTGGAAAGTCGATGGCCGATGCGGTTCGTGAGGCCGCCAAAAGCCGCGTGCGGCCGGTCATTATGACCTCCCTTGTGGCTGGACTCGGGTTTGTTCCGATGGCCCTAAACACGGGTGTAGGCGCCGAGGTGCAACGTCCACTGGCTGCAGTTGTGGTCGGCGGAATCATCACCTCCACCATCGCAACGCTATTTGTTCTGCCCGTTCTGTACACATTATTCGCTAAATTCTCGGGCGAGGACAAAGCGTGACACGTGGAACCAAAATCGCGATTGGGGTCTTCATCGTTTTGCAGATTGCCGCCGTCGCCGTCTATTTGACGGTCGAATCACGACGCGTAAAACCACTGTCGACCGAACCCCCACGCCAGATTCAGGGTGTCGTCGAATCGTTCGAAGTCATCAATCGCGACGGCACAAAAACCGAGTTAGTCGGTGGCGAAACACCGATATTAGTCCACTTCTGGGCCACATGGTGCCCCCCCTGCATCGAAGAACTCCCCCAAGTGCTCGCCCTACCCGACACGCACCTTCGCGTCGTCGCCATCGCCCTCGACGACGATTGGAAAAAGATCGACACCTTCGCTAAACCACATCCCCGAATCTTTCGCACTGACGCCAAAACAACAGAAGAAATATTCGAACTATCGTCCCTGCCCCAAACCGTCCTGATGATGCCCGACGGCCGCCTAGTCCTGCGCGTAAACGGCGCCCGAGACTGGACCGACCACGACTTTTGGAAATATTGGACCGATTTGTGATTTACCTGTTGGGAACCGGTTTCGGTCCTTTCTGCAATTCCAGTGATTCTGCGCTTGGTGCGCAGGCCCTATGGCCTGCATGCGATTCCTGCGATTATTCAGACACATGCGAGCCATAGGGAGGCTGTCTATCTGACTCGACACGAGAAATGTACAATTTCTGTGATTCTGCGCTTGGTGCGCAGGCCCTATGGCCTGCATGCGATTCCTG
>JBBKVQ010000202.1:0-16804 GCA_037968515.1 Bradymonadaceae bacterium
AACTCCGTCATGGCGCTTGCGTCTTGTCTGCCCAATAGATTTCGAAACTTGAGAATGCTCATTTTACAAACCCCGTCGTCTTGCCGCCCTTTGAGTGCGCTCGTGAGGTCAACTCTAGATAAGCCCAATCCTTCATGATGCCTTGCCCAAAGCCTTTTACACCGCCCAGCGAAAACGAGGACGGGGAGTTGGCGAAAGCGATGGGTGTGGTCAACAGGATATAAGGCAACATGTCATGAAGCATGCCGTTGAACGGCTTCACAGTTTCGCCCTTGATCTGAATCGGGCGCATGCGGGCGGTCCAACGCGCTGACCACATGTTGGGCTGGTTGAACACGTCCAGCACCACGGCCCCAAGCTTGCCCATGCCTTGCGTTACGTTGGAATCGATTCCACCGGGCAGGATACTGGGAGGATTCTCTTGGTAAGTGACTTCGCTTCTGGAGAGCGCGAAATATCCGCCAGGTTTGATCGGCAGACCAACACCTTTGTATTCCTGTTTCATGTAGTCGTATTTGTCGCGGTCCTTCTCCCACCGGTCCAGATCCATTTTGTAGGACAAGGTCAGGTTAGAGGTGGCCTCGAGCCAAGCATCAGGGGTAACTCCGCTACCCAAAGTTGTGTAGCTCTCGGTCAGGCCTTTATCGATTTCGTAGGGCAACACTTCGTCGCCCAGCGTGGCCGAAGCCGCCATGCAACCGAGCGGCGTTGAAACCACACCGAGCACGATGGCAAGGGGGTCCTTGGCCTTGAATTGGCTGCGAATCACGTGTTCGGTCCACATGTAAACGTACTCAAACGACGACAGCGTTTGTGCGCATAATGAGACGTGCGCGAAGGTGGAGTTTTCTTGGTTGATGGGCAACGAATCACGCGCGCCGGTGGCCGGGTACATCGAGCCGTAGCTGGTTCCCAAGATCGGGTCGATGAACGCGGTGATTTGCAGGAAGACGTTCACGATCCCAGAAAGGTTGCCCTTGGGAGGAGGCCACGCCGAGGTGATGGTCGCACCATTGCGCATGCCACGAGTGAGGTTTTCGGACCAAGCCCACCACGGGCCGACGTCTTGGAAATAGGATTGATAGGCATCGAGGTAAACGACTTCACCTCGGGCTTTGACCATGTCCGCGACCCCCATCGTTGTGGAGTTCGCGGTGGTAAACTCCACGAACTCAACCGCGATCTGAATCAATAGCCCCACGGCCTTCAGACACGAGTTTAGGCTGGTGAGCGCACATGCCGCGACGTAGGCAACAAAGGCTTCGACCATGCCCGCAAAAGCTGCGACGTACATCGTATCAAACGCGTAAAAGACGCGTTTTGCGACGTTCGCATAGGCGATCATGTTCATCGTACGAGACTTGATTGCAGCCTGAGAAAAAGCCGCCGTATCGGCGGCAATCTGCACGTCGGTTTTATCGCGTGCGCTCTTGCCGGCGTCCCACAAGGTTAGGGCTGCCATGAACACGATGAGGAAGGCCGCAAGCAGGGCCAACATGATCGCGCCGGAATCGTTCTGATGGAATTTTTTTAAGCTTTTCATGTCAAATCCCCAAGCTTCCCATCAAGCTGTCGAAAGTGGCGGAGAGTGACCGGGCTGGTCGAGGATTGGCATCGAGTTGCAACGGCAAAGAGTACTCTGCCCGCATCACGCTGTAATAAGCTAAGCGGCCACCTGAGACTTTGGGTTGACCAAAGATGTAGGCAAACCAGGGGAACACGTTGGCGTGGTCGTAAGACACTTTTGTGACGATGCCTTTACCGCCCATTTCGTAGGTCACCGTGGTGTGGCAATAGGCCATGAAAAATTTCTTGGCGCCGCGTTCCAGCATGACTGAATCGTCGAAAGCGACGTTGTAGAATCGGTTCTTAGGCAGCGCATCGACTTGCCCGATCGTCAGACCACGTGCGACTGAGGCTGGCATTAGAGTCATGGCCCGCATGGTTTCATCGAAGGTGGCAGTGTATTCACAGCTGCCACGAAATTCGGCAGGAACGACCGGCGCTAGAACGGCTGCTGCGGCAATTCTAGCGCGGTCATTGACGTCGGCTGTGCTTGTTCCGTTGCGGACGTTTCCTGGGCGAGTTTCTGCTTCCCAGATCCAAGCGGTTCGTCCGGCTTGGAATGTCGCTAGCGAAGTCAGGACCTGCGCCGTGCTGTTGATGGCAAGCTGCGCGAGTCCGGAGGTCAGCAGCAGGTAGGTCGGCAAAATGATCAGGAACTCTGTCATGATCGTGCCGCGCGCGCGGACCACCTGTAGCTTTCGGCGATCACGTCGGCCCTGAATCACCAATGCGCCGGTGATCCAAACCAACGCCCACAGGCATGCCGAGACGCCAACGAGTGAAATCGTGGGGATCGTAATGATGCTGTAGAAAGTCGGGTCATCGAGTGCGATCAAAAAGGCACGCGCGACTTCGGTGTCTACAAAACACAAAATCACGATGCTCAATACGGTCAACACGCCGCTAATATGAGCCACGGACCGAATACACCATTTTGAGTAATCTACTCTCAATTGGCACCTCAACTTGTCGACGAAAAATCTAGAACAATCAGAAGCAAATTCTATGCCGTAACCCGTTGAACTACAAGCATGAGGAAGTACGTAGGGTGCCTTAACCAGGGTGTGCAATATTGGCGCACATCGCGACTTTTGCCCCCCAGTGACACACCCCACCTTCAGCTATTTACGGTCTCAGAGGGCTCGCCGGTGGCCCCCATTTGTCGAGAATGCAGTTTACTGAGCAGCACGAGCGCGACGATCGCCCCCATCAACGCAAGAAACATGTCGGATTGCGTGTCAAACGCGTAGCCTTGCGTGCCCAGAAATGAATCAGCGTCCTCACCGATTATCACAGCCGCCCACCACTCGATCAGCTCGTAGACTGCGCTGACCGCGAGGCAAACCGAAACCACCAGAAATGCTACCCATTTCCCGCGTTTCAACGGTGAGGTTCGCAGAAGCACTTCGCGGACTGCGATCGCGGGAATGAAGCCCTGCGCAAAATGTCCGATTTTATCGTAGTTGTTTCGGGTGAATCCGAACCAGTCTTGCATCCAGAATCCCAATGGAACCAGAGCGTAAGTGTAGGCGCCGCCCAGAATCAATATCAGCCCATGCACAAAGATGAGGCGATAGAGCAGCTTGGTGAGGGGAAATTTCCGCCACGTAAACGCGAGCACGGGCAAGACCAAGAGTGCCGGAATCACCTCAAGCCACCAGGTGGTTCGGTCGTAAGGTGCCCAACCCGAAGCTGTGAGAGCAATGGCCCAACCGACCATCAAAATTACTAACTCGTTTTTTGAACTGGTCTGAATCATCACCGACTCTCAATGACGTTATTCTTCGGTGGGCCATGGCGGAAGACGTCTGACTTGGCCCGTATTTCCGGCAACTTGAACCTCAAGCCCCGGATCATTCAGTTTTCGTTTCAGGTACGCGGTCGCAAAGCCTGGGGCGCTGGATCGCACTGTACCGACCGCAGTGTCGTCAATCATCACATTTTCACCAACATCTGCAACGAATTTATCCGAAAAAACGATATGACGCAGCATCTTGGAGGGCACACCACGGGTATCAAGCCGAGCGATAATCTCTTGCCCTAAATAACAGCCTTTGGTGTACGAAACGCCGTAATTCATGTCGGCCTCAAGCGGGATGACTTTCTCGTCGAGCTCGACTCCCCAACGTGGATAACCGGTCTGAACGCGCAAGGTTTCCAGAGTCGTGGCCCCTGCCAATCTGGCGTCGCTGCTGACCTTAAGGAGCGCCTGCATGATTTCTTTTTGCACGTCCGCGTCGCAGAAAACCTCGAACGCAGGCAGGCCAAAATCGGGAACTCGCTGGATGACCACCTCAAACGGTCCAACTCGCCCCGTTGTGGCGTGGTAATCCGGCAGATCTTGTGGAGCAATCAACCATTTTCCGGCGCGCTGAAGGATCGAAGCCGCCTGAGGTCCCGCAAGCGCTGCCCGACCTGTCGTTTGGGTCCGGTCCTTGAATCGGGCGTCTTCCATCATTACGTGGCGACGCGCATGTGCCAAAAAGGCGACTCCGGGTTCGGCCTCGGCGTCGATGATGAGTCCGTCGGGCAAATGAATCACTCGCAGGTCTGCAATCAGGCGGCCTTTGATGTCCACCGCGGTGGTCACAAGGCCAAACCCTTCGGTTTTCAAGCTGTGAATATCGCCCGTGACGAGCCCTTGAAGCAGGGTCACAACGTCGGCGCCTTCCGCCGAAATCACAACACGTTCGTTTCGATCTACGATAACCGCGTGGTCTTGCGCAGCGCCAAGCTCCGCCGTTTTATCGCCAAATGAAACGAGCTCCTCACGGCCCTGCCATTCCCGAAAAGTAGCTCCCTGCTCCACCAGCCAGTCTTTCAAAATTTGAGTGCGCATTATTACCTCGTTGCCATGGTTTCGATGCTTCGAAGCAACTCGATGACTTCGCCAAGACCGACCACATCGGGAACACCGGCCGCCAACATATGATGAAGGCGCGTCATATGGTCTTCGACGTCTTCCCAGACATTTGTCGGAATCGGCGTCGACCTGACGTCTCCTAGGACCTCTAGCGCGACATCCACGGCCAGCGCCACACGTTCTTGCAGTTCGGTTTGTGGCGGATCTAACCAAGCAGATCGAGCACCGACGAGCGCTTCTTGGACTCGATTGATGTGGTCGCCAGGAATCACGCCGCCATGAACGGAAAAATCCAGAAACTTATCATCCGCCAATCGCGACAAGAACGTGGCTTCCAGCGCGGGCCGAAACCCAACGAGCCAAGCGTCCTGATCCATTCGCTTGGTCAGCAACGACCACACCCCAGCGTGGTCGACACCGATGGCACCGACGTGGGTAGGGTCTGCCGTCCAAGCATCGTTGGCCTGCAGCAAACGAAGGTCGATAAATCCCTGTGCGGACTCGTTCAGTCGCACGCGGATATCTGACGGAGTCAGGCCTTCGAGGCGCCCGAGTTTGGCTAAAGAAATGCCTGCGTCAACGCCTCCCAAAACAAAGCGATCCGATTTGAAGGATTCGACGACACTGTCTTCGGAAGCAGTGGCGTGATCCGAGATGATGTTCGCAACAAAAGACACGCCATCGATCGTGAATAACACGTCGGTGTGCTGGGCGTTTACGCTGACGTACTGGGCGCTCATGTGATTGGGCAACAGCGGCCAACCTTGGCGCGATGCGACCTTCACAAGGTAAGGACGGGTCCAGTTTATTACACAGAATCCGTCGTTCAACGGTTGGTAAGCTCGGCCTTCCAGACGCGCATGATTTGCGCCATCCGATTCAAACTCTTGGCCGCCAAGCAACACGGCTCCGTCGCCCACAACAAGCGAATACGGCCCAACCCAACGCTCATCTGAACCTGGCGAAATGCCATGATCCCACAACAATGTCCCGCCCCCGTCGACACCGCGCAGCGTAAGTGCGGCGCCATTCCACGAGACAGGCCAAGCGTCTTCGATGCAGTCCAGTTCATCGCCGGTTTTGGTGCTCAAGATCAGCGTGGCAAATCGTGCGTCGTTGCGGCCCGGAATGGCCAGCGCGATGTGTTGGCCATCGGCCGACACAACCAAGGCATCCGACGGCAACGCCGTGATGTCTTCGTAGAGGTCTTCGATGTCGATTTCTACGGCGTGAATATCGTGAATCACCGACAAAAAGCCTGCTCCGTCCTCGTCATGAAGGATGTACACCGACTCGCCGTGTCCAACGAGTGCGCCGATATGCCCGGTCTCGAAGATGATTTCGAGTTCTTGGTCGTTGTTCTGGGCAAAAAGTAATCCGGGGTCCTCGGCCACTCCGACCAGCGACGAGCCGACCCAGATCGCGTGGCTGGTGAATCGCTCCGGGAGCGCTTCGATATTGGCGATAATGGGGTTGGCTCCCACGACCCATGATGGCAATACCTCTGGCGAGACATCGATGACTTCGGGGACCTCAAACAGACATTCGTGCCAGTGCGAAAATATGGATTCGACCGATCCAAGGCGAGGCGACAACTTGCAGGTTTTGCTCTCGATGCTTAGGCGTAATTCGATTTCGAGCGTCGGGCTAAACTTGGCCCTCGCGGTCACCCAAGTATTGCCGTCATCGTCCTGCAGCTCGCCGACCAAAAGGACGTCAACCGCACCGGGCGATCTGCGCAACGGAAATTCTGGGTAAACGCGCTCCAATCCAGCATCGCGCGAAACCGAGTCAAAAAACGTTCGGGTGGACTGAAGGTCCTCACCCGCAAACGCCCCTTTCCGCTGGTAGGCGTGGGCAAAATCGACACACAAAACACACTCACCGCCGGCATAGCCCAAGCGATAAATATCGTGTCCCCCAATCACTTCATGTGACAGGTCGAGTTCGAGTTCGAAAAAACTCAAGAGATCCTCGTGTTAGTTGCTTTCAAGCTCTTTGAGCTTGTCCATTTGATCGACCGTACGAAGGGGGTCGACCAATTCGTCGAGGTCGCCCTCCAGCACTTGTTCCATCCGGTGGGTGGTGAACCCAATGCGGTGGTCGGTTATTCTGGATTGTGGGAAATTATACGTTCGAATGCGTTCAGACCGGTCCCCGGAGCCGACTTGGCTCTTTCGGTCGCTGGCGATCGCAGCATCGTGTTCGCGGCGTTGTTGCTCAAGAATTCGCGATTGAAGCACTTTCATCGCGCGAGCTTTATTCTTGTGCTGACTTCTTTCGTCCTGACATTCCACGACGGTGCCGGTTGGAATATGGGTGATTCGCACCGCAGAATCAGTACGGTTGACGTGCTGACCACCGGCACCTGAGGCACGGAAGGTGTCGATTCGCAGGTCGCTGTCGTTGATATGAACTTCGACGTCTTCGGCTTCTGGCAACACCGCGACTGTGGCGGCACTGGTGTGAATGCGGCCTTGTGACTCGGTTTCAGGCACCCGTTGAACGCGATGCGTTCCGGATTCGTATTTCAGGTGGCTGTAGACTTGGTCTCCCGAGATCAACAACACGATTTCGCGGAACCCGCCTTTGTCGGTTTCGTTGGTGTTCGCGATTTCAATTTTCCAGCCCACTCGGTCGGCATAACGCTGGTACATGCGGAAAAGCGTTGCAGCAAAAAGCGCGGCTTCCTCTCCACCGGTTCCGGCCCGAATTTCTAGGAAGACGTTTTTGGCATCAAGGGGATCTGGCGGAATCAAGAGCATCTTGATCCGTTCGCCTAATTCTTGGTGTTCGACTTCAAGACGTGCGAACTCTTCTTTGGCCATCGCTCGCATGTCAGGGTCAGAATCGCCCATGAGCTCGCGGTTTTCGGCCATTTCGATCCCAACGGATTCCCAGCTGCTGTAGGTCTGCACAATCTGCTGCAACCGACCATGCTCTTTGGCGATCCGCTGGTATTCTTTGGGGTTTCCAGCGATCTGCGGGTCACCAAGCTGGCTTTCCAGTTCTTGATACCGCCCCCTAATCTCTTGCAGTCTACCAAACACGATTTTTGCCTTGAAAAAGCCGCGCAAAACCTAACTCAAGCGCGTAGTTTTCGCGAGTCGGTTCGTTGAATCATCGCAGGTCCAAACGTTTTGCGAGTCGGTGGAGGTTCGAACGGTCAACGCCCAACGCTGTTGCTGCTTCCGAATAATTCTGGCCACAAGCCGCGAGCGTCCTCGTGATCAGATTCGCCTGAAACTCGCGTGTGGCCGCAGTCAGGTCATTTCCGACCGGGCTAAAACTGGTATCACGGGGCAAAATCAGGTCGACGACCTCGATCGTGATCCATTGACATTCACCAGCAGACCGGGTCATGGCCCTAAGTGCCGCGCGCATCAACACGTGTTCGAGTTCCCGTACATTCCCAGGCCAAGAATAGGACATCAGATCATCAAGGGCACTGGTGGAAAGGCGAAGTGGCGGAGTGCCGAGCTTTCCGCGATGTCGTTCCAGGAAAAAGCCGGCCAAAAGAACCACATCGTCGAGCCTATCGCGAAGTGGCGGCACCTGAATCGGATAAACGCTGACGCGGTGGAACAAGTCTTCCCGAAAACGTCCTTCAGAAACCGCGACCTCAAGATCACGGTTTGTCGCAGCGATCACCCGTACGTCCACTCGTTCGGCTTTGTCGCTACCGACACGTTGGATCTCACCAAACTGGATCGCGCGCAGTAACTTGGCTTGAATCACGAGAGGCAGCTCCCCGATTTCGTCCAGAAACAACGTTCCGCCTTCGGCCAATTCGAATTTCCCCAGCCGATTCTGAATCGCGCCGGTGAAGGCTCCTTTTACGTGTCCAAAAAGCTCGCTCTCGGCGATGGATTCAGGCAATGCCGCGCAGTTCACGTGAACCATCGGCTTGCCACGACGAAGCGAAAGGTCATGGAGCCGGTGAACCACCAATTCCTTGCCCGTGCCGGTTTCGCCGGTCACCAGAACCGAAAGGTCTGATTTGGCCACGATCTGCATTTCGTCGTTCAGGCGCTTCATCAGACGACTTTCGCCGATCAGTTCGACCGGAGCTTTGCTCGTCAAAAACGACACCATATCCTCGCCTCGATGAACCTTTTCCAGCAGTGCTTCGATTTGCATGCTCACTTGCAGGGCGGCGGCGGCGAGTGCGGCAAAGACCCAGAACCTCTCAACGATTTCGGGAGTAAATTGAGCGGCACCAACGGCATCGACGGTCAGAACGCCAAAAACGTCATCGCCCACGGTCAGCCGCGAACCCATGCATGAATGAACGGATGTGCCCTCGTGCGAATCATCATCAAAAAGCATCCCGTCGTAGGGATCTGGGCGAGGATCATCGGCGGCAAAAACCACTCCACGGTTTGTCGCAAGAATCTGTGCCAGTCGTGGATGTTCATCGGGAAGAAAACGACGCCCCATGATCTCGCGGGGAAGACCGGTCGCGGCCACAGGCACAAGCTCTTTGCCCTGACAAAGTAGTATGGCGGCGGCATCAAAAGGCACCGACAGCCGAAGCTGAGCCAACAGCCGTGTCAGCCGTTCGGTTTGCGTAAGCGAGCGCGTGAGGTCTCGAGCGACTTCTAAAGCCGCCATATCAAAATCTGAAACCGAACTTCTGGGTCGCGCCATGTCCACATCTCCGAATTGCCGTGGTCAACTTGACTACCGCAAAGTTGTCAAAATGACCACATAAATCATTCATGCGACAAGGAGGAACAAGAATAGACAAAACAAAAACAACAACTTAGACGAATCAAAAAACATGGACCGCATATTGCTATAGGACAAAGACGTAACCCCTGTTGAGAGGAAACCATGAAATCGTTGTTGTCAGTCCCACTTCTACTTGCCGTTGTCGGCTCCATTGGCTGCCAGAAAGCTCCGCCTGCTCCGGCTCCTGCTGCTGAGGTCGCGGTTGCAACCCCGGCGAGCGGCGTGGCCGTCGCGCTTGAAGACATCGACCCCGCGACCTTGCCCGTCGAAAAGGCTGTTCTTGGCATCGCGCCTAACGCCGCACCTCCGATCACTCGTGATCACCCTGCCAAGGTGATCGTCGAGGTAGAAGTTGTCGAAAAATCTATGGAGATCGCCACCGGCGTCAACTACACCTACTGGACATTTGGCGGCGCTGTTCCTGGTCCGATGATTCGAGTGCGTCGTGGTGACGTTGTTGAGTTTCACCTCAAGAATCGGCCAGAAAACACCATGCCGCATAATATCGACCTTCATGCGGTGACAGGCCCGGGTGGCGGCGCAGCGAGCAGTTTCACCGCTCCTGGCCATCAGACTCAGTTTTCGTTCCGCGCACTTAATGTCGGAACCTTCATTTACCACTGTGCGACCGCGCCAGTGGGCATGCACATCGCGAACGGCATGTACGGCCTAATCGTTGTGGAGCCTGAAGCAGGACTAGCAAAGGTCGACCGCGAATTCTACGTGGTCCAGTCTGAGTTCTATACGCCTGGGGACTACCGAGCGGCTGGCGACCAACCCTTCGATATGCAGCGCGCCATCAAAGAGGACGCGTCCTACGTGGTTTTCAACGGGAAGGACGGAGCACTAACCGGCGACGGCTCGTTGAAAGCGAAAGTCGGCGAAAATGTCCGCATATTTGTGGGCAACGGCGGGCCAAACCTCGTCAGCTCGTTCCACCTGATCGGCGAGATTTTTGACACCGTTTATCCCGAGGGTGGCAGCGTTCCGAATCATAATGTTCAGACCACTCTGGTCCCTGCTGGTGGCGCTACCGTCGTCGAATTCAAACTCGATGTACCCGGTACGTTTGTGTTGGTCGACCATTCGATCTTCCGCGCATTCAACAAAGGGGCACTCGGCCTGCTTACCGTCGAAGGCGAGGGCGACAAGGTCGTCTACTCAGGTCTTGAGGTTGACGAAGTCTACCTGAGCGACAGTTCGCCAGCAGCCAGCGCAATGCAGAAAAAAGCGGCCGAGATGGACGACTCGATTGAGGCAACGATGCTGCGCGGAAAAGCAGTTTATCAGGGCACTTGTTCGGTCTGCCATATGCAAGATGGCGCAGGCATGGCGGGGGTTTTTCCACCGCTCGCAAAATCCGATTACCTGATGGCGGACTCGGAACGGGCGATCAACATCGTGCTCAGTGGTTTGACTGGTCCCATCAAGGTCAACGGCGCGGATTTCAACGGTGTGATGCCTCCACTCACCAACTTGCCTGACCATGAAATTGCCGCCGTATTGACCTACGTCCGCAACAGCATGGGCAATAAAGACGGGAAAACCGTCAAGGCCGAAGACGTCGCGACTGCTCGTGCCGCCATGCCTAAGAAACTCGACTCGGGTCACCCTTAATTTTCGGATTACGGGTCACTTAGAAGGATAATTCATGCGTTACTGGCTCATCATCATCGGACTCGCACTCAGCAGCAGCACCGCACTCGCGGCCGCTCCTGAGCGGGTGAAAATTACGGGCGATAACTACGCCCCGTTTTACCCGGACAAAGACAAAGACCAGACCCTTGTTCCTGACTTTGAAATGGACACATTTCCGGTCACGAACAGCAGTTTTCTGGCCTTCGTCAAAACTCACGCGAAGTGGCAGCGTGGCTCGGTGAAAGCCCTTTTTGCAGATGAATCTTATCTGGAAAACTGGCCGGCTGCTGACTCGGTAGCTGGGATCGAAAACCAGCCAGTAACGCATGTTTCTTGGTTCGCCGCGCGCGCCTACTGCAGCGCACAAAACGGACGTCTTCCCACTGAACACGAGTGGGAGTTTGTCTCTCGGGCCGACGAAACTCGCGTGGACGCCACGGGCGACCTCGCCTTCAACCAGCACGTCTTAAGTTTCTACTCGAAGCCAGGCGGTGGTCAAATTGACAACATCAATCAAACCTCCGCCAACTACTGGGGTTTACACGACCTCTACGGATTGGTTTGGGAGTGGGTCGAAGATTTCAACTCCTCGATCATTAGCTCCGACAATCGCCAGGGCGGCGACAAACAGGAGTCCAAATTCTGCGGTGGAGCCGCGCTGAACGCCGCGAACACTCGTGAGTATGCGACCTTCATGCGCTTCGCTTTTCGCTCCAGCCTCAAGTCCTCGTACACGCTGCATAACCTCGGGTTTCGCTGCGCCTACGACCTCAAATCGGAATAACTCATGCGAAGTCTCCTACCGTTAACACTCGTCTTTTTGCTCGGCTGCCAGGCCGATGCCGTGACACCCATTCAAGAACCCGTCGTGGCACAAAAAGCACCGGTTCAGGTTGCGATTGTGGAGCCCACCACCGGTGAACTTCCGGGCAAAAGTATCTATCAGCTCGATGGTTCTTGGACGACCCAAGACAACAAGCCGTTGAAGCTCGAGTCGTTTCGCGGGCAGCCCGTCGTGGTGGCGATGTTCTTTGGATCGTGCCGAACAGCCTGCCCAACCATCATCGCGGACATGAAGCGGATCGAAAAAGCAGCCAGCCCCGAAGCGCATAAAAACACGAAATTTGTACTGATTACCTTCGACCCCAAAGTCGACACACCCGACGCCCTAAAGGAGCTTGAAAATAAGTTTAAACTTGATGGGCAGCGTTGGACGTTTTTGCACGGCGACGCCGGCAGCATTCGTGAAGTGGCGTCGGTACTTAACGTGCAATACCGCGAGGTGTCCGAAGGGCAGTTTTCTCACACGAATCTCATCACTTTGCTCGACCCAAATGGGGTCGTCACCACCAAAATTGAGGGCCTTAAAATGCCCGTGGAACCATTGGTCGCAGCGCTGAACAAGATCGCTGGCGACTCATAAACTCGGAAATTTTTATGCGGTATTTTCTGACAGTTTTGTGCACGCTTCTACCCTCAGCGTTAATGGCCGAGCCTCCGGCTGATCCGCCCACGCTCAAGGTGAGCGCGGTGATCGCGGGAAACATGGTCTTCAATTCCGGCACGCCAACACCCACCGCTGATGTCCCCGCGGGCGCTGCTCTGGGGTCGCTGGATGGCGATGGTTTGCCCTCGGACGGAGGGCTTACTTTGACCGCTCGCCAGACCAAAGTTGGGTTGGCTTATTTTCAGCGCATTGATGGCAAAACAACCGCGAAGGGCGTCGTTGAAGCAGACTTTTTTGGCTTCAGCGAAACCGCCGGCCCAGGCGGGGTCATTCAATCAACTCCACGCCTTCGACTCGCCTATGGCGCACTGAAATACGGCGCCTTCGAGGTCCGCGGCGGTCAGGATTGGAGCGTTGTAAGCCCACGGACGCCCACGTCCGCCGGCCACATGGCGGTGGTACTGCATTCGTTTGGCGGAGCCATCTGGAACCGCCTTCCACAGCTCACCTTGCGCGCAGAAACTGCCGGTGATTCAAGCTTTGGTTTTGCTCTCAGCGCCGCACGTTCGCACAGCGGAGATGCCGCCGCAGCAATGACGCGATTCGAAGGCCCAGAGCCAGGAACGGCGTCGCTGATTCCAGCTGGGCAAGCCCGTGTGTTCTGGAAAAACAAGAACCTGGAATTCGGACTTGCCGGACATTTTGCGTCCGAAAAATACGCCACATTAAACGGAGATGTTTCGGTGCCCTCGTGGCTCGGAAGCGCGGACGCACTGGCTGATTTCTCGCCGGTAGCAGTCGCAGGCCAAGGCTACTGTGGTGAAAATATCAACGGTTTATTCTCGCGTGCTGGCGTCAAAAAGACCGTCGATACCAATGAATCCGTCACCGACGTCACCGGGCTTGGTGCCTGCGGAGGGTGGCTCGAGGTCAAAGTCGCGGTGGGTCCGATTACCGCCGTAGCATCGGGTAGCGGCGAATTTGGCGACGAAGAAACCTACGGCGGAAACGCCGCGTACCAACAGTGGGACGCGTTTGGAGCGGTCGCAGTCCGCCCATGGAAACCTTTCGAGGTTTCGCTTGAGTACCTGCGAACCACCACTTCGTACAAAAACGCCGCAACCGGAGTTAACGACAGTGTCTCGCTGAACACGCGTTTCTTCTTCGACGGCGCAATCGCGCAATGAGGGTTTCGTGAATGCCCTGCCCAGAGTCGTAGCGTTTGCCCTGGCAAGCTTTGTTTTTGCCGGCGCGGCTGGTGTTTGGATGCGCTGCGCATCTTTGGGCGTCGCGCTTCCTGCGCAGGCTTCGTGGGAGAATATCCGCCATGCCCACTCGCACACGATGTTTTTTTCGTGGGTGACGCCTGGATTGATGGCGGTAATCGCCTTCAAAATGCGACAGGCTGGCGCGGTCATGCGTCAAATTGACAACATCATCTTAACCGCTGTTTTGTTGGGTGTGGCGAGCTTTGTGCCATTCATGCTTAATGGTTATCAGGCGTCGATTATGGGCGGAAAGCGGATTCCCCTGTCGGTGATTCTGTCGACGGTTTCGATGCTCACTTGGTACGCATTTGCGTGGCGATATTTCAAAGAACGCCACGTTCTGTCGAATCCGGCGCGCTCAACACTGAATCTGGCAGTGGCCGCGTTAGTGTTGAGCACCGTCGGTGCTTGGATGCGCGGCATTTTTGTCGCCACCAGAGAAACCGACCGGTTTTTTACCGATGGCGCCATTCACGCGTTTGTCACCACGTTTTCATTAGGATGGCTTTTTGTCGCCGCCTTGGGACTGCTGCATCAGCGGTTCAAAACACCTGACGATCCGCGTTTAAGATGGGCCAACAAAGCGATTGTCATCGGCTTATGTGGCACTTGGATTTTAAGCGTTGCTCAACCTTTCGTGCCCGACCATCTGTGGTCGTTCGGCGCGGTCTGCACCATGATTTTTGGCCTCGGGACCTTTACCCATATTGGTGTTCTTTGGAAAAACCAATCGGCCAGAGTCGTGCTCATCCCCGCGGCCGCAGTCAGTCTGATTCAGGCGCACGCAGGTGTGCCCGGAATCATGCGATGGGCAGACGAAGCCCACCTGCGAATTCCGTATTTGCACACCCTGTTCCTGCTGGTCGTCAGTGTTGTCGTCGTTCAGGAAATCGCAGGTTGGGTGGATAAACGTCAGCTTCAGCGTGCCAAAAAGTGGGCACAAGGTTTCACGATCTGTGCATGGATTCTGGTCATCGGATTATGGCCGACCACGACCCTCTGGCCGGCGCTTCTGCGATCCAGCTTCGATCCTTGGATCGTGGCTGTCAGCGCGGCTTTCCCGGTCTTAGCGATCATGGTGTTTGTGTTTGTTTCGCCTGGATTTGCGGGACGAAAACAGCCGGGGGTCTCATGCCAACGATAACCCGCCTGTTCATCAAAACTGGCCTCATTTACTTCCTGGCAGCGTGCTCCTTGCTGGTTTTCGACTCAGTTTTTGCGAACGGGAATCTGTGGCTCACGCCCACGTGGCTTCATCTTTTTGTGGTGGGATGGATTTCGCACCTGATTTTTGGAGTGGCGGGATGGATGTTCCCGAAACACTCCAAAGAGACGCCCCGTGGCAACGAAAAGCTTGGGTATGCCGGCTTTTTTCTGCTGAATCTCGGACTGGTCATTCGTGCCGTCTTTGAGCCCCTGTCGGGCCACGGCTGGTATCCAGTCGCGCTGGTGATTTCGGCCCTGACACAATGGCTGGCGGCGATCGCCTTGGTGCTTTGGATATGGCCACGCGTGAAGGGGAAAAAATAATGCCCAAATTCACCGCTATTACCCTCCGTATCGCACTCGTTCAGTTTCTGGCGGGGTCGACTTTGGGCGCAGTCCTATTGGTCCACAAGAGCGGCGTTTTGGCTATCCACACCTATGCAGCAACTCGAGAAGCCCATTTCCACGTTCTTTGTTTTGGCTGGTTAGTTCAGCTTTGTGTGGGCATGTCTTTCTGGATTTTGCCCAAATTTGTAAGTGAATCAAAGGCTTTCCACGGCACCAAAACACTGGCTGTTGGGGCGATCATCGCCTTGAACTTTGGCGTTTTATCGTCGTTCTTTACGAGTCGACTTTCTTGGCTTTTCTACGCAGTCGCAGCTGTCCTTTTTGTTTTCCATATTTGGCCGCGAGTGAAACCGTTTTCAAACTCGCATAAGCCGGAGTCCATATGATTTCTCTGATTGCTCCTCCCGACGACGACACCCCGATGGCACTTCTACTGGCTTGCCACGAGCGTATTCGGAAATTTCTAAAAATTGCTTGGAAACTAGGCGAAGCGTCGATCGAAGAATACGAAGCGGTCAGGAACTCCGCTCGTGACGCTGCTCACTATTTTTCAGAATCCCTGCCCTTGCATATGGAAGACGAACACGACTCGATCTTGCCACGTTTAGCTGGGAGCTCCCCGCGTATGGATGCCGCGCTTGCACGCATGCATCGCGAACATCTTGAAGAAGAGGCCGCGGTGCTGGAACTGATCGGCTACTGCAAAGCCCTCAGTGAGAACCCAGCTCATCTCGATAATATCCGAGACGGCTTACGCGAATGTGTTCGACGTCTCACCGTCAAACTCGAGTCACACTTGTCGGGCGAAGAACGAGAAATATTCCCAGCCCTTGCCGACCTGCCAGACGACGTTCAACAGACGATCGTCTTGGAAATGAGGGCCAGACGCTCAAGGACGGATCATGGATAGAAACACAAAATTGGCGGCCCTAAAGGGGCAGTCCCTGTTCGAAAATATGAGGCCCGAAGCGCTCGAGCCGGTCTTAGATTTCTGCATCGTTAGAAATTTTGCGAAAGGCGAAACTTTGTGGCGAGAAGGCGCGCCAGCTGTCAATTTCACGTTCTTGGTCAAAGGGAAAATCAAGATCATCAAGATCCGCTCGGACGGCGGGGAAGCGACGCTCGGAGTGTTTGACGAAGGCGATGCCGTGGGCCAAATCGCAGTGTTTAGGCGGATGCCATATCCTGCTTCCGCGGTGGCCATCGACGAAGGTTATTGCATTGAAATTTTCCGCGATCATTTTTACGGAACGCTTCAAAAACACGAGTCACTTTTGGAAGGTATGATCGAAGGGATCATGGCTCGAAACCTCGACCTTGTTCGCCGAGTCGAAGAGCTTACAACCTCAAGCGCAGAACAGCGCCTTGGCATGTTGTTCAACGGCTTATGCGAAAAACACGGCAAGCGCACACCACTCCCAAACGGAGGTATGGGAGTCCATCTCGATATCAATCTTTCAAGAAAAGACATCGCCGACCTCATCAACGTCCGCGTTGAAACTGCCATCCGCTTGATGAGCCGCTGGAACAAGGTTGGCCCTGTAAGCACGCTCTCCGAAGGGTTCATGGTCGTAGATTGCGAGTGGCTCCAAGCCCTCGCGGATGGCGAATAAACGAACCCCATGATCGAAATCATAAACTGACACTGAAGTTCGGGTTTAATAGCCGCAGAGGTATCGCATGGACTTCGCACTACTACAGAAGGGCTTTCGCCCGTTTTTCCTGGCCGCCGCC